>JACNIU010000035.1 GCA_014382905.1 Desulfobacterales bacterium
ACAAGACTCAATGTAATGTTAGCCGGTGTCGTCGGGCTGTTCCTGACTGTCTTTTTGGCCTTTTTTGTGGAATATATCTCCAAATACAAGAGCAGGGAAGATGAACGATAAACCTGAAGGAAAAAATAACGTCACCTGGTTCAACGGATACCTCACCCGCGAGGACCGCGAAAAACTGCATGGCCACAAAGGCGCTGTGATATGGTTTACAGGGCTTTCGGCCTCTGGTAAATCCACTATTGCCCGCTATCTTGAAAACCGACTCTACGAAAAGGGGTGCTCCACCTATGTGTTTGATGGTGACAATGTCCGGCACGGTCTCTGCGGTGATCTCGGCTTTTCACCCGAGGACCGGGAGGAGAACATCCGCCGCATCGGTGAGATGGTCAACCTCTATATTGACGCGGGGATCATCGCCATTGCCGCGTTTATCTCTCCCTACAGAAAAGATAGAGAAAGGATCCGGGATCTGGTAGGAAAGGACCGGTTCATGGAAATCTATGTTGAGTGTCCGGTTGACGTCTGTGCTGCGCGCGATCAGAAAGGGATCTACGAAAAGGCAAAGGCGGGCATCATTAAAGAGTTCACCGGCATATCCGCACCTTACGAACCCCCGGAGACCCCGGACCTAACTGTTTGTTCGCACAAAGAGGATGCAATAGAAGCATCCCAGCGAGTCTTAGACCTGATAAAGAAACGCCAAATCATCTAATCTCCCGGTCTTGTAAAATGGTTGAGTCGTTGAGTCCTGGAGTACCCCTATCTTTATTTTTTTCTTGACAAAAAGACGTGTTCAGAGTATGAATTCTGTTCAAACTTGAACAACCTACCCATTATTTCTAACAAACTGAGCAAGACCTTTATGGAACTCTCTGAAAAAGATTTCCAGATCTTAGATGCCTTAGACAGGCAGGAAATCACCACGCAACGGGAGCTGGCTGAGCACGCAGGTGTGAGCCTTGGTCAGGTGAATTATGTCATTAAGAGCTTTCTGGAAAAGGGGTTTGTTAAGATAGGAAACTTTCGAAGAAGTCCCAGAAAGATCAGTTATGTTTATCATTTAACCCCAAGAGGTCTCGAGGCCAAGGCCGCTTTGGCCGGCAGGTTTGTCATGTCAAGGCTAAGGGAATACCATGACGTCCGGGATAAGTTAGCCGAAAAATTGGCCGCTATTCAAAACGAAAGATATTGTCGCATCTTTTTTGTAGGACCTTCTGTGGTTGGCGGACTCTTAGATTCCATAATAAAAGAGAGAAGCCTGAACATGACCCTAATCGGTCAATGTGGGGATTTGAAGGATTTGAAAAACTATCGTCCCGAATCTTTTGATATCGCTATCCTCTTTGATGGCAATGGAAGGAAGCTGAAAGACGCAGCAAGAGCTGCCGGGGTCTCTTTAAACAAGCTGTTCACTCTTTGGTAGCGGACCTCCAAGCCTGGCACTTGGGTTCTACAAATAGCTAATTAAATCAATTAATTAGCCTGGCTAATCAGGTGTAACTGAAGGGGCGGAGCTGTGCCTGCCCCGTGAAATTTCAAGTTCTCAAAGTTTCTGATGTAAGTAGACCTTTGAAAAATGTTCAATTTCGTTCAAGAGCAAGGCGCGTGAGGATTAAAATCCGAACGCAACGCAGAGATTGGGCGAAAGGGGGCGTTTTTCGAAGGGCTCAAGGAGTTTTGAATGCAATTTATCGACCTATCAGCACAACAAAAACGCATCCGTGACAAGATCGAAGCCCGAATCAACCAGGTCCTCGACCATGGCCAATACATCTTGGGCCCTGAAGTCGATGAACTCGAAAAAAAGCTCACTGCTTTCGTAGGCGTCAACCACTGTATCTCCTGCTCATCCGGTACCGATGCCCTCCTCATCGCCCTCATGGCTTTGGATATCGGTCCGGGCGACGAGGTGATCACCATCCCCTACACCTGGATCTCCACCGCTGAAGTCATCGCGCTGCTTCACGCCAAACCCGTATTCGTAGACATTCAACCCAACACCTTCAACATGGACCCAGACCGGATCGAAGAGGCCATCACCCCACACACGAAAGCCATTATGCCGGTGAGCATCTATGGCCAGTGCGCGGACATGACCCGGATCAACGCCATTGCCGCGAAGCACAACATCCCGGTCATTGAGGATGGAGCGCAGAGTTTTGGCGCCACCCACTACGGACAAAAATCATGCGGACTTTCCTTCATCGGTTGCACCTCGTTTTTCCCATCAAAACCTCTTGGGTGCTACGGAGACGGTGGCGCCATCTTTTCAAATGATGATCACCTGGTTGAAAAGATGCGGCAGATTCATGTGCATGGCCAGAAAGTCAAGCACCAGCATCCCCTGGTGGGCATCAACGGGCGGCTGGACACCATGCAGGCAGCCATTCTACTCGAAAAGCTGGAAATATTCCCCGAAGAGTGCCGTCTCCGTTGGGAAGCCGGGCAACGTTACAATGAGCTTCTTTCCGGCATCCCCGGCATTCAGGTCCCGGTTATTGCTGAGGGCAATGACTCGGTCTATGCCCAGTACACGCTCCTAACGGAGGAACGTGAAAAGTTATCCAATAGGCTGAAGGGCGAAGGCATTCCTTCGGTAGCCTACTATGCTGTGCCCCTACACTTGCAAGGTGCGTTCGCAGACCTGGGCCATAAACCGGGAGATTACCCAGTGGCTGAACACGTAGCTGCGCGAGGGTTGAGCCTTCCCATGTATCCGTATATTTCGAGGGAAGATCAGGGAAGAATTGCAGAGATTATGGGTGGGAGGTTGGAGGTTTGAGGCAAAAGGACTCGAGGACCTCTGCCAATGAGTCCAGAGATACTCCAACGTATATCTTCCCATTACATTATTGCCTTCAACCTCAGGCAGAGCGTTTCTCCAACATGTTTTTCTTCAAATCTTGTGAGACCTTTGAAAAATGCTCAATTTTGGTCAAGATCAAGGAAGGCGAATATTTTAACCAC
>JACNIU010000056.1 GCA_014382905.1 Desulfobacterales bacterium
GCCCCCTTTTGGCCAATCTCGGCGTCAGGCTCAAATTTCAATCCTCGAAATATTCAATATATTCCTGCCTGCCCCGTGGAATGCAAAGCCTATTCCTCTGGGGTGGTTGAAATTCTCGCCTTCCCCTCCGGGGCGTAGGCCCTACGGGCCGGCCTCCGGCTCGTAGAGCCTACGCCTCGGAGAGAGGCTTGACCTTGAACAAAATTGAGCATTTTTCAAAGGTCTCATTATGGTATTCTGAGTTAAGAAATATGGAGGCTAATATGCTAATTCAGACCAAAATTCAGATTGACAAAGAAAATCACGAATTCATCAAACAGGTTTACAAGGATCTTCATTACAAAAGCTTGAGCGAATATATGCGAGAGGCTGTCAACACCAAAGTAGAGGAAGACCGCAGAAGGCTCCGGGAACTGAAAAGGCGGGCGGCCATGGAGATGATTGGCAGAGCGCCACATGATAATGTTTTTGAATCCATAGAAGGGGAAGATTTTGAAAACCGGTGAGATCTATTGGGTAAATCTTGACCCAACCATTGGGGATGAAATCAAGAAAAAACGCCCCGTAATAGTCGTAAACGGCGGTCATGAAAAGCATCTTAAACTTGCCATTGTCGTGCCCGTTACTGCCTGGAACTCGTATTGGGAGAAAAACCCGTTTTTTGTTACTTTGGAAGCCAACCCAGACAATGGACTACATAAAAAATCAGCAGTTGACTGTTTTCAGATTAGGGCCGTTAGCCATAAAAGATTTGTGGAAAAGATCGGAGAGACATCAAACCATGAAATCGACCTTATAAAAAAGTCAATCGCCTTAATTCTTGACATTGAGCCAGAACACTGCGAGTAAACCCCGTCTTCCGCCCTCCGTCTTCCGCCCTCTTTCCTCTTTCCTCCTTCCTCTATCCTATTTCCTAATTCCTCCGTCCTCCGTCCTCTCTCTTTTCTATTTCCTCTTTCCTATTTTCTCTTTTCTCCCTTATCAAGCTGTGCTGTCCATGTAAATTATCTTCTTGACGAAAATCATGATATCAGATATTCTGATTTTCGGAGGTATTTATCCATGTCCGTTCAGACAGCAAAAATTGGCAAAAGGGGAACAGTTGTGATTCCCGCAACTCTTCGCCGGAAATACGGTCTTGAAGAAGGTTCACAACTTATTGTGGAGGAACTCACAGAGGGCGTGCTTTTGCGTCCTGTTGTGACGCTTCCTGTGGAGATATATACACCGGAACGCAAAGCTCAATTTCTTTTAAATAATACTGCTACTTCAGAGGATTATGCCAAGGCCATAATGCAAGTTAGCGAGATGGGACTTGATCCGGAAACGATTCCCCACAGAAAGCCGCAAGGCATATGAGCATTGACAGAATCTTTCTTGACGCAAATATCTTGTTCTCTTTAGCCTATGGAAGCCCCAGTTTGCGTGCTTAATGGTGTTAATGGGGGACGTTGTTACCTTCTGACTTTATTGCAGATAGTCTAACAGTTTTTCGTCCTTGTCAAGCAGTTTTTTCCCTCTCTCTATACACCTGCTGACACTTTTTTCACTCAATCTCAGATGTGACGCTATCATTGTGCCGGTATTCCTCAATTCGATCGCAGCCAGATAACTGATAATTGCCCTGGTATTGCTGATCTCCTGTGTCCGCTTGGATGATAGCAGATCCTCAAGGTCTATCTTTCTGTCTTTTGTTACCCTTCTTATCAATTCACCTAAAGAGATCGGAGTGTTAACGCTTCTTTCGAATAGCTCGTTCGCCTTATCTAAAGCTTGAATAACAAAATCACCACTACCAAGAATCCTCTCATCTCCCTTTTCGCGTTCTTCCTTCTGCCTACCCAAGAGGCCTGCTTTGTTTCCTCCAGCGCTCCTCACCAGACCGCCTCCCTGGAGTTCAGGCCGTGTGCCTTGATCTATTCCGTTCTTGACGAACTCTCTATACCTTCTTCGGGCGATTCTTTTGGTTTCACCAAAATGCAGAAGCACGTCCTCGATGGTCTTTTCGGCGAAAAACTTCTGCTTCTTCGCAGAAGAGCCCTTGGCTGATGGCTGATAGCTCCTATCCTGATCTGGGATCAACGGGTTTTTGTAACGGCCGAGGATGGTGCTGTGGCCAGACCAGGGGTATTTATCAAGTTCTTTGAGATCTTGCACCAGTTTTGCGCGTAAAGGGTTAAGGTGGATGTAGCGGATTAGTTCCAGGAGATATGGATCTTCATCACAGACGACGGACTTGTATCGGTTCTGGAAGAGGTGACCCGAGCGTTTATGTCGTTTATTGAAGGTGACAGCGTACCCGGTCATGAGGCGGCGCATGACTTTGCTGAGTGGTGTAGGGCCTGTACGTAGGAGGAGGTGAAAGTGGTTCGGGATCAAAGCCCACGCATAACACTGAGTTTGCATTTCTTCGAGGATGATGGCCAGGCGATTGAGGAAGGACTTGCGGTCTTTGTCATCGCGGAAGAGCTCTCGTCGTTCGATTCCCCGGGCCATGACGTGTTGGAGAAGGCCGGGGGCGTCTAACCTTGGTTGGCGAGGCATATAGATCCAGAGGTCGGTGGTCGGAGATCCGATTTCAGTTTTTCACCAGGAAGCGGCATCTATGGGTAATGGAGAACATTGGTGCAGAAAGTGTCATTAGTCATTGGGTTCTCCGAGGTTCCCCCCCAGCGGGATCTTTGACAGGGTCAAGGTTTAGATCGGGTCAGGGGGTCAAAAGAACAGATTTCAGGAGTTGACATTGTCGATTGATTTTGTCTCTCGCAGAGCCATAAAGAGCAGAAATCTCGGATGTCACATCTTGATTAGCGCATAAAGCATCTGGATTAGAACTTCTTGGGTAAGCCTGCTTGCTTGAGGGCAGCGTTGGCCGTATGCCGGGACTTAATTGAATGGTCAACCACAAATCTGATGCCGGTTATCGGGCTAAACCAGATCTCGTGATCACCCTTGCCTT
>JACNIU010000034.1 GCA_014382905.1 Desulfobacterales bacterium
ACACCTATTTCAAAAAGTACGGTCATTTCGATTTCAGGGGTGGGGGAAGATCATCTGCACGCGAGACCGCCGCGAGGGTCGCCGCCGGCGTCGTCGCACGAAAGGTCCTGGCGCCGTTAAAGATGAGGATCACTGCTTACACATTGGAGATGGGCGGTATCCGGGCAGAAGATATTGATCTCGAGGCAATCAATACAAATCCCTTCTACTGCCCTGACGTGGCAGTAATAGACAAAATGAGAGAGGCGATTTTAAGGGCAAAGGAGGAAGGTGATTCCATCGGAGGGATTGTTGAGGTTAGAGTGTCCGGGTGTCCCGCTGGACTGGGGGAGCCGGTATTTGACAAGTTGAGCGCAGACCTGGCCAAGGCGGTGATGTCCGTGGGGGCTGTGAAGGGTATTGAAATCGGGGCGGGCTTTGAAACGGCCAGACTCAAAGGGTCTGAAAACAATGACCCCATAACCCCAACCGGCTTCAAAACGAATAACGCAGGAGGTATCCTGGGCGGCATTTCCAACGGTGACGAGATTCTCCTTCGCGCCGCTGTAAAGCCGATCTCCTCGATCACGGATGAACAGGACACCATTGATAGAGAAGGGCAACCTGCCCGACTCAGACTAACCGGAAGGTTTGATACCACAGCGGTTCCACGCATTGTCCCGGTGCTCGAGGCCATGGTCAGGATCGTCCTGGCCGATCACTATCTGCGGGCAAAGTCAAACGCGAGTAATCAGGAGAGAGGATGTTGCCAGGATTAAGACCTGCGGGGCTGAAACACAATTAAACGGAGGAGATTATTAAACAATGAACGCTCTTAGACTTACATCAATAAATGGTAATGGTGCCGGGCGGACGGTCATATCGGTCGGTAATGTGAAGTTTGGCGAGGATTTTGTGGTGATTGCCGGTCCTTGCAGCGTGGAGAGCGAAGAGCAAACCATAAAAACGGCCCAGGAGGTAAAGAAGGCAGGCGCCAATATGCTCAGGGGGGGGGCGTTCAAACCAAGAACTTCACCTTATGATTTTCAGGGGCTTGGTCTCCAGGGCTTGAAAATACTTGAAAAAGCTAAACAGGAGACCGGGCTTCCTATCGTGACCGAGGTGACGGATCCGCGTGATGTATCATGGGTATCTGAATATGCAGATGTGCTGCAGATCGGCACCAGAAATATGCAGAACTTCTCTCTCTTAAAGGAAGTTGGAAAGCTTGACAAACCGGTGCTTTTGAAAAGAGGGATGTATTCAACCCTCAAAGAATGGCTCAATTGCGCCGAATATATACTTGCCGGGGGAAACCCCAACGTTATTCTTTGTGAAAGGGGGATAAGGACATTTGAGACTTACACTCGAAATACATTGGATCTAAGCATAGTTCCATCAGTCAAAGAGGTCACCCACCTCCCCATCGTTGTTGACCCCTCACATGGAACCGGGAGGTTAAGCCTTATTGAACCTATGAGTCTTGCTGCCATGGCGGCCGGAGCAGACGGCATCATCATCGAGGTACACTGCAATCCCTCTGAGGCAATATGCGATAAGGATCAGGCCATGCCACCGTATATGTTTGCAGGCCTTATGAGAAAGCTTCAGATATTACGGTCTTGTATGACTGAAATGAATTGAAATAAAAAGGGTTGGACTCGGAGTAAACAGATGAAAGCGATCGAGATTCATGGCAGCACAGGGGACTCAACCATACTGGTGGGTGAAAGTATTAGGTCTCTAAAAAAATACGCCCCTTTGGAAAGGATGGTTGTCATCACCGACGAAAATGTCAGGCGGCACTATCAAAAGGATTTCCCTTCCTGTGAAGTAATAGAGATCGGGAGTGGTGAAAAAGTAAAGACCCTGGAGAGTGTAAAAGAAATATACCAAAGACTCATAGAGATTGAGGCCGACCGTTCATCTTTTATTGTGGGGATTGGTGGGGGAGTTGTGTGTGATATTACAGGCTTTGTTGCATCTACTTATATGCGTGGAGTAGCATTCGGGTTTGTTTCCACCACATTACTGTCACAGGTGGACGCCAGTGTGGGTGGAAAGAATGGTGTGAATCTCGGCGGGTATAAGAATATGGTGGGAGTTTTTAATCAACCCCAATTCGTTATCTGTGACATAAACCTCCTGAAGACCCTGCCGGAAAAAGAGCTCTTATCCGGTTTCGCTGAGATTGTAAAACATGCCGTCATAGGAGATCCTCACCTCTTTTCATACATCCAAGAGAATTATAAAAAGGGCTTCTTGCTGGATACCGGGGTGATAAAGAAACTTGTTTCGGATTCCATAGTCATAAAGTCGTCAATTGTAAACAGGGACGAGAAGGAAAAGGGGGAGAGAAGGAAACTGAATTTCGGGCACACATTCGGTCATGCTATCGAAAAAACGACCGGTATCTCCCACGGCGAGGCGGTCAGTGCCGGCATGGTGATTGCTTCAAGACTATCCAGGCAAATGGGATATCTATCCATGGAAGAGACCGAAAAGATCGAGATATTGCTAAAAAAACTGAGACTACCAGCCCGGCTTCAAATCGACCATGGACGTGTGATTGACGCCCTCGGAAAGGATAAAAAGAGGAACAGGGTGAGCATAAATTTTGTGCTGCTTAAGGCTATAGGTCATGCGTTTGTGAAAGAGATATCAATCAATGAATTGGGGGAAGCAATAAGGGATTTTTGATAGCCGTTCACGGGGTTAGGGGTGCCGTACATTAACAGATATTAGCGAGGTAAAGGATGAGTCTTAAAGAGATCAGGAAAAATATTGACAGCCTTGATTTCCAGGTCCTGCAGCTTTTAAACAACAGGATGGAACAGGTTCTGATAGCGAAAAAATTCAAGACCGAAATCCAAGACAATGAGAGGGAAAGGGAAGTCCTTGACAGAATAGGAAAAAACGCCACAGGTCTTATTAATGCCGAGTTTATGGAAAAAGTATATGTTGAAATCATCAA
>JACNIU010000033.1 GCA_014382905.1 Desulfobacterales bacterium
TTGCCTAAAATCTGTCAAACTTTTTGTCTTGATTTTTTCCTGGTGCTCTTATTCCTTCGCGGCTTTGGGAGATGGTGTTCCCTTGAATTCTTCCACCGGAGACATTGAAAAAAGTCATCTGGCTATTCTTCAAAACGCTGTTTTCAATGAGGGCATTATCAGTGTATATCTGTAGTCCACCATAGGGCCATTCGTGTCCACACACCTGAAGTTCGGTGCCACTCATTACAAAAACGGACCCTTTCGACGGCTGAAATTGAAAACCGTAGCCGTTTGAAAGATGGGTGATTTTTGAATCATAGATCTTAAGCGATCCACCGGAAGCCACGCCCAAGTCGGAACAGCGGTCCGATGCACCGGTGATGATCTCAACATTTCTCAAAATCAGACTTCCACCGCTCTCCACGCTGATTCCAGCAAGCACGATCTTTTGATTTTGGATGACTTCAGTGCCCGTTACCGTTTTTGAGAAAAGCGATTCCATTTGAGGGGGGATCGCCGGTTCAATCTCCGGTGCCGGCAGCGAACCCACGGAAACGGGTTTCATGAGCGGAAAGTTGTCCACTCCTTTGGGCGGTATAGCATACGGTTCATCGCCTATCCCGTCGTCATTCCCATCAGTTCCCGAGTACTTACTCCAGTAATTGCCTCTCCCTTCATTATCCCATCGGTTTTCTGCGGTGTCGTATGGAGGTCCTTCCATCTCCAAAAAGCTGTTCCCATAGAGAAGATTTGAATTTGAACCATCAATGATCGCTGCCAGCGAACTGGTTCGGGAAAATTGGTTGCTGACGACCTTGTTTTCGTTACTTTCGTAGAAAATGGAGATGCCCCTTGAGAACTCATTTAGTTGATTTCCGTGGATAATATTCTTCCCGCTGTGACTTTGAAGGAGCACGCCGTTTAGGAGGACAGAAGAGCTACCTGTTGATGCCGATGCAAGATTTCTCAAAATAGAATTGTTGGAAGAATGCCTCAGCCAGATACCATCTCCGATGACACCGGATATGTCGTTATCAGACACCATGGTGTTGTAGGCGTAGACTATGAAAATACCGGTTGCCGGGCTTTCAACTGTACTGGATATGGTATTGTTCTGTATAAGATTATTCCAGCCCCAGACCATAATTCCGGCTTCATCTATTGAGATGGTGTTGTCGATCACCTGGTTTTCATTGGACACAAACATCAATACGATCCCCATACCAAGGCCTGAGATCGTATTGTTTTTAAATAGGTTACGGTGGGACCACATGGTTTCTACGTTACCTCTATGTATCATGGAAAGGCTGATAGTGTTACCTTGGACGATATTGTCTTCTGCATCCACCATTCTAAAAGGGCTGCCTATCGAAGAGTGCTGAACAGTATTGTTGGTGATTTGGCAGGTGGTACCATCCCGGATATAGATGCCGTGCACTTTGTTTGAATGGATGTTGTTGTTATCGAGGGTAATGTCTGATCCTGTTAAAATAATGCCCACATGATTATTGGAAAGGGTGCTCCCTTCAATGACAGCATTGTTCGTATTGATGACCAGCCCCCTGATACCGGACAGGATGGTCGCTTTATCCCCCAGCTCTTCCGTATCCGAACCCCAGCCGCAGCGATGTAGCTCACTATCCCTCATCAAAAAAGTTGCTCCAGACTCAACGGCAAAGCTGAAGCGACCGGAATCAGCGGTTGCGGTAACTGCGGACCCCCCTTCTATCGTTAGAGTACCCCCTGATTTGACCCGAAGCCCGTATTCACCGTTATAGCTGTTATTCATGGTGAGGTTCACTGCACGAAGGGTGAGGGTCCCACCATCTTCGACGACGAGATTTCCTGCCAGCACAATTGAGTCATTTTCGACAAGTTCTGTTCCATTGACCACCCAGTCTTGGGCCAATGCTGAATTGGGCCTTTCATAAAAGAAAAACAAGGCCAGAGCCAATGGAATACAAAACCACCCGCTCATATAAAGAATGATGTCACTGCGTTGCTTGGGTAGGGATAGTTTCATCAATCTGTCTCTTCCTGGCCGATGGAGAGAGATCCCTGTGATTCACAGGGAATATCATACGAATTCGTGTGGGATAGGATGTCCATAAAATTATAACCTGAATCTTGCACGGAACAAAGCCAAAAATGCAGCATGACCTCCTGAGGCCTGATATTACTGGTTTTACTGGGATGCAAAAAAAGCTAAATTTTACCATATGGGTAAACAAAGATATTCACCTGATTCGGAAAACCGCTTTAAACAAGGCCTCTAACGGCGCTCTGGGAAGCCAGTAAAATAGCGGTTCTTAGAAGGGTGCATTCTTTGGCGTTCCTTAACCCATCGTTAATATTTATAAAATTGTGCGTGCAAAAACTTTCTTTCACGGGATTAAATCAAATTCGTGCAAAATTCAGGTATAAATTTCTTTCATATTAGACGGGAATATGAGAAACAGAAAGAGCCCCATTGGAAGGAAAAGTTGCTCCATCATGGCCTCGAGTCATGCGAGGATAACTTTGAAGCTACACGAGAAGCGTTGACATGAGGAAATGCTTTTGGGCATTGGACGATGTTCTTTTCTGACAAAGCGGGAAGAGAGGACTGCTATTGCTCTTGATATCCACAAGGTCCTTCAGTCCGCAGCAAATGAACTTGAACGGAAGAAAAACGAGGTGCAGATCGTTTTCAAAGGTAAGCTGGTTAAGGGAGACTCCCTCTGGGTGGAATATCGAGGGGAAACCCTACCTATTGATTTTATTTTTGGCACTCTCATAAAGCGTGACATCAGGGGATTTCCTGTTTACACCGCCAGCTTTAATTTATCGAGCTGATAGCCCGGTAGATGACCTTGACAGATGCGTTTGATAGATATCTAATTCCATGATATATTATGATTACAGCAAATTTTAAGATGCGAGGTGTGGGTCATGTCATTGACTTCTGAAAAAACAAAGTATGAGCATGT
>JACNIU010000032.1 GCA_014382905.1 Desulfobacterales bacterium
CGAGACCTTTGAAAAATGTTCAATTTTGGTCAAGGTCAAGCCTCCGGCCCAGAGGGCCTACGCCCCGGAGGGAAAGGCGAAAATTTCAACCACAGAAATATATTGAATATTTCGAGGATTGAAATTTGAGCCTGACCCCAGTACCATCTTCCGGAGCTACGGGGCAGGCGCAGAGATTGGCCAAAAGGGGGCGTTCTGCAAAGGTCTCGATTCATCACGAACTCATATTTCTCATGATATGGAGGGCAGAAGAAAAAGATCTTCTTGCCAACGCTTCCTGACTATAATAACATTTTAAATTAGATCTTATTATTGCAGAAGCACCTTCCGCCGAGGCTTACCAATACAGGTATTACCACTCTTCAAATATGGCCCCAGGCTTCTAAGCGATAACTATCTGTGAATTTAGGCCTAATAAAAGCGTACCGACAATTCAGTATTCAACCCCGCGTTTCAGGAAGCAAACATCTTTGCTCAATGCTTTGAAAGTAAGGTTGAAAGACCCAGGGGGCAAGACTAATGGAGGAAATAATCAGAATCAGCGATTTGATGGTCCAAAGCCGTGTAAACTTCGGCACCAGCGGGGCCCGGGGCCTCGCAAAGGATATGACCGACAGGGTGTGCTATGCGTATACCGCGGCCTTTATCCAGTATTTGGAGGCGCAGAAACAGTTAAACGGCAGTGGAACCATTGCCGTAGGTGGCGATCTTCGCGCCAGCACCGATCGGATCATGAGGGCTGCCGCCAAGGCGGTTGCCGACAGGGACTATGCACCTCTTTCCTGTGGCAGGTTGCCGTCCCCCGCTCTGGCCAACTACGGTCTGATGAAAGGGATACCGACGATCATGGTGACGGGAAGCCACATTCCCGAGGATCGTAACGGGATCAAATACACGAAAAGGGAAGGAGAGATTCTCAAACAGGACGAACAGGGGATCAGGCGCCAGGAGGTAACCCTTCCCCGGGGGCTTTTTGACAAAAATGGAATGTTTGGTTCAGAGCCAGGGGACCTTCTGCCTGATACCGCGGCCACAGACCTCTATGTAGACCGCTATCTCCAGTTTTTTCCTCACGCCGCCCTCAAGGGAAAGAGAATAGGGGTGTATCAGCACTCTGCGGTGGGTCGTGATTTGATGGTCACCATCCTTTCCGGCCTGGGCGCTGAGGTTACACCGTTAGCCCCCTCCGAAACATTTATCCCGGTGGATACCGAAGCGATCCGACCTGAGGATATTGAAGCTGCCAGCCGATGGGCGAAGGAGTATGAGTTTGATGCCATCGTATCGACCGACGGCGACAGCGACAGACCACTGATCAGCGACGAAAACGGAAAATGGCTTCGGGGAGATGTGGCCGGCATCATGTGTTCAGCCTACTTCAAGGCGGATGCCGTTGCAACTCCGGTATCCTGCAATACGGCCTTGGAGAAGTGCGGGTGGTTCCATCGGGTTTACCGCACGAAAATCGGATCACCCTTTGTGATCGAAGGGATGGAGCAGGCCCTGCGGGATGGTGCCCGGCGGGTGGTGGGATACGAGGCCAACGCCGGGTTTTTAATAGCCTCCGATATTGAATCCGCAGAAAACATCCTGAAAGCACTCCCCACACGGGATGCGGTAATTCTGCATATCGCTATTCTCCTGCTATCTATTGAAAATGGGAAAACAATCAGTGAACTGGTTGCTGAACTGCCGCAACGGTTTACCTATAGCAACCGGCTGAAAGAATTCCCCACAGAAAAGAGCAGCGCCAGGATCAATGCGCTGAACTCCGGAAATAGGGTAAGAGATAAAGAGGCGATTGAGGCCATTTTCGGGGAGTCGTTCGGTCCGGTTGTGTCTGTGGACACCACCGACGGGTTGCGCATAACTTTTGAAACCGATGAAATCGTACACCTTCGACCGTCGGGCAATGCGCCCGAGTTCCGCTGCTACAACGAAGCCGGTACCGAATCACGCGCAATGGAAATGAATCAAATCTGTATGGATATCATGGCTGCCTGGAGATGACCGGCTCGTGTGCTGGATGCTGGATGCTGGATGAGTGGATGCTTGGATGGGATGCTGAATGTTCGATATTTGGAACTGGGTACGGGGTGCTGATTCTGGTGATAAGAACTCGCTTTTTCGAGAGTGGAGTATAGGTCAAACGGCCTTGGGGGTCAAGAAAAATCCAACCGCAGGATATAGTGGCTGCAACTCGCGGGCGTGAAATGGGGACCCGGCCCCTGCGAGGGTATTGAGGTGGGGACAGCGCCAGTTGGCTTCATGATACCAGAAGTCCGGAACGTAGAGGAAATTTGGGTAGACGTATCCCTTGGACCCATCTGTTCTTTGAAAAATCAGGATGGGTAGGTGTCTGGATACTGAGGGTCCACATATGGCCACTTATCGGACCCGCCAGAAGGACGGCGGGCAGGCGCGGGGACCTGGGAGTTTGAATAGTCAATGCTGTATTCGGGAGGCTTTGGCGGCCCGGTGGCTTTGGGCGGCGCCCTTTCCTTGATTTTCCATAGACCCAGATGCTTAAGAATTTTTTTGATGACCTCTTCATCCTCTATCACACTGATTATTTTCATCTTTCCAAAACACTTGGGGCACGTGAGTGGGTCTACTTCGTAAATCTTCTGGAGAAGACGAGCCCAATTTCGTTTGTTATCTTTGGAAGATGCATCAGGCTCAAGTATGGAGGGTATAAGTTCATCGCTGTCCATTTTTTTCCGCTTGCCCCGGGATACGTTACTGTAGTATCCATAATACCTGACCATCTGCTCTCCCTTGTTCGGGACGTGAGAACACATGGCTGCAAGCCATTCAAGGGCATCAAAGAACTTTTCATCTTTCGCGTCCTTGGATTTGTAAACGACTTTCGATTCCTCGGGCAGGTATGCCATTCTCTCCTGGGAGAATGAGGCCCGTATGATATACCGGGCCAGGTTTTCCATGGCCT
>JACNIU010000031.1 GCA_014382905.1 Desulfobacterales bacterium
CTTTTCTGACTATCCACAGGAGACAGTCTACGGAATTGAGGAGGTCCCTCACCCCATGGGAGTGAAAGGTGCTAAAGGTTTCTCAGAAGGATCCTCAACCGCACCCATCCCAGCCATCATTTCGGCGATCCATGACGCCACTGGTGTTTGGATCACGGAGGTTCCGGTTACCCCCGAAGTTCTTCTGAGGGCCTTGGAGTCAGGAGGGACTGAGGCTTAGGTAAGGAATAGCCAGGTACATATATAGGTGAGGCCGAGATAGGCTGTATTTCCCGGCCTTAACCGGTAATCGTTCGAAGTTGGGATTCAAAGGGGTGAATATATAACCTAATCGATTCTGGTATTTATTGACGCTGATTATCACGCGCATAAGTTACTGTCTGCCGGAAGGGAGCTAATACGTGGTTCTACAGAACTGCCGGAGATTGCCAAGACGAATTCCTGATGGAATTCAGGCCAGATTTGCTTGTTAGAGGAGCGAGTTGACACGCGTATCTAACCTGGTAAGAAATATGGCTAAAGGAGTAAGCGAATAAAATGACGGAAGAGAAAAAAACGAGTTACAGATTGGTTGATTTGAGCCAAGAAATCTTTACTGGCGCACCGGTCTGGCCTGGCCATCCAGAGACCAAGATTACCGTCACGGACACCCATGAATCGACTCGCAGGTCAGGACGGTTTGAAGAGGATTACGGTTATACCGCTGAAAAGATTGAAATGAGCACCCACGGCACCACCCACGTTGACTCGATCAGCCACATTGATCCCGCACCAGGAGCGCCCAGCATTGAGAAGATTCCTCTTGCTTGGTTTTACACCGAAGCCATCTGCATCGACCTTTCACACATCCCGCCCAAGACTTATTATACGCTTGATATGATCAAAGAAGCACTAGAAAAGCATGGGCTGGACATCAAGAAAGGAGATACGGTACTCCTCTACTCGGGGCATTATGTGAGAACATGGGGTACCGCTGGCTGGCTCACAGATTACCCGGGGCTCAGCCGTGAGGCAGCGGAGTGGATTTACGACCACGGTGCCATCAACATCGGTCAGGACGCGCCGAGTCACGACTGTGCATTAACCAAGAGCTATCCTGCCCACCAGGTCTGTCGGGAAAAACAAACCTTAAATACCGAAAACTTAGGTGATTTGAGACCTGTCGTAGGGAAACGCTTTCGCTTTATTGGTTTTCCACTCAAGATACGCAATGGCAGCGGATCTCCAATACGCGCCGTAGCTGTGTTAGAAGACTAAAAGAATAAAGGTCAAGAGCAGCCTATTTTTTTGGAGATAGGGCTGTCAACCTATCTCGCTATTTCGCCAGTATTTGAGTGTTCTAGCCAGAACTGGAAACACCAGGTTTTAAACATAGCGGCTATCCAATATTATAGCACGCAGGGGAGGACTCTCCTGGCTCTGACTATAGAGCTGACGTATAAACTCATATTTTCTCCAGAAATCACTTTATTTAATTATGCTTAATTTCGCCGGTCTTTGTATCTTGAGCAATAAGGTCTGTGAAGGTTCCCCCAGTGTCTGAAAGCCAGAAACAAGGAAATCGCAGCTACTGCCCATAATTGCGGATGCCATCATCCAATCTATACCTGTCGGCATATGGATTGGATTAGCGATGGTGAAGGCAATATTATCATAAACTCAAGCCCAGGTTCGAAGCCTGGCAATCCCGCCATGCCAACGTGGGCGGCATAAAAGGCCTGACTATCATGGAAAAGGGCCTGGCACATATCGCCGGATAGATACTAAATCTGGGTACGGGGTTATTTGGGCAAGAGGCCGGTTTGTACGGGCCGGCTGAGCCCTTGGTGATTATTTGATAATCAAAACAGGCAATTGGCCGGAAGTTCGGCCAATTGAAAGATGTCTTGAGGAGACTAAAATGGCCAAACAACTGCCAAGCCACGCAAATGTAGTCATCATCGGCGGCGGAGTCGTCGGTTGCGCCACCGCCTATCATCTGACTAAGTTGGGAATTAAGGAGGTGGTCCTGCTCGAGCGAAGAAGCCTGACCTGCGGTACTACCTGGGCCGCAGCCGGACTGGTTGTCAATCTTCGCGGCACCCCCGAAATGGTCCGGATGACGCGATACGGTTATGAATTGTACCGGGAGTTGGAAAAAGAGACCGAGCAACCGACCGGTTTCATCCAGAGCGGCACCATCAACATCGCCACCAACGAGCACCGCAGGCACGAACTGGAACATTGGGAATCCCTGGCCGAAAGTTTCGGAGTGGTCAACCTCCCCATAGACCTGGACGAACTCAAGGAGCGTTGGCCGTTGATCAACACGGAAGACGTCTTGAGCGCCTACTACATGCCCAACGACGCAGTGGTCAATCCCGTCGATACGACCATGTCCATGTCCATTGGTGCCAGAAAAGGCGGCGCGAAGATCTTTGAAGAAACCGAAGTCCTCGATTTTGAGTTGAAAAACGGCCAGGTGATCGGCATAAAAACCGACCGGGGCGAGATCAAGTGCGAGTCTACAGTATTATGCGCCGGGATGTGGAGCCGTGAGCTCGGCCGCAAGCTTGGTATCAGCGTGCCCATCCACGCCTGCCAGCACATGCATTTCGTCACCCAGCCCATTGAAGGCGCCTACAAGGGCATGCCCATCCTGCGCGATCAGGACGGTTGCTTGTACTTCCGAGAAGAGGTCGGTGGCCTCTTGATCGGTGCATTCGAATACGGAGCGCTGCCTTACGGAACCGAGGGTATCCCCAGCGACTGGTCATTCAAGGAACTGCCAAACGATATGGAGCACCTCGAGCCCTTGATGGAAAACGCTCTAAAACGGGTGCCGGCCTTGGAGAGCGCCCAGATACGCCACTCCACAACCACCGCCGAGAGCTTTACCCCCGACAACATGTACATCCTGGGCGAAGCGCCGGGGATGAAAAAGCTCTATACCGCCTGCGGCATGAACTC
>JACNIU010000332.1 GCA_014382905.1 Desulfobacterales bacterium
GGCGATACGCCCGCCCTTTGGCAGCGGCATACATCGAAAACCCATAAGGGAGGCCATAAGTTGATCGATGCTTCCCACGCGAAGGACTCCCACCTGACGCAGTGCTCCGTCCAGCACTGTATCGTCTACTGCGAGGCTTGCCGTGTGCGAGGCCGAAGCACGGGCCCCTGCCGCTGTCCGCCCCCCTTTGAGCAGGAGGAGCGGCTTTTGCGCCACGGTCCTGCGGGCCTCCTCCAAAAACCGTCTCCCATCTCGAATGTCCTCGAGATAGAGTCCCACGATCTTGGTCTGTTGATCTTCCCGAAAATAGGCGAGGACATCCGATTCGTCCACATCCACCTTGTTGCCCAGACCCATCGCCTTTGAGATTCGGAATTCTTCAAATGAGCTGAGATATCGGAGCAGTGCACCCACAAATATGCCGGATTGCGCTGCAAATCCAATAGAACCGGGCCTCAACATACGGTCATTGCAGAAGTAGGCGGTCGTCATGCCGGTGGCGGTGTTTACAATTCCCATGGTATTGGGCCCAAATCCGCGCATGCCGCTGGACCGGAGGATACTGCTGACCTCCTGCTGGTACCGCGCCCCTTCACTTCCCGCCTCTGCAAACCCCTCGGACGAGATCACCACGCCCTTTACACCTGCCCGGGCACAATCGGCCAGGCATGGAGCCACTGCCTTGGGAGGAATGATCAGGGTAGCCAGGTCAACCGGAAAGGGGATCTCGTGAATGCTGCGGTAAAACGGCACGCCGTACATCTCTCCCGCGCGAGGGTTGACGCCGGCGATCTGTCCCTGGAAGCCGGTATCCTTCAGGACTTTGAGGAGCATCGCCCCAGGTTTCAAGGGGTCCTGAGAGGCCCCTATGACGGCCAAATTCTTACCTTCCAGGACTTCTTTTATAGTGTACATCCTGCTCCCGCCTTCTCAAAAAAACTTGCTCAAGTGTAACTCCTTCGCCAGGTTGCGCAGGCGCCTAAAACCAGGAGCCTGCTCTCATATTGAGAAACAGGGTCTTGGTGGAATCAACGCATGTCTCCTCAGGATTGAGGTTAAAACCAAATATCCTGATAGCCTGGGAAAAATTAGCGAAAATCAGTTAATCGGTCAAGGACTTTTTAGGAAGAAACTTCAAAGGCCGATAATGCTGAATCGGCTCACTATGACAGGCCCTTTACTGGCCCTGCCTTTTCTTCATTAGTTGCTCCGAACTCCATTATGTTGCTCTGAACTCCATTATGAGGTATAATTTTATAATTTTTTTAAAAGGAGCACTGGTAGAGGCGCCCATAAAAGAGATATATGAAGCCGGCTGTGTGTTAACGTAAGGAGGCTTTTCTTATGAAATTTATTCCCGCCCAGATAATTTACTTTGTTAGAAACAGAACAACGAAGAGAAACTTCAAGCTACTCCTCAAGTTTCTTTTGGCCTTAGCCGCTATTGTCATCATATACAGCGTTCTTTTTCATTTCATCATGGTTCTTGAAGATAAAGAGTTTAGCTGGGTGACAGGCTTCTACTGGACACTCACCGTAATGTCCACGCTTGGTTTCGGTGATATCACGTTTGCAAGCGATTTAGGCAAAGTCTTTTCAATGGTTGTACTTCTATCAGGGATTATTTTTTTGCTCGTCATGCTCCCTTTTACCTTCATACAGTTTTTTTATGCCCCGTGGCTCGAGGCCCAAGCAAAAGCGCGCGCGCCACGTGAATTGCCGGAGAATACATCAGGCCACGTGATTCTGACAAACTTCGACCCTATTACAATAAACCTCGTCGAAAAGCTGAATCAATATAATTACAAATATGCCATTATTGCAACTGATTTGCACCGCGCATTAGAGCTTTACGACCTGAACTACAACGTTGTATTGGGGGATCTGGGTGATCCGGAGACATACAAACGCCTTCGTATACAGAACGCTGCCCTGGTAGTTGCCAACAATGATGATATGATGAATACAAACATAGCCTTTACGATAAGGGAGATATCAGAAAAAGTACCCATCATCACCAATGCGGATGCGGATGACTCCATTGACATTCTTCAGCTTGCAGGGAGTACTCACGTCTTTCAATTCATGAAGATGCTGGGGAAGTCTTTGGCCCGAAGAACGCTTGGAGCGAGCATGGGGGCGAATGTCATCGGAAGATTTGAACAGCTTCTCATTGCTGAAGCCCCTGCAATGAGAACACCCCTCGAAGGAAAAACCCTTATCGAAAGCAATTTACGGGAAAAAACCGGCTTAACAGTTGTCGGTATATGGGAAAGAGGAGTATTTGAAATTCCTCGCCCCCAGACTCGAATCAATTCCTCAACTGTCCTTTTACTGGCCGGATCTGCTGAACAGCTCAATAAATATGATGAGATCTTCTGCGTTTATCGCATTTATCACACCGCCAACACCCCTGTACTGATATTGGGCGGAGGCCGTGTTGGACGTGCTGCAGCCGAGGCCCTGGAAGCGCGTCAGGTTGCTTATCAGGTGGTGGAAAAGAATCCGAAATTCATTGAAAAAAATGAAAAGTATATCCAAGGAGATGCTGCCGACATCAATACCTTGATTAAGGCCGGCATACGAGAGGCGCCTTCCGTCATCATCACCACGCACAGCGATGCTATCAATATTTATCTCAGCATTTATTGCCGGCGATTACGACCTGATATCCAAATTGTCAGCAGGGCAAACCTGGATAGAAATATTTCCAAATTGCATAGGGCGGGAGCTGACCTGGTTATGTCATATGCTTCCATGGGCGCCGGCATCGTAGTTAATCTCCTTAAACCGAACGAGGTGTTGATGTTTCAGGAGGGGCTGAATATCTTCCGCGCCGTGGTGCACTCGTCTCTTGTGGGCAAGTCTCTTGCTGGAAATCGAATCCGGGAACTAACGGGCTGCAGCGTCATCGCTATTAACAGGGAGGGCGAACTGAATATTGGCCCCGACCCGTCAATTCCACTTCGTGTAAATGACGAGCTGATCTTGATTGGCACCGCCGACGCAGAAAAGCTGTTTTTTGAAAGCTATAACCGCAATTGAGATAAAACGGATTGATATTTTTATCTGGTTTTGATCTTCCATGTACGCTTGCCCAAACGGAACTGAAATGAGTGTCTTTCCGAGGAGAACGAGAATGCCTTCAGATACCTTATCTTCCAGGTTTGCCCGGTTCGTGAACCAGCTGACCTACGAGGACCTTTCAAAAAAACAGGTATATCAGATAAAAACGTTTTTCTTAGACTGGCTGGCATCGGCCTATGCTGGCCAGACCCAGCCACCTGTCAAGTCCATGCTGGAAGTGGTGCGTAGCCTTGGAGGGAAACCGGAATCCACCATAATTCCTGATAGCTCCAAGACCATGAGCCTCCTCGCGGCGCTGGCCAATGGCGCATCATCTCACATGGTAGAGATGGATGACCTGCACAGGGAATCGGTTCTCCACCCCGCCGCGGCCATCATGCCGGCAGTATTTGCCCTGGCTGAAAGGAAGAGGGCATCGGGGCCGGATCTGATTGTGGCGATCCTGGCCGGTTACGAGGTCGGCATTCGAGTTGCCATGGCAGCCGGCCAGAGCCATTATCGTTACTGGCACACAACAGCGACCTGTGGTACCTTTGGGGCTGCGGCAGGGGCCGCCAAGATACTGGGCCTCGACGAGGAACAGTTTGTCTGGACGCTCGGTTCTGCCGGAACACAGGCCGCAGGGCTGTGGGAATTTCTTGTAGAGGGTGCCATGAGCAAACAGCTTCACCCGGCAAAGGCGGCGCTTAACGGGGTGCTGTCGGCCCTTTTGGCCCAGAAGGGGTTTACCGGTGCGCGAAGGATCCTGGAGGGGAAAAAAGGGTTTTTTCGGGCCACGTCCAGGGACTTTGATGAAGAGAAGTGCGTCGCGGGTCTGGGCCGGGAATTCATGTTCGAACGGAACTCACTCAAATATCATGCCTCCTGCGGGCACACCCACTCGGCGATTGACGCTGTCCTGGACGCTGTCAAAGGAAATCGGGTGACAGGCCACGAGGTTGAACGGGTAGACCTTTTCATCTATCAGGCGGCCCTTGACCTGCTCGGGGATGTGGACCCGATTACCCCTTATGCGGCCAAGTTTAACTTGCCTTTCTGTGTGGCTACCGCCTTGAGATACGGGCATGTGGGTATGGAGGACTTTACCGAGAAGCGACTTGAAGATCGGGAAATATTGAGATTGATGCAGAGAATAAACCTGCAAAGCGATCCTGACCTGAATCAATCCTATCCGCGCAAGTGGCCGGCCCGCGTCGAGATTGTCATGCGGGATGGGAGGCATCTCAAAGGCGCCTGCGACTATCCCAAAGGCGACCCGGAAAACCCGCTTGCCGAAGCGGAGTTATTCGGAAAATTCAGGCGTATGACCGGAGGCCTCCTTTCTCGATCTGCCTCCGAAATCATCATCGAGCGGAGCATGAATCTGGAGAAGGTATCCGATGTGGGGCTACTCCTCGATTTTTGAGGCCGATGCGGGGCCCCATGTTTTCGCTTGACAAAATCGCCCGGCATTTCAATAAATTCAGGTATTAACCCCCTGAACTTTCAGCTATGATGATGGCTCAGGCTTTGCGATACTGGCAAGGAAGTGATTCAGATAGTCCCATTATGGGTTTCTAAGGAGATCGAAACATGCCACTTGATGAACTTCTCCCAAAAGCGGTCAAGCTGTATCCTGAAAAGGAGGCGGTAGTTTGTGGTGAGGTCAGAATGAACTATCGCGATTTTGCCAAGAGAGTCTGGCGGTTGTCGCAGGGATTGATTTCTCTGGGACTTAACAGAAACGACCGTGTGGCAATTATCCATGAAAACTCCCACGAGTTCCTCGAGGCATACTTTGCTGCGGCTCACTTAGGGATAATTCTGGTCCCTCTTAATTTCAGGCTTTCAACAAGAGAGATTACAATGATCCTCAATGACAGCGAGTCACGTGTTCTCATCTCGCAGGGTATCTTCCATAGCAAGGTCAATGATATTCCCCGGTCCGCTCCGACGGTTGGAAAGCTGATCTGGACCCAGGCGGAATTTGACCCGTCAGGGTCTAAGGAGCTGAGCTACGAGTCCCTTTTGGCAGATCAAACAGGGGAACCGCCGCCTGACCAGGCAATCAAAGACGATGATGTCGCCCACCTATATTATACCAGCGGAACGACCGGGCGGCCCAAAGGGGTGATGTTGACACACAAGAATGTCAAAAGCCATGCACTGGGGACCATCGCCGAGTTCCAGCTCACTGACAGGGATAACTGGTTCCATGTGGCCCCGCTCTTTCATCTGGCGGATGCCTGGGCCACATTTGCCATTACCTGGGTGGGCGGAAAACACGTGATATTACCCTCATTTGATTCACGTGAGGTGCTCAAGATCATCCAGGGCGAAAAAATCACCCTTTCCAACCTCATTCCCACCATGCTCAACATGATGGTCAACCATCCTGACGTGGGCAGTTTTGACTATTCCAGCCTGCGGGTCCTGTTAAGCGGAGGAGCACCGATCGCGCCTGAAACCGTCCGCAAGATCATAGGGGCTTTTAAATGCGACTATATTCAGACATACGGGATGACCGAAACGAGCCCCTACCTGACTCTCTCTATCCTCAAGAACCACCTGAACGATCTCCCCTGGGAGGAACGGCTCAGGTTTAAGGCAAAGACCGGGCGAGAGTTCGTGAATGTGAGTCTCAGGGTCGTGGACGACAAGGGAAACGACGTGGCTCGGGACGATCAGCAGGTGGGAGAAATTATTGTCAAGGGAGACACGGTTACCCCCGGTTACTGGAATCTGCCCGAGGAAACGGATGCGGCGATTAAAGATGGCTGGCTTTACACCGGAGACCTCGCTGTCATTGACCAGGAGCAATATGTCACCATCGTGGACCGAAAGAAAGATATGATCTTGACCGGAGGTGAAAACGTTTATTCCACTGAAGTGGAAAATATCCTTTACACCCACCCTGGTATATTAGAGGCCGCCGTCATCGGAGTACCGGACAGTCATTGGGGGGAGACGGTAAGGGCCTGTGTTGTATTGAAGGAGGGGTGGGAAGTGACCGGCGAGGATATCATCTTATTTTGCAAGGAGCAGCTGGCGCATTACAAGGCCCCTAAAAGCGTGGATTTTCTGGACGTTCTGCCCAAGACAGGTTCCGGCAAGATCTACAAGAAAGGACTGCGAGACCCTTATCTTGAATAGGGTGAAGGAGTTGGTTCTCCGGCAACCGCCCGGTATTCACGTGTCATTATATGTTGACAATTGTGGGCGCTCCCTTCTAAAATCAATAAAATTTCCGGGACATCTTATCAAAAGAAGAGTTTAGGAAACACGGAGTTAGGGAGATTCACTGCGAGGGGAAAGGCAATGGAAGAGAAACATAGAGGTATGGGAGATAAAAAGTACGGCGGCACTATCTGTTTTATCATTCTGGCGCTAATTGTGATCGGCCTCATTATCATGGGCGTCAATTCAAAAAAGCCCGGCCGGCTTGAGTTAGGTAAGCTGGACGCAGGTGTTAAAGGCGCTGCATTTATAAAAACAAACGAAACCCTCATCCAGCAGATGTGCGACAACTGGTTGCCCAACGATGTCTTCTGGCCGACAGCGCTCCTTGACAATATGCCAAACTTTCAAATCGGTGAGTTAGAGGTTGTTCGGTATAACATACGTGTCCTGAGGGATAATCTCTCTCGAATGCGAACCACGGACAAGCTCGATCCCTGGGCCGAAGGGGCCTTTACCGCGCTTTCGAACGACCCCCTGAAGTGGTGGCTTCCGTCAGCGGAGAGCAGATGGGTGAAGGCCAGCAAAGATCTTGGCGCCTTTTATAAAGGCCTGCAAAATGGCTCGTCCCATTTTTATCCGAGGGCGGACAACCTGGTGGAACTCTTCAGTCAATACGCTTCACTGATGGGCGGGGTGAATACACGGTTGATCAACGCGCCCCAACGGAAGGATATGGTCCTGCCGGTCAATGAAGACGTGAAGAAGGATTTAGGGGGAGACGAGCTGGTCCAGATCAATATCCCATTTCATAAAATTGATGATAATTTCTATTATGCCCAGGGTGTCGCCTATGCCCTTCACGAGTCATTCAAGGCAATCCGGATCGACTTTATTGATGTGCTGAAACGCAAGAACTCGCTTAAACTTGTAGACAAGATTATTGAAGATCTGGGGAGATGCCATTTTGAACCATGGATTGTGTTTAACGGCGCTCCTGAAAGTATTTTTGCCAACCATTCCTTGAATCTCTCAAGTGTGTTCAACGATGCAAGGCAGAAGGTTTATTCCCTGATAGTGGCCTTGCAGCAGGGATGATCCCATTGTGAATTGCGGATTGCGGTTTTACCACCCGGGGTACTCCTTTCTCTTGTCATTCCGGTTAAAAGTCCCAATTAAAGTCAATCAGTTAATTGACCTTGTTCAAGCGAATTGGGAGGTTTAGGTGGTTTTTTTTCAGGAAGGGTTGTCCTTTTATGCATGAAATGTCGATAGCGCAGAGCCTTCTTGATATCATCAAAGAAGAGATGCGGAAACATAATGCAAGGTTGGTGCGATCGGTTCGTCTGAATATCGGCCAGTTATCTGCCATTGTCCCTGAGTCCCTCTCTTTCTGTTTTAACGTGATGACCTCTGGAACGGAATTAGAGGGAGCAAAGCTGATCATGGAGATTATCCCCCTCAGGGGGACATGCAAAGAATGTCGTCGGGAGTTTGAGATCAAGAATTATGCATTTGAATGCCCTTTTTGTAGTAGTTCCCAGATCGATACAATTGCCGGACAGGAATTATCGATTGTGGAGATGGAGGTGGATTAAGCGATTCAAGATTGACTATTGACTATTGAAGATAGAATATTGGATTTGGGTCATTCGGTTGCCATCTAATCGTTGATCAATCATCCAGTATCCGGAATCCAGCATCAAGTATCCAGTATCAAGTATCCAGAACAAAGGAGCCAAACATGAAAATATCGGTTGTCAAAAACATATTGGAAGCGAATGAGCGGATTGCCCGGGAAAACAGGGCAATTTTTGACGAAAAGGATCTGCTGGTATTTAATTTGATGAGTTCGCCCGGCGCCGGGAAGACCAGCCTGTTGGAGAAGACCATCGGGGCCCTGAAGGAAGACCTTCAGATCGGGGTCATCGAGGGCGATATCCAGTCGTCTCGGGATGCCGAGAGGATCGCGGCAAAAGGGATCCCGGTCGTACAGATCAATACCGGAGGCGCATGCCACTTGGATGGCAATATGATCAGGGATACATTTCAGGAGTTTGATTTTGATGCCTTGGATCTTCTTGTGGTTGAAAACGTCGGGAACCTGGTCTGCCCTGCGGAATTCAGCGTGGGTGAGGACTTCAAGGCAATGATATTGAGCGTCACCGAGGGTGAAGACAAGCCGGCCAAATACCCCCTCATGTTTCATGAATCAGAAGTGTTGCTGATCAATAAGATCGATCTCCTCCCGTATGTGGACTGCTCGCTCGAAAAAATTCGGGAAGAGGCCCTGAAGGTGAACCCCAGACTCCGCATTTTCGAGATTTCCTGCAAAACCGAAGAGGGGCTCGATGCCTGGTATGACTGGCTCAGGGAAGAGGTGAAAATTAGGAGCTCCGCTCGGAAACAGTAATGAAAAAGCGGGCCAGAGGCGCAATTCAAGGTATTGTGCAAGGAGTCGGTTTTCGTCCATTTGTCTATCAGCTCGCCGTCCGATATGGTCTTTCAGGCTACGTGACCAATACACCTTCGGGGGTAGAGGTTGAGGTTGAAGGGACCTGGCAGGATATCAAGAAATTTGTGGACACACTGGTATCAGAACACCCCCCATTGGCCCACATCGCCTCAGCCCATTGGAAAGATATTCCTCCCAAGGGAGAAGTATCTTTCAAGATAAGGGAAAGCCTGGGCGGTCCGGAACGATCAGCACTTATCTCCCCCGATGTGAGTATCTGTCCCGAGTGTTTATCGGAAATGAGAGATCCGTTAAACCGGCGATTCAGATATCCCTTCGTCAATTGCACCAACTGCGGCCCCCGATACACCATTATCATGGATATCCCCTATGACCGGAGTGCTACCACTATGAAGAAATTCCGGATGTGCGCCGCCTGTCAGGAGGAATATCACGATCCCAATAACCGACGGTTTCATGCCCAGCCCAACGCCTGCTGGGAGTGCGGGCCGGTCGCCACCTTACACAACAGGGATGGGATTAGCATCCTGTGCGCCGACCCCGTTCAAGAGGGTGTATCGCTCTTACAAAAGGGCGCCATTCTTGCCATCAAGGGATTGGGGGGATTTCATCTGGTCGTTGACGCCGCAAACCACAAGGCGGTTGTAAGGCTCAGGAAAAGAAAACACCGGGAAGAAAAGCCCCTGGCCATCATGGTCAAAGATATCGATGCTGCACTTGAGATTGCTCATATTGATGAGGGAGAGGCCGGGCTTTTACGTTCCCACCGGAGGCCGATAGTCCTCCTGAAAAAACGACGCTTCCACGGTCTCTCTCCTCAGGTGGCGCCCAAGAACGGCTATTTTGGGATGATGCTCCCGTATACGCCACTCCACTACTTGCTGATGGAAGGTTCGTTCAAGGCCCTGGTCATGACAAGCGGCAATATGACAGAGGAGCCGATAAACACGGATAACCAGGAGGCCTTCGAACATCTGGGGGAGATTGCCGACTATTTCCTGACCCATAACCGGGATATCTACCTCAGGAGCGATGATTCTGTCCTGAGGGTTGTGGATCATACCCCGAGGCAGATCAGGCGCTCCAGGGGATATGTACCGGTGCCTGTTTTTTTGCCAGAAGAATTGAGGAATTTACCGCCTGTCCTCGGAGTGGGTGGAGAACTCAAAAACACCATATGCCTTACCAAGGAAAATCGCGCTTTCTTGAGCCAGCACATCGGTGACATGGAGAACCTGGAGACATTTGAGTTCTTTCGTCTGACCGTATCTCACCTCAGGCGTATCCTGGAAATTACTCCCGAAGTTATCGCCCATGATCTTCACCCCGACTACCTGAGCTCAAAATACGCACTGGAGCAGAAGGAATTTCCCACACTGGCCGTACAACATCACCATGCCCATATCGTTAGCTGTCTTGCGGAGCATGGTCTCAAAGGACCGGTCATCGGCATGGCCATGGATGGGACCGGATTGGGTCTTGACAACCGGATCTGGGGAGGAGAAATCTTTCTCTCAGACCTCACATCATTTGCCCGGAAGGCGCATTTTGATTATGTGAGACTTCCGGGCGGAGACGCGGCCGCAAGATACCCATGGCGTATGGCGCTCATCTACCTCCATAAAACCTTTGGCGAGGAACTGTTTAATCTTTCCATCCCGTTCGTCCGGAATCTGTCTCAATCAGAGTCGTCCATCATTCTTCAGATGGCCTCGAAAGGGGTTCATTCTCCGCTGACGTCGAGCTGCGGTAGATTTTTTGATGCCGTTTCCTCTCTGTTGGGCGTGAGGCATGAGATAGCGTACGAAGGACAGGCAGCCATTGAACTTGAAATGTGCCAGAGTCCCAACCAAGCCGGAAGCTACCCCTGGCAGGTCAAGCGAGAAGGAGAGGGGTGGGTGATGAAAACCACCGAGATCATAAGGGGAATAGTGGAAGATATTGAGAAAGGGGAGAGGAGGGGAGTCATCTCTGGACGGTTTCATAATACATTGATACAGATGTTAAAGGATGCATGTCTCAAGATAAGGGAAGAGAGCGGGATAGAACAGGTGGCGATGAGCGGAGGCTCTTTTCAAAATATCACGCTTCTCAGGGGCCTTACGCGTGCCCTCACTGCTGAAGGGTTCAGGGTATACAGCCACGCCAAGGTGCCCACCAATGACGGTTCTCTCTGCCTTGGGCAGGCAGTATGCGCGGGGTTGCGCTATTCGGGTTTTGAAGGGATGTTTGAGGTGTCCTATGAAATACATCGATGAATACCGTGACGGGGCTGTGGCAAAGGCCCTGTCAGACAGGATCATGGCTATTTCTACAAGAAGGGTCAGGCTGATGGAGATCTGCGGGACCCACACCATGGCCATTTTCAGACATGGAATCCGCACTCTGCTGCCGGAAAACGTCGAGCTGGTTTCAGGGCCCGGCTGTCCGGTATGCGTTACGGCCATGGAAGAGGTAGACCGGGCGGTCAAACTGGCACAGTTGCCCGGTGTCATCGTGACAACCTTTGGAGATATGCTCAGGGTGCCCGGGAGCGAATCGTCTCTGAAAAAGGAGCAGGCAAAGGGGGCAGTGGTCAAAATGGTCTACTCCACTTTCGATGCCCTCAAGATTGCTGCCCGGAACCGTGATAATGAAGTGGTTTTCCTGGGCATCGGTTTTGAGACTACGGCCCCCACAGTTGCCGCGGCTATCAAGGTCGCCCATGAGAATAAGCAGTCCAACTTCTCGGTCCTGTCTGCCCACAAACTCCTCCCCCCTGCCATGGATGCCCTTCTCTCAAGCGGCAACCTTGGCGTTGATGGTTTTATATGCCCGGGTCATGTAACCACCATTATAGGTACCGCCTCTTATGAAAAGGTTGTTGAGCGCTATCATACCCCGTGCGTGGTGACCGGTTTTGAACCAGTTGATATCCTGGAGGGGGTCCTGATGTTAGTGGAACAGGTGGAAGAGGGGAGGGCGGAGGTCCAGATACAGTACACCCGGGGCGCCAGCCCCCAAGGGAATCCGGGGGCCCTGAAGATAATGGAAGAGGTCTTTGAACCGTGTGATTCTCCGTGGCGCGGTCTGGGTGTAATTCCCCGGAGCGGTCTGGCCATCAGGGAAAGATATTCAGGCCATGACGCAAGAATCAGGTTTGACATAGCGGTGCCCCCGGCCAAAGAGCCTTCGGGATGCCGCTGCGCCGAGGTTCTGAGGGGGGCTGCCAGACCGTTGGACTGCAAACTCTTCAGACAGGTCTGTTCCCCCCGCACACCGGTCGGCCCGTGTATGGTGTCGAGCGAAGGTACCTGCGCGGCATATTTCAAATACCATGAAAGTGGGAGGTAGGAATTTCCATTGTTTGACACCCTTAAACTTTCGGAGCTTTCAGCCAATAATGCCGGCATATTAAGAGGTCCTTCAAGCACGAGGCCCACTATCTGGATTGTCGAAGAAAACGGGATACGGGCCGTGGTCAAAGATTTTAGTACGAACAAATTCCTTTTTAGAAATACGGTAGGGCGTTTCCTTATTTGGAGGGAGGGAAAGGCCTACAAGAAGCTAAGGGGGATACGGGGTGTGCCTGTTTTGTACCGGGTTGTCGACGGGCTCGCTTTAGTCATAGAGGAAATCCAGGGCAGGAATTTGGAAAACCTTGAAAACGAAATTAAATTGTCCAGCCCCTTCTTTGATGCATTAGAAGAACTGGTGCGACGGTTTCACAGGAGGGGATTGGCCCATTGTGACCTGAAGCGGGCTCCCAATACCCTGATAGGGTCTGACGGGTTCCCTTATATCGTTGACTGGGCAGCGTCTATTTCCAAAGAAGAATTCAGACTTCCTCTCCTCGGTTCCATCTACCGGAGGTTTCTATCGGACGATTATCTGGCCGTGATCAAGCTCAAATTGCGTCACGCCCCTGAAACCGTACGTCCTGACGAAAAAGACCGCTACCATTACCGGAGTGGCGGAGAAAAATTCATAAGGGCTGTCAGAGATAGACTTAGAGCGATTTTGCAGAAGGCTGTATAGTTCAACCTCGATCCTCCGCTGACTCAGTTCTTTCCTCGTCAGCTAATGTGACCATGATCTTTTGAGCAACTCCCCTGCCGATTGCCAACCGGGTAAAATCATGCCCTAAGATGATCCTTCCCTCCCCTGGATTACTTATAATCTCCAATACATCGCCGGGCCGCAACCCCATGGAGGCCAGCCTGGCCCTCCCGATCCTCCCCCCGGCTATCTCTCGAATGACAAGCTTTTCTCCGGGTTTGGCCATGGCCAGGGGCATTAACCGTCTTCTTTGTGAGAGACAACGGGAACAGAGACCATAGATATCCATTCTATGCTGAAGCATGTGGAACCCGTATTGAGCAGTCACCTCCATCTGCAGTTTTTCTATATTTTCATTCGTAAATTCGAGGATCTCTCCACACTTGGTGCAAATAAGGTGATCATGATGCCTGCCAAGATGACGGTGTTCATAACGGATCGGTTGTCCTTCAAACTGCTTTTTCTGGGCAAACCCCAGGTCCACCATCCGATTCATGCACTGGGAGACAAAAACGGGCTCAAAATCATAGCCCTTTTCTTTCAAGAGACGGAATATCTCCTCCAGGGTTATATGATCTTCCGTTCCCAGGAAAACATCAATGATGTTTAGCCGGTCCTGAATCCGGTCCTTCCAGTCCGCTTCTATCAGGGATCTAAAATTGGTCTTTTCGAAGTAATCACTGTTTTTCATGCTATTCTGTCCCATCGAGAAATTCCACAAACCCTTTAACAGCATTCGCCATGAGGAACCGCTCTCTTGCTTGGATATCGAAATTCATTATACGAAATGCCGCAAGATTTGGATCTTTTTCCAGCAACAGGTCAACCGTCCTTCTTATGACGCCTTCTTTGTCCCCGCCCTGGTTGACTGCTTCACCAATGATGCTCTCCCACCGAAAAAGCTGATCCCGGGACATGTTCAACATCTGATGGGAGCTTTCGGCCTCGCCAAAGTGGGCGTAACGGATTGGCTGATCTTCCAAGGCTAACAGTCGGTCAAGGCTTTTCAGACAAACATCAAGAAAAAACCTGGGAGGTGTTGCCGGGCGTAAATATTGCGAACCGTTAAAGACAAAATAGTTTCCGGCAGCCTCACCCGCAAAAAGACTCCCTTTGTAGCTGTAGCTAAGGTGATGAAGGGCATGGCCGGGCGTCTCTATCACCGCTACATCCTTAAGGTTACATTCCGTGTGGGGGATCAAGCGCTCCCTGGAAACCGGACGCGGTAGACCGTAACCCCTTGCAATATCACCGAGGAGTGTCAGACTGGCGGTCCAGAGTTTCGAAGGATCGACAATGTTTCTGATCCCTTTTTCGTGGCAGACCGCCTTCGCCATGGGATAATGATCCAATAATTCAGCCAGCGCCCCGCCGTGATCAATGTGTATGTGGGTGAGAAGAAAATAATCCACCCGCTTCAAATTGATTGCAGACAAAGCGTTAATCAACCGATCGGCAGTATGAGCAGGCCCCACATCAATTACAAGATTGAGGTCATCCCGGCAGACCCAGGACCCAAAGAACGGGTTAAATCCGGGCATATCCTGTTTTATTTCAATCAGCTGCTCATGCATATCAATATCCACCCTGATGACTTTCTACTGCTAAGGGCTCGCGCAAATTCGAGGATCTTGCGGTTGAGGCGCCACCGAAGATAACCTGAAGATGGGATGTGAAAATGCTATTTTTGCGCGAGCCCTAAGTCCATAGAAATATAGTGATATGGACACTCAGAGTCAAGGTGTAGAATTCATGCAAAATGTTGTTCACTCCTGTTCAAAAACATGATAAGAAACAACAACATCCCGATTTATGAGGCGAATCCCTTATATTTGAGTATGGAGGTCCCTGTCCTTGGAGGATCGGTTCCCTATTCTTATTGCTGGAGATGATCCTGTTTCTCGAACCCTTTTGGAAAAGACCCTGACAAAGGCCGGGCATGAAGTGGTTTCGGTAAAGGATGGACGGGAGGCCTTAGCATTCTTCAGTAAAAGATTCTTCCCGATTGTATTTGACGGACAGCTACGATTTGTGGTTAGTCACTTTAGTTCACTTTAGGTACTTTATAATGTTTACCGGTCTAATCGAGGGTATAGGGAAAATCAGCGGCATCCGCCGTATCCATAATGAAATGAAGCTGACCATCACGCCTCATTTTGATACGACGGATTGTCGGCCCGGAGACAGCATTGCTGTCAACGGTGCATGTCTGACAGTAACGGAGACAAGGGAAGGGTCACTGGGGATGGACGTTTCCGCGGAGACCCTCTCCCGAACCACTTTGGGGTTATTAAGAGTGGGCGACAATGTAAATCTTGAGAGGGCGTTGCGCCTTTCGGATCGCCTGGGAGGGCATTTGGTGCTGGGGCACGTGGATGGAATCGGCAAGGTCCTCAAGAAGGAACAAAGGGATCAATCGTGGCGTATAAGAATCGGGGTTGAAAAAGCGCTTTCACGTTATATTATTGAGAAAGGTTCTATTGCTGTAGACGGAATCAGCCTGACCATTAATGCTTGTGAAAATGATTTTTTTGAGGTAAATATCATCCCCCAGACCGGCACGGTGACCACGCTTTTGAAAAAAAATATAGGGGACCCGGTCAACATAGAGACGGATATGATTGGGAAATATGTAGAAAAACTATTTTCAAAGGGGAGGTCAGACCGGGAAGAGAAAAAATCTTCCGGGATTGACCTTGAAACCCTTATTAAACACGGATTCGGTAACTGACATGCCAATTTCAAATATAAAAGAAGTCTTAGAGGATTTGAAACAGGGTAAAATGATTATCCTTGTGGACGATGAGAGGAGAGAGAACGAAGGCGACCTGACCATCGCCGCTGAGAAGGTGACACCTGCGGCCATTAATTTCATGGCCAAATACGGCCGTGGTCTCATCTGCCTGTCTTTGGAACCGGAGATAGTGGAAAGACTACGTCTCGATCAAATGGTGCGCGACAATCGTTCACCGTATCAAACAGCATTCACTGTATCTATCGAGGCAGCGAGCGGAGTTTCAACAGGCATATCTGCGTCTGACAGGGCACATACCATCTTGACCGCCATAGCGGATGATGCGCGGCCGGAAGATCTTGTTCAACCCGGACACGTTTTTCCACTCAGAGCCAGGAGGGGAGGGGTTCTGTTCAGGACCGGTCAGACTGAAGGATCGGTAGATCTTGCGCGACTTGCCGGCCTCAAGCCTGCAGGGGTCATATGTGAGATTATGAAAGATGACGGTTGCATGGCCAGGCTGTCAGACCTTGAAAAATTTGCCAAAGAGCACGGCCTTAAGATCGCTACGGTGGCTGACATCATCTCCTACCGAATGCGAAATGAGTCTTTTGTTCACAAGGCCGCAGAGACGATCCTGCCTACCCCCTTTGGCGAATTCAAGGCAGTGGCCTTTGTAAACGACATTGATGATTATGAGCATTTAGCCTTAGTAAAAGGAGAGATTGATCCGGACCAGGATATCTTAGTGAGAGTCCATTCCGGGTGCCTGACCGGTGATGTCTTCAGCTCCTACCGCTGTGACTGTGGGGAACAGCTGAAAAAGGCGATGTCCATGGTTCAAGAAGAAGGGCTGGGCGTCATATTGTATCTCCAGCAGGAGGGGAGGGGTATCGGTCTTGCAAATAAATTAAAGGCCTATGCCCTGCAGGAGAAAGGGCTGGATACGGTTGAGGCCAACGAAGAGCTCGGTTTTGCTGCAGATCTGAGGGACTATGGGGTGGGTGCCCAGATTCTGGTGGCCCTCGGGGTACGAAAAATGAACTTGATTACCAATAACCCCAAGAAAATTATCGGACTTGAGGGTTACGGGTTACAGATTACAGGAAGGGTGCCTGTTGAGTGCGTGCCAAGGGTGGAGAATATCAAATATCTTTCTACCAAATGCCACAAGTTGGGGCATATCTTAAAGAGAATTGAACTATAGGTCAACGAAAGGGGGTTGTTATGCCCAAGGTATTGGAAGGTCGGCTGTCGGCGGAAGGTTTCCGGTTTGCAATCATAGTGAGCCGGTTCAATGATTTTATCTGTTCCAGGCTTATGGAAGGTGCCGTGGATGCGCTGGTCAGACATGGTTGCGACGAGAATGAGATCCTCATCATAAAGGTTCCAGGGGCATTTGAGATGCCCCTGGCTGCAAAGAAACTGGCCCAGGGTGGACAATATGACGCGATCATATGCCTCGGCGCGGTTATCAGGGGCGCTACACCTCATTTTGATTATGTGGCTGCCGAGGTTTCCAAAGGAATAGCCGCCGTGGCCCTGGATAGCGAGACGCCAGTTACCTTCGGTGTCCTGACAACAGATAATTTAGAGCAGGCGATAGAAAGGGCCGGCTCCAAGTCCGGAAACAAAGGATACGAGGCCGCTATGGCAGCCATTGAAATGGCAAATCTCTTCAGAGAGTTCCCCAAAGGCTAACCAAATATATTTGAAAATTCGAATATCGAATAACGAACAAGGCCTCTGGCTCGTAGAACCTACGGCTCGGAGAGAATTTCCAACCGCAGAAGTGATGGAAAAACTTCTAAATTCGATATTCCGTGTTCGATATTGTGCGGTTCGATATATCTGACTGAAAGTAGTTTGCTAAGTTTATTCTGTAACTCACCATAATTATAAACTAAAGATGTGATGGATAGGTATGGGGGAAAGGAGACGGGCCAGGGAATTAGCTGTTCAGGTCCTCTTTCATTTGGAGTTCAGTCCTGGTGATCCATCAGAGATCTTTGACCTGATATGTGAAAATTTCAACGCCCCGAAATCAATTAGGGATTTCTCGAGGAAACTCGTTTTAGGCGTTTGGGAAGAAAAAGAAACGTTAGACCGAGTTATAGCTCAGGCGTCAAGGAACTGGCGTATTGAAAGGATGGCACGTCTCGACAGGTCCATACTCAGATTGGCGGCCTTTGAAATCATGTTTGTCCAAGATATTCCGGCAAAGGTTTCTATTGATGAAGCCGTGGAATTAGGGAAGAAATTTGGAAGCGAGGATTCGGGAAGATATATAAACGGCGTTTTAGATAATATTTACAATACATTATCAGAAAATAACCAAAGCGAGCTGAAATCAGAAATGGAATGAAGGCACATGAAATATAACCCGCAGAAACTGGAAATTAAGTGGCAGTCGCACTGGGAAAACACCGGGCTGTTTAAGGCGTTAGAAGATTCATCTAAAGATAAATATTATCTCCTGGAGATGTTTCCTTATCCCTCAGGGAAGATCCATATGGGTCACGTGCGTAATTATACGATTGGCGATGTGGTAGCCAGATACAAACGGATGTGCGGCAAGAATGTGCTCCATCCCATGGGATGGGACGCCTTTGGAATGCCTGCGGAGAATGCGGCCATTGAGAACAACACCCATCCCGCCAAATGGACATATGATAACATTGACGCCATGAAGGCTCAACTCAAGAGAATGGGTTTCAGCTACGACTGGGATCGGGAACTTGCCACCTGCGACCCTAAATATTACCGCTGGGAGCAACTCGTATTCCTGAAAATGTATCAGAAGGGCCTTGCCTACAAAAAAAAGACCTTTGTAAACTGGTGCGAAAAGTGCCAGACCGTGCTTGCCAATGAACAGGTTGAAGACGGGTGCTGCTGGCGTCATCCGGAACAGGAAGTCTCTATCAAGGAGATGGATAGCTGGTTTCTTAAAATAACAGACTATGCCGATGAAATCCTGGATTCTTGCGAAAAGCTACCCGGATGGCCTGACAGGGTCCTCACAATGCAACGGAACTGGATAGGGAAAAGCTATGGCGCCATCATCCAGTTCCCGGTGGTAGGTTCTGACGAGATGATAGATGTCTTTACCACACGTCAGGACACTGTGTTCGGCGCAACTTTTATGTGCCTTGCTCCAGAGCACCCTCTGGTCAATCGGTTGATAAAAGGACTTGCCCAGGAAAGGGATGTCTCAGGTTTCGTGGAACGTACTTTAAAAATGGACACCTTCATGCGCACGGCGGATTTCACTGTCAAAGAAGGGGCCTTTACGGGAAGATATTGCCTGAATCCTGTTACAGAAGAGGAGATCCCGATTTTTGTGGCCAACTTTGTCCTGTTCGATTACGGCACCGGAGCTGTAATGGCTGTTCCCACCCATGACCAGAGAGATTTCGAGTTTGCCAAGAAATACGGCCTGAAGCTCAGAGTTGTCATCAAGCCGCCGGACAGAGAGCTTCATGAGGAAACCCTGTCAGAGGCTTATGTGGATGAAGGGGTCCTGGTGAACTCAGGCCCGTTCAATGGCCAGCGCAACCTGGAGGCCTTAGATAGCATTGCCGAATATTTAGAATCCATCGGCAAGGGACACAAGACCGTCAATTTCCGGATCAGGGACTGGGGCATTTCGAGGCAACGTTACTGGGGAGCGCCCATCCCTATTATTTACTGCAACAAATGCGGGACCGTTCCTGTCCCTGAAGAAGATCTTCCGGTCGTTCTCCCTCTGGAACTCGATATGAGACCAAACGGTGGATCGCCTCTCCCCTTTGAACCGGGCTTCTTTGAGACGACCTGCCCTAACTGCAATGGAAAGGCCCGACGCGAAACAGACACGATGGACACCTTTGTCGAATCTTCCTGGTATTTTGATCGCTATACATGCCCGGGTTATGACAAAGGCACTCTCGATCCGGAAAAGGTGGATTACTGGATGCCAGTAGACCAATATATCGGCGGTATTGAACATGCCATCCTCCATCTGCTCTATTCCCGTTTCTATACCAGGGTCCTGAGAGACTTTGGCTATCTCAAGGTCAGCGAGCCTTTTACCAACCTGTTGACGCAGGGAATGGTCTGTAAGGAGACCGAAGAATGTCCGGAGCATGGCTACCTTTACCCCACCGAGGTAAAAGATGGAAAGTGTGTTCTGTGCCAGGCAGAGGTGATCAAGGGCAATACGGTAAAGATGTCCAAGTCCAAAAAGAACGTTGTGGACCCCCAGGAGCTAATCGATCGCTATGGCGCCGACACGGTCCGGATGTTCTGTCTGTTTGCCTCCCCTCCGGATAAGGACTTGGAATGGAGCGACCAGGGCGTTGAAGGGTCGTACAGGTTCCTACACCGTGTCTGGAGGCTTGTGGTTACTTATATTGACGAGATCAAGGGGGTCCCGGCTTATGAGGGAAGAGAAGCCCTGTCAGGGCAATTAAGATCGCTATATCGAAAGACCCATGAGACCATCAGAAAGGTGACCGGTGACATAGAGAACAGATTTCACTTTAATACGGCTATCTCCGCTGTAATGGAGCTGGTCAATGAAGTTAATCAGTTCCTGAACAGTCGGGAACAAAAAGATGAGATTGCCTGGTCGGTAATCAGGGAAGCGGTTGAGGCAACGGTGGTGCTCCTGTCACCGGTAGTGCCACATATCACCGAAGAACTATGGCAGATGTTAGGTCATGACACGCCCCTTCTCGAAGTTCCCTGGCCTACCTACAAGGAAAACGCCTTACAGGCTGAAAAAAGACTGGTCGTGCTTCAGGTAAACGGAAAGGTAAGAAACAGGATTGAAGTACCTGTCTCCTACGGGGAAAAGGAATTAGAGGAAGAAGCCTTAAAAGACGAAAGGATCCAGCACTTTGTCCGTGGAAAACAGGTCAGGAAGGTGATCGTCGTTCAGAAAAAACTCGTGAACGTGGTGGTGTAGGATTGAAGATTGAAAATGGAAGGTTGACGGCTTCGCATCTTATGGTTTATCCGGGCTGGGGGATAGATGGCCGCGGGAGACGGGAAGGATATGATTTTAGAAATGACTAAAGGGAGTTGCCTCAAATATTCAATCCTCCTGGTTCTCCTCTGGCTTTCCGGATGTGGGTATCATCTCCAGGACACCAGACAGCCCAAAGGGATAAGCATACCCAGCCTGGCCATCCCTTTAATGGAAAGTCCCTCCTCTTCATTAGGTTTTGAAGGGGATTTTACCATGATGATCCGCCAGGAATTTGTCAGCCATTCTCAAGTGCCCCTCGTTTCAAAAGACCAGGCTGCAGTCGTTATGATCGGAAAAGTCCTCGATATCAAGACCGAGCCTTTGAGTTATAAAATAACCGATGGAACGTTTCAGGTGACGAATTCCCGCTGGCTGAAGATCAAGTTGGCCGCCAAATTGTTGGATCAGACCACCGGAAACGTCATATGGAACGATGAAAACATGGAGGAAAAGGCCTCCTTTACTGTCAGCTCGGACCCTCTGAGGACCAGTTACAACCAGAAAAGGGCTGCTAAGAGGATTGCCCAGTTATTGGCCGAAAGGATTTATCTGAAGACCATGGAAAGATTTTGATGCCTGCAGATCTGTCCCCTGAACGTGTTTTGGACCTTCTGAAACGAAACCGATTAGGTAAGGTTTATCTTTTCTACGGCCCGGGGGAATTTCGAATAGAAAAGGTGTTGAACCGTATTCGTGAGACCTTCATTCCGGAGGAAGTAAGGGATTTTAATCTCCAGATATTCTACGGAGGCAGTAATACAAACCCGGCCGATATCACCGATGCTGCACGCTCTTTCCCCTTTATGTCATCAAACCGTCTTATCATCGTCAGGAGAACTGAAGATTTCCCCGGATCGGCCTTAGAGAGTTTTCTCCCTTACATTGCTAAACCTGTGGAAACAACCTGCCTGATATTTGTATCATCCAAGGCTGACTTTAGAAGAGAATTCTACAAGAAGATCAGGAGCATTGCCGGAGCAGTCAATTTTAAACAACTAAATGACAGGCAGGTCATTCCCTGGATAAAGAGGGTGGCGGAAGAACTGGGCTTAAGCGTCACGGATCAGGCCTGCGCCTATCTCCAGGCTATCGTGGGGAACCGGTTGAGAGATCTTTATTCTGAGATCGAGAAACTGTATCTTCGCCATGGAACCCGCACCATTGGGGCAGAAGAGATTAAAGAGCTTGCCATTTATAGTCGCATATATACTATTTTTGAATTAATGGATGAGATATCTCTCAGACGGCGCACTGAGTCCATGTCGATATTGCACAGGCATTTGGAAGAAGAGGGGAGGGATGCAGCATTCAGCATTATCGGAATGCTTACCCGGCAAATCCGTCTGATTATCCAAGCCAAATCCATCGCTGAGAAAGGCGGGCAGGCTCATGATCTGACGAGGTCATTCCAGGTACCGCCTTTTGTCGCGAATAAGGTTCTACAACAGTCACGGCATTGGAGCATGGATGACCTTGAACATGCCTTAGATCTGCTGTACCGGGCCGACGGGCATCTGAAATCAGGCTCTCAGGCAAATTTAATCCTCGAAAACCTGGTCCTGTCTTTATAGGGGCCTGCCTGCGGCCAGTGCTGAAGGCGGGCAGATCAGCCCTGAGGTACCGCAAGCTGATTCATCTTTTGAGCCAATCGGGAGATCTTTCGAGATGCCTGGTTCCTGTGAATGACACCCTTGGAAGCGGTCTTTTGGATAACAGAAACAGCTTTTGCAAAGCTCTTATTGGCCTGGTCCGATGAATTGTCGGCCATAGCGGTTCTAACTTCCTTGACCGCTTTCTTCACCTTTGTCTTGTAACTCTTGTTCCGAATTCTCTTGACTTCGTTTTGTTTAGCCCTTTTGAGGGCTGATTTGTGGTTTGCCAAATCCGGGCCTCCTTTGATTGATAATTGGAACTGGAAACTTGAAATCATAGCAGCCGGCTGATATTTAGCAGCTTTTTCAACCCTTGAGTTTTACCGGCTACAGTGTAGCTTCCTAATTTAAACTTTTTATTTTATACATCAAGCCATTTTGTGTCAAGGATTTTTCTGTGCCCCCTGAACATATCAACCCCGAAAAAAGAAACTTTGGCCGTGCGGCCGGGATCGTCAGTTTTTTTACCTTCCTGAGCCGCATGCTCGGCCTTGCTCGGGATATGGTTTTGGCAGCGCTTTTTGGATCTGGTATGGTTGCGGACGCCTTTTTTGTGGCGTTTCGCATTCCTAACCTGTTGCGCCGTCTCTTTGCAGAAGGCTCTCTCACCATCGCCTTTATTCCGGTATTCACCGAGTACCTGACCCTAAAGACCAAACAAGATGCCTTTGACTTAGCAAGAATTGTACTGACAGTACTCTCTATTATCCTGGCGGTCGTAACACTGCTCGGCATTCTTTTTTCACCGTGGATCGTCAGAATCCAGGCATTTGGTTTCGGGAGTTCCGGGATCAAATATGACCTAACCGTGCTGCTGACACGCATCACGTTCCCCTATATATTCTTTATCAGCATCGTGGCTTTCTTTATGGGGGTTCTTAATTCTCTAAGGCGTTTCGCCGCCCCGGCCGCTGCCCCCATTTTTCTGAATATGGGTATTATCGGCGCAGCATATCTGATTTCCCCTCACTGTGACGCCCCAATTGTCGGCGTAGCCATAGGTGTCCTAATAGGCGGGGCCCTGCAGGTAGGCTTACAGATTCCATGGGTTATGAAGGAAGGGCTCAGGCTTTTTCCCAAATGGCAACCAGACCATCCTGCCCTGAAGAGAATCGGCCTGCTTATGCTCCCGGCGATTTTTGGCTCCGCCGTATACCAGTTCAACCAGTTTGTAGGGACACTGTTAGCTTCATTCCTACCAGAAGGCAGTGTTTCGTGGCTTTATTATGCTGACCGTCTTGTTCAGTTTCCATTAGGCATATTCGCCATCGCCATAAGTACTGCCGCGCTGCCTTCCCTTTCCGCAGAGGCAGCGAAAAACGACCTTAACCGGTTTCAAGGCACCCTCAACCATGCCCTGTGTCTTGTGTTTTTCATCACTTTGCCATCCATGACAGGGTTGATCATACTTGGCAAGCCGATTGTCCAGCTTCTCTTTCAAAGAGGCGCCTTCGATGCACACGCATCTGTTATGACAGATTATGCCCTTCTGTATTACACGTTGGGACTATGGGCGTTTTCCGGGATCAGGGTCATGGTTTCAGGTTTCTATGCCCTCCAGGACACAAAAACCCCCGTAAAGGTGGCTGTTATTGCGTTGGTGGTCAATCTAACTTTAAGCCTGGCGCTCATGGGCCCCATGAAACACGGGGGGCTCGCACTCGCCCTTTCCATCGCTTCGGCTGTCCAGTTTTCGCTTTTAATTGTTCTCCTGAAGAGGAAAATCTCGATGATGAATCTGAGGCCGCTTCTAATGTCTGTATTCAGGTCTGTCCTGGCGGCCTCGGTGATGGGGCTGGCGGTCTATTGCTTTCACTCCAGGTGGCCGATTGCCGGTCCGGGAACGGGGCTCACCGCTATGGTTACCCGCTTAGCCGCACTTATCATCATCGGGATCATCGTTTATTTTGGCGCCGCCCTTATTTTAGGTTGCAGCGAAATCGCATTTGTCAGGGAGGCCTTTTCCCGTAAGGTCAGACGATGAACAGAGGTGTGTAACAGGGAAAGAAGCAGAAGGATGACAAATATTCTTAATATTGCCGACACGATCCCTCAACCGGTTGCACTGAAGGATATTGATGATTCTCCGGGCCCCTGTTGCATGAGTTTCGGATTCAATCTTACGCCACTGATTCAGTCAATCGAAAACGTAGACCTCATCAACCCTCCGATACTGAGAAAGGACAACCAGGGAAACATTACCATCATTGCCGGTTATCGGAGGATCAAGGCAATGAAATCATTGAAAAGAGGTCGCGCGGCATGCCGGATTTTATCCGGGCGAGATATCTCCCCGCTGAAATGCCTCCAATTAAATCTCTACGACAATCTTTCCATAAGGACACTGAACCAGGTGGAAAAGGCAATGATTTTGACCCGGCTTTCCTCTTTGGTTTCGAGGGATGAAACAATGGCGTATTACATGCCATTGCTCGGTCTTCCCTCTAACGAGGAAACCCTTCTTTTTTTCCTGCGTGTTGAAAGAGATCTCGGAAAAACGGAAAAGGAATTCCTTGCACAAGGGAGGCTCTCATTGCAGGCAACAAAGATGCTTTTGGAGGTGGACGAAGCATCCAGATCCGCCATTCTCGGTTTTCTTTCTGATATAAAGTTGAACACGAATCAACAAACGCAATATATTGATTATTTAATTGATTTAGCCCATATCGAATGCAAATCCATTCCTCAGATATTGGGAGAGAAGGTCCTTACAGGAATATGTTCAGACACGTATATGAATGGCCCTCAGAAGGGAAGGGCGATACTCAGGAATCTGAGGGCCAGACGCAACCCTTCACTTGTCAGCGCCGAAAAAAGGTTCAATAAAACGCTCTCCGGTCTGAATCTCCCGGTGGGAGTTCAGGTAAATGCCCCGCCATATTTTGAGGGGACGGATTACAGGCTTGAGGTTCTTTTCAAAGAAGGCAAGGACCTGAGAAAAAAGTTGCAGGTCCTGTACCAATCAGAGGGATTGAGCAACTTGGGCAACCCGTGGGGGAAAAAGTCCTGATGCCCGGGGTAAACATCAAAAGGATACTTGTGGAAGAAGACGCCAGACCATATGGCCTCACCCAGAGGATTTTAAACCGACTCCCGAATGTCCCTGTTGAACCGGTCAGCCGCCAGGGACCTGTTGAATCCCTCCGTCATCTTGTTGCAGGCAAGGAAACGCTGTACTTATCAAGCCACAGGGGCAATTTGTTGAAACCCTGTCCCGGAACCAAAGAGTACATCTGCTGCGGATACCAGATCCTCAATCTTGCGGCCAATTGTCCCCTTGACTGCAGCTACTGCATACTTCAATTCTACTTTCTCAACCAACCTTATTTAAGGATTTTTGCGAATCTGGAAGACAGGCTCGGGCATTTTCTTAACGTGATCGACAATGAATCCGGCCAGATCTTCAGAATCGGGACCGGTGAGTTCACGGACAGCCTTGCCCTCGACCATATAACGCACTGGAGCGATCTTCTTCTTCCCCAGTTTTCAAGGCGAAAAAATGCGGTTTTGGAATTGAAGACCAAGACGACCCAGATCAATAGACTGCTCGCCTCCAGGTACAGAGATCGGATTATCGTCTCATGGTCCCTCAACAGTTCCCAGGTCTCTGCACGTGAAGAAAGGGAAGCAGCAACCATAAAGAAGAGAGTCGAAGCAGCAAAGCGATGCCAGGCTGAAGGTTTTACCTTAGGCTTCCACTTTGACCCGCTTGTCCATCACCCCGACTGGAGAGATGGATACGTAAAGACAATAGAATTGCTGGATAAATACATCGACCCCCGGGGGATCATCTGGATCAGTATGGGCTCCCTCAGATTCATGCCGGGTCTTAAACCGATTATCAGGAAACGGCATCCGAAATCCACCATCCTCAACGGAGAATTCATAGTAGGTCTAGACGGAAAGGTACGATATTTCAAGGCAATCAGGACAGATTTATACTATTTTATGCGGGAACAGCTGGAGAAATGGTACCCGGATTTGGGCCTTTATCTCTGTATGGAGTCAGATGAAGTGTGGCAGACGAGTATGGGGTGGACCCCTGAAACGTCGGCAGGGCTGTGCCATTATCTGGACAGACGTGTGCTGAAGTTTTTTGGGTAGCAATCTTTATGAATTTGTGCTAAGAACCACACATTCTCAGCCGGAACCGGTTGAGACAAAGGTGTTCAAAAAATTGAAACGAGGAGATGAAAACCATGACACTAAGGGAAAAAATCGAAGGTGCGCTTCAAAAAGTGAGGCCTTCTCTCCAGGCAGACGGAGGGGATGTCCAACTTGTTGATGTCGATCAGGATGGGTTGGTCAAAGTAAAGCTGATGGGCGCATGCGGCGGATGCCCCATGTCGCAGATGACACTGAAGATGGGGATTGAAAAAATCTTGAAGCAGAATGTCCCCGAAGTAACGGGCGTCCAGTCCGTATAGATAAATTGAATAAAAATCGGATATTGAAAAGTCTAACGCCCATCACCCAGGGCGGCTAAGCGATTAATCTTTCGGGTTTCACAATAAGCGAGAATTTATAAGGAGGGAATATGGAGATTAAGAAAATTGGTGTTGTTGGCGCCGGCGCTATGGGGAACGGCATTGCGCAAATGGCGGCCCAGATTGGCTGTGAAGTTGTTATGAGAGATATCAAAGATGAATTTGTCCAGCGGGGCATAAAAAGTATTGACCGGTTTCTTGCCCGAAGCGTTGAAAAAGGGAAAATGGAGGCTGCTGAGAAAGATGCGATATTGGGCAGGATTAAGGGAACTACTGATTTATCGCTTCTAAAGGATGTCGATTTTGTAATTGAGGCGGTTATTGAAAACCTCGAATTAAAGAGAAGTGTTTTCAGGGAACTTGATGAACTCTGTTCGCCTGAGGTGATTTTGGCCTCTAATACGTCATCCATGTCCTTAACCGAAATCGCTGCGGCCACTAAACGCCCTGAAAAGGTCTGCGGGATGCATTTCTTTAATCCTGCACCGCTCATGAGGCTTGTAGAAATCATCAGAGGATATTCAACTAACGATGAAACGGTGAAAACCACCACCGAACTTGCAAAGAAGATGGGAAAGGTTACGGTAGAGGTAAAAAAAGACTCCCCCGGCTTTATCGTCAACCGGATTATGATTCCCCATATGTTAGAGGCAATTAAAATTGTCGAGGAAGGGATTGCAAGCATTGAAGATGTCGATACTGCAGTGAAAAACGGGCTCAATTATCCGATGGGCCCATTTGAGCTGATGGACTTGACCGGTATTGATATCGCTTATTTCGTTGCTGAGTATTTTTATAAGGAACTGAACAAGGAATCCAAGTGGGTCTCTCCAAATTTGCTTAAGACCATGATTCGGGCGAATAAATTGGGAAGAAAGACGGGGGGAGGTTGGTACGAATATAGCAAGTAGCCGTACTGATACCTCATCTTATAGCAACATGGAAAAAGGCAGTTCCATTAGAACTGCCTTTTTCATTTGCGGTTAAGAATGATGGGGAAACTATTTATTTTTATGACGCATTTTCTTGCGGAGTTTTCTGTATTTGTGCTTTGTGATTTTTTTCCGCCGTTTCTTTACAACACTACCCATTCGATATGACCTCCATGTGATAATTTATGGGGAACAGATTTAAGAAATTTGGGAATTGTGAATTCAGGAATGAAAGGTCGGGATTCCTCAACTCAAAATTATATTAATACTAAATGTTCCGGAAGTATGTCAATGCATTTTTTGAGCATGGGTCGTTTTCTGATTTTCATGGCAGAGCGCCTCTTTTTTGGGATTACAGATGCGAGTTTACATAATATATATTATCAGACTAATTGCGTGGCACGCGTTTTAGCCCTTTCCGGTTCTTTTTACGTTCTTTGAGCTCATAAAGCCGTTGATCCGCTTCCCCAACTAACTCCTCTGCTGTCAGGTTATCGTAAAAGACCGCACAACCAGCGCTTGCAGTAAGATCGCACGCCTCCTTAATGCCGTTTCTTATTCGGACCGACATCATCTCTGCAACAGTTGCATCGGCTTCTATCAACATGACAGCGAATTCGTCACCCCCATACCGGTAGCCGGAGTCAACACCTTCTCTGACACTGCCATTGATAATTTTTCCTACCGTTTGCAGGAGTTTGTCGCCGGCCGGATGTCCAAAACTGTCATTATATTGTTTGAAACCATCCAAATCAAGCAGGATCAATGCCAGATTGTGGCCTTGTCTTTTCGCCCTTGCAAGCTCACTCCTGAGTCGCGCATAGAAGTGCCCCTGGTTATAGAGACCGGTCAACGCATCGGTAATGGACAGCCTGTTGAGTTCCTGTCGGATGTTTCGCTCAATTATGGCCCTTTTTATCTTGGCCTCCAGCTCTTCAATGCTAAAAGGCTTGTTAACGAAATCTGCAGCGCCTGTATTGACTACTTCAACGTAGTTGAACTCCTTTGAGTGTCCTGTCATTGCGATTGCAGAAACATCCGGGTGGCTTTCTTTGCTTCGCTTGATCAATTCGAGACCGTCAATAAGCCCAGGCATACGAATGTCAGTAAGGAGAAAGGTATAGGGTTTTTCCTCGAGTTTATCCAGGGCTTCTTGTCCGGTTCCGACGGCATCGGCTTTAAAACCAAGACGGTTCAACATGGCGACAATCGGTTCTCTCACGAACTCTTCGTCATCCACCACAAGGATGAACTCACTGCTGTAATTGATATTTTCCACGTCCATAATTGATAGTCTCGTTGGAAGTCAAAAAATAGCTTTTTACGAAAGTGTTTTGTATTTTGTGTTTGGTGTTTAGCCCCGCAAGGTTCGGAAACGAAGTGATTGACAGATACAATCTGGTTCAAAACCTGTAACACCCACTTGTATTATGTAAGCTCAGCCCGAAGAGAGTTCAGGAAAGAACGTTTAATATTTACTGTAACTAAAGATCCTATCAGGCTGTTATTTCCATTGAAATTTACCACTTTATTGGATACTGTTCTACCTGTCAGTTGCCCGCCTCTCTTGCTCTTGCCCTCAACCAATACCTCTAACCGTTTTCCTTCAAGCTCTTTATTCTTCTTAAGTGTAATCTCTTTTTGGAGGTCCTGAAGGACGCTTAGTCGCGCCGCCTTTACGGAATCTCTAATTTTATTATTCATTGCTTCTGCTGAAGTGCCACTTCTGTCGGAATATTTGAATGAGAAAAGCGAATCAAACTCAACATTCCTTAGGAGATCCAGAGTCAGTTCGAAATCTTCATCCATTTCACCCGGAAACCCTACCATAACATCGCTTGTGATGGCAATACCTGGTTTGACCTGCCTCAGCTTTTTGATAAGTTCTAAATACGCTTCACGTGTATACCCCCTTCTCATGAGCTTGAGAATTCGGTTTGACCCTGCCTGAAACGGGAGATGAATATGGGGACAGAGCTTTCTGATGTCATGAAAAGAGTGAATAAGATCGTCGGAAAGATCCTTTGGATGTGACGTTGTAAAACGGAGCCTTAAAAGTCGATCAAGCCTACTCAATTCGTCCAGAAGGACTCGAAAATTCCACTTTTTGTCCCTCCCGTCCCAGAGGTAGGAGTTTACGTTCTGACCGAGCAAGGTGATCTCTTTGATTCCTGCAGTGAGTAGATTTTCCACCTCAATCAAAATCTCATGGGGTGATCTTGAGATCTCTCGTCCTCTGACATAGGGAACAATACAATAACTGCAGAAGTTATTGCATCCCTCCATTATTGAGACGTAGCCAGCTACCCTTTTCTCAAAATATCCCTTGCCGTGTTCCGGGCGGAGTGGTGCCGGATTCGATCCTGCAGCCACAATCCTGCCATGATCTATTTCCACCGTTTTCAGGACCTCCTGAAAGCGGCCCAATTCGCGAGGTCCCAGAATGAAGTCAATCTCAGGGAATCTTTTTATCAGATCGAGAGCCTTCATCTGGGCAAGGCATCCGATAACACCAAGGATTAGGTCCGGATTTTCCTTCTTAATCGAAAACATACGCCCAAGGAAACTGTATGCCTTCTGTTCAGGTTTAGCCCGTACGGCACAGGTATTAAGGAGTATGATATCTGCGTTTTCCGGTGTATTCACCGGGGAAATCCCGTCCTTGATCATGGCCTGGGCCAGGGAATCAGAGTCATACGCGTTCATCTGACAGCCCATTGTTTTAATGTAGAAATGCTTTGGCAATGAAATCTCTTTCATGAGAAATGCCTGGGGAATGCGCTCGCTGTTCAGTTCAAAAGGGTGGAACTCTTTAACTTTAGACATTTTAGGTACTTTTAATTTTGGGCACTTGTTTTATTCTCAGCCCTTCATCCTTTTTAAGGGAATCCAATAGCTCAAGGACCATTGCCTCACATCCCGGTGAAATCGAAATTTGGATTAACCCAGGATCCGGGCCTATGGTTGTGACGACGGCCATTCCATCGTAAGACTCAAGAGTGAACCTGAGATAACTAATCTGTTCGCGATCTACAATAAAAACCTGCCTAATGCTCTGCATGCTTATTAAAAGTTGTTCCTCCCCACATAAGCTTGGTCCTGAGGATTTTGAAATAGCTGTGATCAGGAGGTCTGAATAAGTTGATCTTCTCATCTGATTTATGGATATTTACCAAATCATCATGATGCAGATCAAATCCCACCTGTCCATCAAATGTCAAGATAACAGCCTCTTCACTCTCCTTTCCCATCCTTATCCCGATAACAACGCTATCCGGAACAATAATCGGCCGATTTGTTAATGTAAAAGGGCAGATCGGGGTCAGGATAAAACTCTCTATCGTTGGATACAGTATCGGACCCCCAGCCGACAAATTGTAGGCTGTCGAGCCCGTGGGGGTTGATATAATAAGACCATCAGCCCTGAAAGTAGTAAGGACCTCATTGTCGATGGTAACGTCAAGGTCTATGATTCTCGCCAGAGTTCCCTTGTTGATCACCACGTCGTTGAGTACCTGAAAACGGATGACCTCTTCCTGATCCCTTATGACCCGGGTTTCGAGCATCACCCTGCTTTCCACCTCCAGTCCGTTGTCAATCATTATCTCTATAACAGGATAGATCCGGTCTAACGGGATGCTGGTCAGAAAACCAAGACCCCCCAAGTTAACTCCCAGAATCGGAACCCCGTACTGGCCTACCCGACGTGCTGCCCCCAAGAGGGTTCCATCGCCACCTAAGACAACGACCCAGTTGACCCGCTTTGGGATGCTTGATGACTCCTTGTAAGGCCGGTTTGCAGATTCCTCTGCATCCATCTCCTCGGAAAAAACCTCGATTCCCCTCTTCCGGAACCACGCGCTTAACTTCTGCGCTTCTATTCTCGCCGGCTCGTGATGATGTTTATAGATTATTCCAACCGATGCGGAAGTCATAGAACCTCATTTTAATAGTTGTAATTGACTAAAGTTAAAGTGAGCTAAAATTAAGGAATTCTCTCTATTTTAAACATCGGTTCAGTTTGGCCGAAACAAGCGTGTTAAATTGTATCGCCGAAAGCATACCACAACTTTAGGCATTTTAGGCACTTTGCCTTCTTAGCTAATCATCCACAAAAAGCGGAACAATTTCAAAGCGATTTACATCCACCAGGCCTTTGTCCGTCAGCTTCAGCTCCGGAATCACAGGGAGGGCCAAGAAAGAGAGCGCCATGAATGGTTCTTCGCATTGACAGCCAAGGTCAGACGCTGCGCTCTTGACGACCCTTAGGGATTCCACAACAGATCCCAAGGGGCGATTTGACATAAGACCTCCTATCTCAAGAGGTGTCGTTGCGAGGGGGGTATTATTGCCTCGTACCACGGCGAGCCCACCCCCCATATCCCTGACTGCCTCGACAGCCCGACAAATCTCCTCATCACTGACACCGATCACGATCACGTTGTGGGAATCATGCGCTACGGATGAGGCAATCGCTCCCTCATTGAGCCCAAATCCGTGGACCAGCCCAAGACCGATATTGCCGCTCCCTTTGTGTCTTTCCACAACGGAGAGTTTCAGCAGGTCGCCGCCAACATCCGTTTTCACGAAGCCGTTTACAGATTCTACCTTTTCATAACGGGTACGGGTAGTGATCTGGCCTGGCACCAGTTCTATCACCCGTGCTCTCCCCCCGGGGTGCGGAATCCGAAAGTGCTCAGGGCTCAAATGAGCAATTTTCAGAGGTTTATGCTGATCAACGCGCAAGTCAGATGGGTTCCGGGAAAAATCAATCAGTTCCCCATCTTGAACGACCAGCCTGCCGTCCTTATACACAGAGGCAACATCAAATTCATTTAAATCGTTCAAGACCACGATATCCGCACGATAACCCGGGGCAATGGCGCCTCTCTGTTTGAGACCGAAGAAGGATGCCGGGTTAACTGTGGCTAATCGAATTGCCGTAATCGGATCGAGCCCTGACCGAACCGCTTTTCTCAAGACAAAATCGAGATGTCCCCTCATTTGAATGTCTTCAGCATGAAGGTCATCTGAAACAAAACAGAAACGACCCGAATTCTTTTCGTTAACGAGTGGGAGCAAATCATCAAGATTCCTGGCCGAGGTCCCTTCACGGATCATTACCATCATCCCGTTCTCCATTTTTTCGAGGGCCTCTCCGGGATCGGTGGACTCGTGATCTGAACCGATTCCGGCGCTCAGATATGCCTGGAGATCGTACCCACCTAACATGGGGCAGTGGCCGTCTACAACTCGATTCCTGAAGAGAAGGATTTTTTCAAGCACCTGAGGATCTCCGGCAAGGACTCCAGGAAAATTCATCACCTCTGCCAGGCCCAGGATACGGGGCTCTTCCATGAGCCCCCTTAAATCAGATGCGTCTAAGGTTGCGCCCGATGTTTCCAGGTGTGTCGCAGGAACACAGGAGGGCGCCATAAAAAAGATGTCGAACGGGATAGACCGGCTGTCTCTCAACATGTAGTCAATCCCGACAAGGCCCATGACATTGGCGATTTCGTGTGGATCAGCGACAATTGTGGTAGTTCCATGGGGCAACAGGGCTGCGGCAAGGTTAGAAGGAGAGAGCATGCTGCTCTCTATGTGCAGGTGCCCGTCAATAAATCCCGGAGAAATCCACTTTCCGCTTACGTCTACCTCGTCTTTTCCGTGGTACTCAAGGCCAAACCCAACAATGACACCATCAAATATCGCCACATCCGATTCCTGACTTTTTCCGGAAAACAGGTTTACAACGCTCCCCCCTTTCAGGACAAGATCGGCCGGGATTTGTCCTCTGGCGGCGCGGATTCTTCTCTTCAGTGTTTCAATCCTGTCAGCCATGCAGTAAACGCCTTTTCTATTTCGTCACCTTGCCGATAACAAACCATTCTTCAGTCAGATCCGACGTCGTATCGACAAGAAGATGGTCAATATTCAAATCAGGGTAGAGGCTTTTCAGGTCTTCTAAGTCCACTGCTTCAAATTTTTTCACATTGTTGGTATATGCCTGCTCTGTCAGTGCATTGGATTCGTAATTTTCTTTGGTTCGTTGAGATATTCGCCTGAGCGATACCTCTTTGGGGCATTGCGTCTGCTGGATAATAAACTTCATCCCATATCTGGCTGCCACCTCTGCGGCGCGACGCCTCAGGGACTGGGTTACGAATGTAGCGTCTAAGATAATGCCCTCCCCCTTTGCTGCTGCTTCATCTGCCATTCTGAACATCTCGTCATAGACAATCATCCTCTTTTTCATGCTGGCAGCCACCTTTTCATCGAAGATATCCTCATTCTTGAGCACTTCAAGTCGGATCAGGTCTGATCTCAGAATCTTGTAGCCTTTTATCTCGGCGATGACCTCTGTGGTCTCTGTCTTGTAGGATGCGGGGAGTCCGCAAGCTATCAGGACGGTTTTAGGGCCCAACTCGTTTTTCATAAAATCGACAAAAGGTTCCCTCATAATAACACTCCTTACCTGCCTTGCCTGTAAATTCTCGTATAGTATTTTAAAAAAAATATCCAGGGGTGGCTATTCCGCAGATCTAAAGCGTTTACGGAGGCGTTACCTGAGTGATCCTTGATGCTGGATGCTTGATCCTGGATGAAAAAGGGTTTGATTCCTTATAGATATCCAGTATCCAAAAACCAGTATCCAGTATCACGTCGTAATGAACCCCAGAAATATTATTTTTAAGGCTACAGATACGAGTAGGCAAGCCGGAAATATCTCTTAGCCCTCTGCACAGCTCTTTCCTTTTTTTCCTTTCCTATTGACTCATCATCTACCTGAAATCCGTTTACTTTTCCTCGAACAAAGGCCCGATAAACTTTATAAAATGGCAGCAAGAGGTCCACGTCCCCGTCTTGTGCAATATCCCTGTATTTATTCAAGAGGTCTTCTGCATAGCGGTCACCCCCGTGGTATTCCAGGTCCATGAGGAGGAAGGCTATATCTGCAATTGTATCACTGTAACGAAAACGGTCATTAAACTCAATACAATCAAAGATGGGGAGATCCTCCGTAAGACAGATATGTTCCATGTGAAGATCGCCGTGGCAATCCCTGATCCTCCCTCTTTTTATCCTCTCCAGGAAAAGGTCCCTGTTCAGCCTGTAGAAATCCTCTGTCCATCTCTTTATCGACTTAAACTCCTTTTCAGAGATGGTTATCCCGACATATTTTTCAACCTGATCAAAGTTTTCGTCTGAATTTATTTTGAATCTTTCAGGCATTCCAAATTCATCAATCTCGGGGGTCCTCAGGGCGCTTGAATGAAACCTGGCGAGGACCCCGGCAACCCTTTTCAGGTGATCTTCTGTTATCTCATCCCTTGCAAAAACAGACTTCATTAACTTATTGATTGGAAGCCGTCTCATTTTGACAGCGTATTCCACCGCCTCCCCTGAAGGTCCTGCCATGGTATATTTTCTCCCATCCATGGTAACAGGGAGCACATCCAGGTAAAGACCCCTGCTGAGTCTCCTGTTGAGATCAACCTCCCGGTGGCAATAATACTGCCTTTTTTCAAGCGTCGAGAAGTCCAGGAAGCCAAAATTGACAGGCTTTTTGACCTTGTAGACAAACTCATCTGCCACAAATACAATTGAGATATGGGTCTGAACGACGCTGACGCCCTTTGTTTTGTCTGGAAGCGCGGCGGGATTCTGAAGATCTTCAATAATACGGTTCATCGCATCATCTCGGCCTTTCACGCATCAAATTGCCCGGCCACATACAACGGAACAGGCACCGTGCCCATAATAATCGGTTCCTGATGACAGTCAGACCCGCCCGACACGATCAGGTTCTCCTCTTTCGCGAAAAGGCTATAAAGAGCGGCGGTTTCTGATGTATGCCTTGAATGCCAGCACTCTATGCCATCCAGGAAGGGAAGCATCGTATCTTTGATAATTCGACGCTGCTCGTCAATAGATCGCGTCAAAGATACCAGGGAAGTTCCGTTGGGGTCATTGGGATGGGCCAGGATCAACTTTCCCCCAGCGCCTCTGATCAGGGCTGATGTCTCTTCAAGGGAAAGAGGCATCTTGGGCACATTGCACTTCATCAGGTATTTGTCAAAGGCCTCCTGCCGGCTTTCAACGATCCCCTTTTTTACCATGTAATTCGCGATATGCGGCCTCCCGAATGCACCGTCAACGGTCTCCTCTATGGCCTCAAGATCTTTATGGGTGAATGGCTCCAAATGCCTTACCCTGAACTCGCTGTTTATTTTTTCGAGAATCTTTTCAGCACGAAGCCGGCGGTGTTCCTTCAACTCCCTAATTTTCTGGGCAAGGGCTGGGTCGTGGATGTCATACTGATAACCTAAGAGGTCCAGGGATACCGGTTTGCCCTCCCTATATCGGGGGTGTGAAAACGAGATGTTCAGCTCTACCCCTGAAATGTAGTACATTCCATATCGGAAGGCCAACATCTCTGCCTCTTCTTGACACTCGATGTTGTCATGATCCGTTATGGAAATCACCTGAATGTCTCGTGAATGGGCCTCGTCAAATATTTCGGTTAAGGTCAACCTGCCGTCAGAACAGTCTTTAGAGTGGATATGCAGGTCAATTTTCATAGTTTCTGATGATCTCCTCCCCCTCCCCTCCAGGCCCCCTGTAACCGGCCCTGGGACATAGTCTGAACTCCCATATCTTCGTAACTCCCTTCCCGAGAGACCTTTGAAAAATGCCCAATTTTGTTCGAGTTCAAGGAAGGCGAATATTTTAACCACAGGAATACATTTAGTATTTCGAGAATTAAAATTTGAGCCTGACGCAGAAATCGGGCAAAAGGGAGTGTTTTGCAAAGGTCTCCCCGAGTCAGTGTTTGCAGTATATTTATATTAGAGGGGAGAGACAGGTCAAGGCTAAAAAGGCGGGGAGAGGGGATAAATCCGAGATTGGTTTTCAGACTTGAAACACATGAAGAACCGGAATGATGTTACAACGAAACGCCCTGTCTAAACGCTGTCTGCTTCGCCAGCCACGTCGTTCTTGTAGTATCGATAATACCTGAAAACCTTTTTTATGTACTTCTGGGTGGTTTCAATAGGGGGAACTCCGCGGTGCTGTCTTACCTTACTGATTCCAGCGTTGTAGGCGGCCAACGCAAGTTCGATATCCTCATCAAACTCTTCCAGGAGCTGTTTGAAATACTTAACACCGGCGTTGATGTTATGCTCGGGGTTGAATGCATCCTCCACACCTAACGCCTGAGCGGTCATAGGCATCAACTGCATGAGTCCTTCTGCCCCCTGTCCGGAAATTGCCCGGGGGTTGTAACCAGATTCAGCCATAATAATTGCCTTGACAAGGGCAGGATCCACCTCATGTCGGCTTGCGGCCTCAATGATAATGGGATGAAACGGCTCTGCTTTTTTTCCTAATTTCAGCGCGGCCGCGATACGCGGACCGGCATTTGCCCTGAATTCCCGCATTATCGCCTCAACCTTGTGAGGAATGTGACCAACTTCCGTTATGGCAACTGGCACGATCTTGCATTTCTTTTCCGGGGACACCGTCCCTTTATCGACTTCTCCATTTGCAGCCGGATTTTCGGTACTCCCAGGGGAGTTGAAGGCAAGAAAAACAATCAGGATTGTAAAGGCAAACATCAAACAGAGGGTTTTGATTGGAAATCGCTTTATAAATGAGTCTTCATCCATTATTTAGCTCCTGTTGTTCAACAATTTGTATAGTTTAGCTTTCGATTAGATGTTTGTCAAGCAATTTTTAATATTAACCCCCAACCCTGTGAGCGTTAGTCTCCTTTGTGCTGTCAAATTCCTTTGGTCGCTTTTGAAACCTCAAGAGGGCTTAATGATACTGCAGGATTCTGTAATGCATTGACTTTTCAACGCTCCTGGCTTAATAAAATAATCTTCACGAGAGTTTTCCTTGGTATTTTTTTTGCAAGATTTTGGTATGTGGTGAAATCTGTGAGGAGGCATGGGATGCTTGACAAAATAAGAGAAACCGCGGATTTCTTGACACACAGATTGAATGAACCACCCATCATCGGGATGATCACCGGAACAGGCCTGGGGACCCTCACGGAAAGGATCACGGCTGACTTCTGCATCCCGTATGAGGAGATCCCCAATTTCCCAAAGTCAACCGTAGCCGGGCACGGGGGCATGCTGGTAGGCGGCAGGGTTGCTGACAAATCGATTGTGGCCATGGAAGGACGTTTTCATCTCTACGAAGGGTATTCGTCCCAGGAAGTCACGTTCCCTGTAAGAGTAATGGCCGTGCTCGGGGTGAAATACCTGCTGATGGCAAGCGCTTCCGGCGGGTTGAATCCCCAGTTTGAAAAAGGGGACCTAATGATTATAACGGACCACATCAATCTAAAAGGGACCAACCCATTAAGAGGCGCCAACTTAGACGAGTTCGGGCCGCGGTTTCCTGATATGAGCGAGGTGTATCCCCGCGATTTGATCAAGCTCGCTAAGAAAAAGGCAGTTGAATTGGGGATTATGATCAGGGAGGGAATCTACGTTGGAGTCTTGGGTCCCTCTCTTGAAACACCGGCCGAAACACGTTTTCTGAGGATGATAGGCGCCGATGCAGTTGGCATGTCTACTGTTTCACAGGCCATTGTAGGGGTTCATTGCGGCCTCAAAATTATGGCCATCGCCGTCATTACCAACATCAATCTCCCTGATTGCATGGGAAAGACCTCCATAGAGGATGTGATTGATGCATCCCGGCAGGCCAGCCCGCTCCTCTCCCGACTCTGGGAAAGAATTATTGGGAACCTTCCCCCTGTTTGACCGATTCCTTCATCGCCATTTCATATAGCCACATTTACGACCAAACCCACGAGATTGTCAGAATAAAAGGAACGCGTTTCCTGCACTTCGAGAGGCCAGTACGCGTTTCACTAAACTGGCGGGGCCAATTAATCAATTAGACAGTATAAAAATATCTTGACAAAGCAATTTATATTGTATATACAGATTAAGACAAAAGCTGTAGTTGGACAGCTTAACCTTATCAAATTGAATATGTTATAATGTCTAAGACAGTTAAAAACAACTGGGTAACCAGCAAGGAGGTGCTTTTAAAAACTGCAATCTCAAGGGCTACGCTGAACAACTATATCAGGATGGGTATTGTCCCAAAGCCGGTTGTCCAAAAACCGCCGGGCGATTTCAAAAAGACAAAGCAAATAGGCTATTTTCCCGAAGCAGTTATCGAACGAATCAATTTGGTAAAACGCCTAAAGAGGGAGGGAAATTCCATGGAGAAAATAACAAAAGATTTGAAGGAGATGTCCAATTTTGATCAACCCTTTCCTCATACACGCAGAGACAATATATATCCCCTGCAGGAAGACGGTAAGATGAGAAACGTCTTGGAACAACCAGGGGCAGCAGAGCGCAAGGGCCTAAAACTGACCATAGACGGTATCAATTTTTCATCCTTCTTGATTAATCGGAATTTTGAGCTTGAATGGATCAATAATCAGGCGGAAAAAGAGATCTTCAATAAGGAGATCACCTCGCTTGTAGAACTGGAGTCGAGAAATATCTTTAAAATTTTCTTTAGCTGGGAATTTCATGATCATTTGCATAACTGGAGGGAACTCATTGCTTTTCATATGGCATTTGCAAAGCCCAGGCTCAAGAGAATCGACATTCCGAAGCTATACCAGGGGATTTCCGGACGGGAGGTCAGGTATCTGGAGGAAGTGTACGATGAGCTCCCCTCTTTTTTGGAGAAAGGGATCAATAAAACCTGTATTAACCTTGATAAGAGAGACGGGTCCAAGACCGCCTATGATATCTATTCCGTATTTTTCAGGGAAGGCGTTTTCTTTGTATATGCAGAGAAAGAAAAAGGCGCCCCCGAAATACCTGAGTTCTTATCCAGCAGAGAGAAGGTCATCAATGATCTGCTGAAACAGCGAATGCCTTCACTTGTTTCCCTCTGTGTACTGGTAGCGGATCTTCAGGATTCGGTAAAAATCAGCGCCGAATTACCCCCTGCGGAGTATTTTGAACTGATCAACGCGCTCTGGAAAACCATTGCCGGTTCATTTGATAAATATCAGGGGATCCATGGCAAACATGCAGGGGATGGGATGTTATGCTACTTTATAAAGAAGCCCGGCTCAAATTACATTATGGAAGGCATTAAATGTGCCTTGGAAATGAGTGAAAAAACAAGAAGATTGAGCAATGAATGGAAGGTCAGAAAGGGGTGGACGAATGACCTCTACCTGAACATCGGACTCAATGAAGGAAAGGAGTTTTTCGGAACCGTACAGTCGGCTTCAAATATAGAATTTACCGCCCTTGGGGATTCCATCAATTACACCGGGCGGTTATCCGACCTCGCGCGCTTCGGGAGCATACTTGCAACAAAAAACATGATCAACAAGCTGACTCCTGAGGAGGTTAAACAGATCCGTTTCGGAGTCAGGCGCAGGAGCGAGGGCCGGGAAATATTTGTCCGAAATTCGTTTTCAAGGGTCCTGGATCTGCTGGAGCCATCTGATCCGCGGTATAATAAATTCCTTGAAATTATTACCCTCCCGGTAACAGAGATCGTTGAATTAATCGACCCGTATTCCCCTCCGGAAATTCAAACAGGGTAAGGGGAGGTCTATGAAGTAGCGGTAGGAAAACTTTGAAATTGTGTAAGAATCTGCGCCTAATAGGCCGGATACCCCCTTATGAGGATGTCATCACCAAACCGCCTGACTTTGATCTCTTTCAATATAAGGGATTCATCCATCCTCTTTGCACCGGGACCGGTGGCCATCGGAATCCCATCATCGCCTCCAAGAAGCTTGGGCGCCTTGAAGATGTAGAATTTATCAATAAGTTTTTCCCTGAGCAGGGTACCGATGATGGACGCACCGCCTTCAACCAACAGGCTCATCACCGACATCTCCCCCAACCTGGCCATCAGGGCGGCCAGATCTATCCTGCCGGCCCTGGTAGGGCACGTGAGCGTTGAAACCCCTTTGGCCTGAAACCTGTGCTGATTTTCGAATGCCGCGCGTTCACTTGTCACAATCAGGGTATCAGCGGATGAGTTATGTTTTACGACCTTTGCGTTGATCGGGGTCCTCATGTGCGTATCCACGACAATTCTGAGGGGATCTCTTCCCTTTCCCCTTTTGAGGCGGGTGGTCAAAGAGGGGTCATCGGCAAGGATTGTCCCAATCCCCACCATCACAGCATCTATCCGGTCCCTTAAACGGTGTACAAACTCCCTTGATTTATCGTTTGTGACCCATTTTGACTGACCGCTCGATGTGGCGATCCATCCATCCATTGTCAATGCCGACTTGGCAATTATAAATGGCCGTTTCGATGTGACAAATTTCAAGAAATCCTCATTAAGTTTCTGACATTCGCTCTCCAGCACACCCGTTAGGACTTCAACGCCGCGTTCCCTTAGAAACTCACAACCCATCCCTGCCACCATCGGATTGGGATCTTTCATCCCCACTACCACCCTTCTGATCCCGCTCTTCAAAATGGCCTGGGTGCAGGGAGGCGTCCTTCCCACATGATTGCAGGGTTCCAACGTCACATACAGGGTATCACCCGGAAAACTGTTTCCCAATCTATTCAAGGCCTCTACCTCTGCGTGAGGGAGCCCTGCCCTTCTATGATACCCCTTCGCGATCACCTTTCCCTTTCGAGTAATTACAGCTCCCACTGCAGGATTAGGCGACGTTCGACCCAGTCCCTTACGCGCATCCTGTAACGCCAATCTCATAAATTTGACATCGATGTCATTCAAATGAATTTACTCTACAGGGCATCTTTGAGGCTATCTGCGGTTATTTATCTTTTTTCTCCTGTTTCGCCTTAAGAATATCTTCCAGTTCCGCCATGAACTCGTTGATATCCTTGAACTGCCTGTATACTGAGGCAAACCGGACATAGGCCACCTCATCCCATTCTTTCAGTTTGCTGATGACCTTTTCCCCTACCTCTGAGCTGTCTATCTCCTTTTTACCCAAGTCCTGGAAATAGAGTTCAAGGGAATCCACAAATTCTTCTATCTTGGCCACCCCGACCGGCAACTTCTGACACGCTTTGCGAATTCCGGACATGATCTTATCCCGATCGAAAGGTTCTCGCCTTCCATCCTTTTTGACCACCATAGGGAGGATATCTTCCAGCTTTTCATAGGTGGTGAATCTTCTCCCGCAACCAAGGCACTCCCGTCTTCTTCTGATAGTCCTGGCATCCTTGCTTAACCGTGAATCGATCACCTTGTTGTCAATCTTGGTGCAGTACGGACAAATCATAGGACAAACCTCACAATGTGGATACCTGCTTCGGCTAACATTTCATCAGCCAAAGGATCATCATATCCCTCTTTATAAAAAATGTTTTCTATCCCGGCGTTTATAAGCATTTTGGAGCATATGACACAGGGCTTGTTCGTGCAATACAGTGTTGATCCCCCGATCGGGATACCGTAAAAAGCCCCCTGAATGATAGCGTTCTGTTCGGCGTGCAGCCCCCGGCAGAGTTCATGCCTCATGCCAGAGGGAACAGAAGACCCCTCCCGGAGGCAACCGACTTCTTCACAATGGCTCAGCCCAGCGGGCGCTCCATTGTAACCTGTAGCCAAAATCCTCTTCTCTTTGACTAAGACTGCGCCCACGTGGCGCCTCAAACAGGTGGATCTGTTGGCTACCATCTCGGTTATGGAGATGAAATACGCATCCCAAGAAGGTCTGGGCATAGGAGTTAAGTGCCTAAAGTTTAAAGGTCTAAAATGATCTAAAGTTAAGGATAATTTTGGAAAATCTCTAAACCCTTTAATTTCTAAGGGTAGATCGGAAAGCTGTCGCAAAGGTCGGAAACAACGCCCTCAGTTCGCCTTAACGTATCGGGGTCGGGATTTTCCAGGACGTCTCTGATCAGTCGTGCGATCTGTTTCATTTCGGCCTCTTTCATTCCTCGTGTTGTCAGGGCCGGGGTGCCCAATCTCAGACCGCTGGTTATCTTTGGACCCCTCTTTTCAAACGGAACACTGTTTTTATTTGCAACAATACCTGCATTTCCCAATAGACGTTGTGCATCTGCGCCAGTTATCCCTTTTCTGGTTAAGTCTATCAAGATCAAATGGTTATCAGTACCTCCTGAAACCAAATCGAAACCGTGGCCAATGATCTCATCAGCAAGTGCTTTTGCGTTGACAAGGACCTGTTTCTGGTACTCAACGAACTCCCGGCGAAGCGCTTCTCCAAACGCAACCGCCTTGGCCGCAATAATATGCATGAGCGGTCCCCCCTGTATACCAGGAAAGACGCCTTTATCCAACCTCTCGCCATGGGCTACAGATGACAGGATGAATCCACCCCTTGGACCTCTTAAAGTTTTGTGGGTTGTAGAGGTGATGAAATCCGCATTCCCAATTGGAGAAGGGTGCAGGCCCACAGCCACCAATCCTGCGATATGTGCCATATCAGCCATCAGATACGCCCCATTTTCATGGGCGATATCTGCAAAAATCGAAAAGTCGATGCGTCTCGGATAAGCGCTGGCGCCGGCAACAATAATCTTGGGCCTGTGTTTCTTGGCCAGGGCACGCACCTGTCCATAATCTATCAGTTGGGTGTTTGGATCTAACCCATAGAAAACAGGGTTGAAAAATTTTCCTGAAAAATTCGCAGGGCTCCCGTGAGTCAGATGACCACCATGGGAAAGATCCATCCCCATAATCGTGTCGCCGGGCCCTAAGAAAGCGAGGTAAACGGCCATGTTGGCCTGGGACCCGGAATGGGGCTGAACGTTTGCGTATTCAGCGCCAAACAACCGCTTAACCCGATCAATGGCTAATTTTTCAGCCTTATCAACAAACTCACAACCACCGTAATAGCGCGCTCCAGGATAGCCCTCGGCATATTTGTTGGTCATCACATTGGCCTGGGCCTCTATCACCGCTTGACTGGCATAGTTCTCGGAAGCGATCATCACGAGGCTGCGCCTCTCTCTTTCCGTCTCTGCTAAGATCGCTCCATACACCTCAGGGTCCAATTCCCTGAGACACTGTCCGTTCAAAATATTTCTTTCAGTCAATTTGACTTAGCCTCAACTCATGCCGGCCGCCATCAAAACGCGTCTTTAGAAAAAGATCTACCATCTCAAGCGCAATTCCCACGCCAATTACCCGTCCTCCCATAACAAGGATGTTGGCATTATTGTGCTGTCGACTCAGCCGGGCTGTGAAAAGGTTATGGCAAACGCCCGCGCGAACCCCTTTGTATCGATTGGCGACTATCCCCATGCCGAGACCGGTCCCACAAATCAGGATCCCACGTTTGTATTCACCTTTTGCGATTGCCTGAGCCACTCGATGGGCTACTTTCGGATATCCTGCCGGGTCCAGGTTGAATACCCCCGCATCCGTAACGTCCCACCGAGGATTGCGCTCAAGATGGGTCTTACAAGCCTCTTTTAGATCAAAACCTCCGTGATCTGAACCGATGATGATTTTCATATTTTTCAATTGAGGGATTCAGAAATTCCTCAATTTCTCCTTACTTAACTCGTTTCGTACGCCTTGAAAATCAGGCTGGCGTTGGTGCCACCGAACCCGAAGGAATTTGACATGGCTGTAATGACCTTTGCCTTTCTGGCAACATTCGGAACGTAATCCAGATCGCACTCTGGATCAGGTGTTTCATAATTCATTGTGGGTGGGATGATGCCGTGCTTTATTGTCAATATGGTAAAAATCGACTCAATACCGCCGGCTCCGCCAAGGAGATGACCGGTAACAGACTTTGTAGAGCTGATGCTAAGTTTGTAGGCATGATCACCGAACACAGATTTTATCGCCTTGTTCTCTGACAGGTCATTTAGCTTGGTGGACGTGCCATGGGCATTGATGTAGTCTATATCTTCAGGTTTGAGCCCGGCGAAATCAAGGGCGCCCTTCATGCAGTGAATCGCCCCTTCACCCTCAGGTTCGGGAGCTGATACATGGTAGGCATCCCCCGTTAATCCATAGCCTACCACTTCACCATATATATTCGCACCTCTTTCAAGCGCGCCCCCCAGTTCCTCTAAGACGAGTATCCCGGCACCCTCACCCATAATAAAACCATCCCGATTTAGATCAAAGGGTCTGGATGCCTTGTCTGGTTCATCGTTCCTTGTGGAAAGCGCACGCATGGAACAGAAGCCGGCAAGGGCCAGCGGGGTTATTACTGCTTCGGCACCCCCGGTGATCATTGAGTCTGCAATGCCATCCCGTATTAACCTGAAGGCCTCTCCTAAGGCGTGGGAGCTGGCCGCACAAGCTGTCTCAATAGAAAGATTGGGTCCCTTGGCGCCGAATTCTATGGCTATCTGTCCCGGGGCCATGTTGGCAATAATCCCGGGAATAAAAAAGGGGCTGATCCGCTTTGGCCCCTTTTCTAAAATGACAGAATGGTAATACTCTAACATGGCAAGCCCACCCAACCCGGTCCCGGTGACACAGCCGACCCTGTGGGCGTTCTTTGCATGAATCTTGAGGCCTGAATCCTCCATGGCCATTCTTGCAGAAGCAACAGCGTAATGGATGAATATGTCAAAACGCCGGATCTGCTGTTTATCCATGAAATCCTCAGATTTGAAATCCTTGACCTCACCGGCGATCCGAGTTGGAAACCCCTTGGTGTCAAACTTTGTGATAGGTCCAATCCCTGATTTTCCAGAGCATGCTGCCTCCCAGTTTTTCTCAACTCCGGTTCCCAAAGGAGTAACCATCCCTAAGCCTGTAACCACAACTCTTCTGGTCATTATTGCTCCTTCAATGTTAATGTTGAAAACCCGCCTTTATCAGGATGTAAAGATGAAGAGTTAAAACCCTGCGATTTCAGCTATGTCCTAAAGGGGTCAGAATCAAAAGTTATTCTCCAATCGCGATTTTGATATAGTTTATCGCATCTTGAACAGTCGCTATCTTTTCGGCGTCTTCATCCGGGATAGAGACATCAAATTCCTCTTCCATCGCCATAATAAGTTCCACCTGATCCAGCGAATCAGCGCCTAAGTCATCCACAAATGAAGCCTCGGGGACAACGTCTTCTTCCGGAACATCTAACTGCTCACATATGATTTTCCTGATTTTATCCTCAACAGCTGACATAAACCATTACCTCCCTAATTGAAATTCATTAATTCTGCAAAAAAATCACCGAATTGTCAAAGCAGAGAATGAACACTGCTGAAACGATTTCTGCATAGTCCTCTAATATCCCGTGTTTACATATACATTCCACCGTTTACATGTATAATCTGGCCGGTTACATAACTGGCGGCATCAGAGCAAAGCCAGTAGACAGCTTCGGCCACCTCTTCTGGCTTTCCCATTCTCCCCGAAGGAATCTGCCGTAAGAAACTTTCCTTGACTTTCTCTGAAAGGACAGCCGTCATTTCAGTGTCAATAAATCCTGGAGCCACGCCATTGACCGTAATGCTTCTTCCGGCCAGCTCCTTAGCGGCAGTCTTGGTAAAACCGATGATCCCTGCCTTGGAAGCAGAATAATTGGCCTGTCCCGCGTTTCCTATTTGCCCAACTACCGATGATATATTGACGATCCGGCCGCGCCTCTCTTTTATCATGGACCGCACTACCGCTCGGGTACAATTAAATACACCCTTCAAGTTGACATTCAGGACACTGTCCCAGTCCTCCTCATTCATTCGCATCAACAGGGTATCTCGTGTAATGCCCGCGTTATTTATCAGAACATCAACCCTCTCAAATTTAGAAAAGATCTCCTTAAACAACAGGTCTACCGCCCCGAACGAAGAAACATCTACTCTATGGGCGTCTGCCTCTACACCCTTGTGGGCCAAATTGTCAAGTGTCTCTTGGGAGGCAGAATCGTCTGCGTCATTGTGCGCAAGGATAATCCGCGCCTTCTCTTCTGCAAATTTATAGGCCACCGAACGCCCGATACCTTTGGAGCCCCCCGTGATTACGACTATCCTGGTATCCAGATTTTTCATGATTTTTTCCCTTAACAGAAGAATTTAACAAACTTTTGAGGTTGTCAACTGGAGATTCATTTTTTGAAGAACCTGATTATTCACATACTGAGCGGCCATGTTTATGGCATTCTTAATAGCCTTGGCTGAGGAGCCTCCATGGCAGATAACACCGACACCGTTGATACCTAACAGGAGCCCCCCGCCGTGTTCTTCGTAATCCAGTTTCCGCTTAAACCTCTCAATAGGCTTGCGGCCCAATAACTTCGCCGTTCGACCGAGAAAAGAGGACTTCAGCTCTCGATCAATGAGTCTTACCATCGCCGCCACGGTCCCTTCGGTCAGTTTTAACGCCACGTTTCCTACAAAACCATCGCACACAATGATATCAACCTCACCCATGAGAATGTCACGGCCTTCCACATTTCCAATGAAGTTTAGCGTGCTCTTTTTAAACAGCTCGCGCGCTAACCGGACCTGTTCATTCCCTTTGCCTTCTTCCTCGCCAATACTTAACAGCCCTACTTTGGGGTTTGTCATCCCGAGGCAGGAACAGGCAAAGGCATGGGCCATGACCCCGAACTGAAGGAGTTGAGCAGGTCTGCAGTCCACATTTGCCCCTACATCTATCAGGACCACAGGGTTTCTCTCTGTTGGAACAATACTTGCGATAGCCGGCCTTTCTATGCCATTCATTCGACCTAACACCAAGACACCGGCGGCTAACGTAGCCCCCGAATTGCCAGCGCTGATTACCGCATCCGCATGGCCTTTTTTCACAAGGTCGAACGCCACTTTGATAGAGGCGTTCTTCTTTTTGCGTAAAGCCTTCAGGGGAGATTCTTCCATCTCCACCACTTCATCGCAGTGGTGCAATGATACGTGAGCTTGCCTTGAATAAGCACCAAGGGCCTTTGCTACTATCTTCTCATGCCCAACAAGGGTAATATCAATGCCGAACTCAGAAGCAGCTTCTACGGCACCCTGAACCACCACTTCCGGAGCATGATCCCCTCCCATGGCGTCCACGGCAACGTTCATGCTAATCCTCTTCTGTCTCTATTATGGTTCTGCCCCTGTAGGTCCCGCATTCAGGGCACACATGGTGAGGCAAAACAGGTTCGTTGCACTGCGGGCATGTGGCAGTTCTGGGTAATTGGACCGCATCGTGGGCACGTCTCGTGTCCCGTTTGGCCTTCGATTTCTTTTTTTTTGGTAGAGCCATAATCTTAAGTTAACTCCTTTTCGCCCTCCGACCGAAATTGAATCATCACCATTCCTTGTCGTGGGGTAATAGATGAATTGTTAGATTTAACCCTGTTTAATTCCAATTCTTTCAGCTTCAGAAAAGCCGGATGTCCTTTCTTCTCCCGACATCCGCATTCCCCCCTGTTCAGGTTTGCCCCACAGGCAAGGCATAATCCCCGGCACTCTTCATGACACAGGAACTTCATCGGGAATGAAAGATAGATTTGTTCTCTCACAATATCACCCAGCTCAATCTCTTCGCCCGTGATGAACTCAACCAACATATCCTCTTCCAACAACTCAATTTCGCTTTGAACCAGGTCGGGATGGTGAGAGGACAAGAAAAGCCTGAATTCAGGTTGCAACACATGGGAGTAAGAACTCAGACACCTGTCACACCTCACCCGAAGCCTCCCGGACAAACTACCCTCTACGGCATAATAGTTGCCCTCCTGAGATACGGTCATCTGTACTTTCAGGGGGCTGGCGAGACCCAGGACCTGATCATCGGCATCCCCGCCCCTCCACCAATCTGGTTCATATACAAAATCGAAACGACGGGGGCCGTGCAAAATGTCTTTTAGGCGGATGATCATTAGCCGGTGACCTTTAAAAGAACAAGTCAATATCCTACAGATCTGAAAGCAAAATTGTTGACTATATAAAAAACTGCTATTTTGTCAATATATTTGTGCGTTTTCTGGGAACAAGGGCTCGTAGAAAATTGCCGTATTATAAGTACGACACTTGAGAATTTCCATTTCTTATTGACACTTATGCCCATTTTTGCTATTTTAAATGAAATACAATGCTGGTTTTACCCCGTTAATATCCCAAACCAAACGTTTGATGGTGAGACCTTATAGAAAGCCCTCCCTTTTTGCTCTCTGAGTCCCCCGAGGAGCCGCCCTAAGGAGGTGGGGACTTGACCTTGACTAAAACACCTTGAGCATTTTTCAAGGGTCTCATAGCTGAGTTGTTAAGAGGGCTATTTGCCTATGTGGAAATATAGAGAACACCTAAGTTACTATGAAAAGCTGAGACGCTCAATCTACGAGATACTGAGAGACGCGGTTGAACGCCGACTCATGAAGATCTCACTCATAGACTCCTACGATAATTATCAAAAAAATGGTGTTGACTATAGTTTTGTTGAAAAGAGTGAGCTTAAACCAAAATCAAAAAAAATGGAAAAGGAATCGGAGTTTTTCAACACCTTTCTGGTGATCATGTGCGAAGGGGTAGTCAGCAGTCAATTGAAAAACTACATCCGGTTTTTCCCGGAAAACAGCGTACTCAAGAAAAATCTTCAATACCTGGCCAACTTCCCTCTATACAAGCGGTTCCATCAAAATCTTCGTTATTTTGATAGCCCGGGATTCCTTGATTTTATCCAGGATTTGCTGGATATCGATTATGGCCTGCTCATACAGCAAGATCCTATCGTCAGGAAGAAAAACAGATACTCCCTTACCCACTTTCACGTCAAGATTGACTGGCCCATTGCTGACGCAGCCCAGGACTTAGCCAAATGGCTCAGATACATCCAGCACAACTTATATGAAAACGGGGACAAAGAAGCACGCATTCTTCAAAATAAGCTCTTCGAATACCACGGTTGCCACCACAGCGTAGGGGGAAGGCGCACTGCAGGTCTTATCGCTGCCCAGCTCTTGAGACAATTGGACTCCATTTCAACTGTCTTTGTTTCAAGTGCAGAGTCGCGGATTATGTATCGATATTCTGAGCGGGGTGCATCAAAGTTCTTTTTGATCAGACTGAATGACAAACAGGTCATTTCATTGGCCGAGAGCCAAAGCTTAACCGCTGATTCTCTCAAGTCCTGGTATCTCTATCCTGTGAAGGATTTCTACTTGGGCACCCTGGAGGCGGCCTATGCACATACTTCCCATTCAAAGCCGCCAAAAGATGGCAAGCTCAGAAAGGTTAAGCCCGCCTACAATTGGCTTAAGCTTACCGGCGAAGTCCTTCACCCCAAACTGGATTTCCCTCATGTAACTCCCATCCACTACAGTTGGGTGTATTCCGCAGATGATTGACCGGATTCCTTCAACACTCACTTCACCTGTTGCAGTACCCCGCGAATGATGAATCATGGCTCTGAAAAAAGTCTGAACCATCGACTGAGGTATGGTAGACTTTAATGTCATTTCTCAATACTTTCATGAAACACCATAGCTAAAACGGAGGTTATTTTACTGGCAATGTCAAATGAAAAAGTTGTTACCCGATTTCCCCCCAGCCCTACTGGCTATCTTCACATCGGCGGTGCCAGGACAGCCTTGTTCAACTGGCTTTTCTCAAGACAGAAGGGAGGCAAGTTTATCTTACGGATTGAAGATACGGACGAACAAAGGTCTTCTGAAGAGGCCACAAGGGCCATCCTGGAATCCATGGAATGGCTTGGGCTATACTGGGACGAAGGCCCCTATTTCCAGTCCCGGAGATACGATATTTACAATGAATTCATTGACCGTCTTTTAACCGATGGGCAGGCCTATCATTGCCATTGTTCCCCGGAAGACCTGGATCGGCAACGTCAAGAAGCGAGAGCTAAAGGGCTTAAACCCAAATACGACGGTACGTGCCGGAACGTGTGCCTTGATCAGGCGCCAGGTTCTGTTGTAAGGCTCAAGACCCCGCTATCAGGGATAACACAATTTACCGACCTGGTGAAAGGGGTTATCCGCTTTGACAACGAGGAATTAGACGACCTCATCATCAGGAGATCAAACGGCAGCCCCACGTATCACCTTGCCGTGGTCGCCGATGACATCAGCCTGGGTATGACACATATCATCAGAGGCGATGACCATGTCAATAACACCCCAAGGCAGATACTGATTTATGCGGCATTGGGAGAACCGGTCCCTAAATATGCCCACCTCCCGATGATCCTCGGCCCGGACAAGACAAGGCTCAGCAAACGGCACGGCGCGATGTCGGTCTTGGCTTACAGAGATATGGGTTATCTCCCGCATGCCCTTCTAAATGCCCTGGTCAGACTCGGATGGTCTTACGGAGACGAGGAAAAATTTTCGTTGGAGGAACTGGTAGAAAAATTCTCACTGGACAATGTGGGAAAAGCCGCAGGGGTGTTCAATGCGGAAAAGCTCTTGGATCTGAACGCCTGGCATATCCGCGATTCTTCCGATGATATGTTAGCTGAGCGCTTGCCCCCTTTCCTCGAAAACCGGGGATTCAGAGATTTGGATGAGGGTAAAGTGGAAGAAGTGGCGTCCATTCTCAAAGTCCGAAGCAAGACCCTCATTGAGATGGCTGAGGGGGCAGCGTTTTGTTTCGAAGAAGAGATCTCCTACGAGGAGAAGGCAGATAACAAGTTTCTGAAACCGGATATTGCGGGGCTTTTTGAAGAGCTGTGCGAGAGGCTTGCAGCAATCTCCGAGTTCATTCAGGAAAACCTCGAGAAGGTATTTGTCGAATTTTTGGAGGAAAAAGAGATTAAGCTCAAGAAACTCGCCCAGCCGCTCAGAGTTGCCCTGACCGGAAAGACCGCCAGCCCCGGGATCTTTGAGGTAATGCAGGTCCTGGGTAAGGACAGGGTTATTGAAAGGGTCAGGAATGCGGTCGTCCACATCAGGAACAAGAAGGCGCAAGGTTAGCCATGGGGATTATGTGAGCGGCTTCACTAATTTCTGGCCTGTCTCCGTTTGAAGATGATCAATGTGACGATGGAGCCGATCAGGATCAGGAGCGTAACCGCCTGGGTGATACTCATATCGCTTCCCAATAAGATCCCCCGGTCATCCCCCCTGAAACGCTCCACGAAGAGACGGGCCGTGCTGTGCAGGACCAGGAGCCAGAGGAAGACCTGTCCCTCGAACTTTTTTCTTGAATATAGCAAGATCAGAATAATGAATATAATAAGCGCGTATGCAGCAGAATAGATCTGTGTCGGATGCAGGGGAATGTTCAAGGGCGCTAAGGCGTGGGGGTCTGTAAACACGATGCTCCATTTGGACCCGGTAGGCCTGCCGTAGCAACATCCGGCCATAAAGCAACCGATCCTTCCAATGCCCTGACCTATGGCCATTGCGGGGGCCCACAGGTCAGCCAACTTCCAGAATGAGAGGTCATGCCGTTTGGCATACCACATGACCGTCAGAACCACACAAATTACCCCACCTGAAAAAACAAGCCCCCCCTGCCATATCTTGAAGATATCCATCGGCCGTTCAACATAGTAAGGGATGTTCATGAGGATATACATAATCCTCGATCCGGCGATTGCGGCTAAGATGATCAGGAAACCCAGGTCCATCACCTCCTGAGCCTTTATCCCCTCGGACTTGCCGAGTTTTATCGTAATCATGAGTCCAACGCAGAACCCAATAGCCACAAAAAGGCCGTATGTGTGAAGGGTAAAAGGGCCTATGGAAAAGAGATCTGGATACATATGACCTGAATTGTGAATTTAGGAATTTGGATTAACGCTTGAAAATCAGGCTGATTGCCACCAAAAACGTACCCGTGGTTATTGCAGCGTCAGCAATATTAAAAGCGGGCCAGTGATAGGGGCCTATGAAAACATCGAGAAAGTCAACCACCTCTCGAAACCTCAGCCGGTCTATTAGATTACCAACAGCCCCACCTAAGATGAGTGAAAGGCCTAACGTGATGGTACTATCGCCATCCTTGAGCCTGAAGAACCAGAACAACAGCAGGCCAATGGCAGTAAGGCTCGCGACAACGAGGAACCAGAAAGCGAAGTCAGCATGGGGCCTGTTCATAAGCCCGAAGGCCATCCCCCGGTTTCTCACATGGACCAGGTTAAAGAAGCCATCAATCACACGAACTGATTCATGAATCCTCAGCCCCTGTATCACGAACAGTTTTGACAACTGGTCGAGGACGATAACAAGGAGTGCGGGCCAGATGATCAGTGCATAATTTCGCCTAAGACGTCTTGGCATCGCTTACAGATAGTTGGATGGTTGTCGTCATGTCTTACCGAAGGATCGTGGATCCAGCAGCGCTCACACTTGGGGTCTGATGAAGCAGAGACCGCCACCTTTAATCCAGGGACCGTTTCACTCTCATAGCCACCGTCCATCAGATCTATTTCCATTAAGTCAACTGATGAAACAATAAACAATGACCTTAGCTGATCAGCATAACTTATTAATTTGGTATATAATTTGTCAGAAACACCCAATTGTACAGAGGCATCTAAGGAATGCCCGATCGTCTTTTCTTTCCTTGCAATTTCCAGGACCTTTGTAACTTCTTTTCGAACAGATATGATCTCTTCCCAGCGTCCGGCCAGTTCAGCATCCTTATATTCCACTTTTATCGGGTAGAAAAGGTCGGCATGAACACTCAAGGGCCGATTCTTTCCGTTCATATGCTGCCAGATCTCATCGGCCGTAAAAGAAAGGATTGGCGCCATCAGTCTGACCAGGACGTCAAGTATTTCACTCATTGCGGACTGTGCAGAACGCCTGATCGCAGATTTTTTGGGTGACGTGTAAAGCCGATCTTTTATAATGTCCAGATAAAATGATGACAGGTCCAGCACGCAGAAGTTGTGTAGATTGTGATAGACAAGGTGAAAATTAAAGCCTTCATACGCCCTTAGGATTCGTTCGTTCAATTCCTGGAGCCGGTTGAGGGCCCAGCGGTCCAGTTCCTCCATCTGCTGATAAGGGACCCAGTCGGTCTCCCGGTCAAAGTCGCTCAAATTACCTAACAGGTAACGACAGGTATTCCGGATCCGGCGATAAGCTTCTGTCAGCCGTTGAAGGATCTCTTTTGAAAGACGGATATTATCTCTGTAGTCTTCTCCAGCTACCCACAGCCTCAGGATTTCGGCGCCATAGCTCTTGATCAGTTCCTCAGGCGAGATAACATTCCCGGCTGATTTATGCATGGCCTTGCCAGTGCCATCCACAACAAAGCCGTGGGTCAGAACACCCCGGTATGGGGCCTCGTTGCGGGTCCCGACTGAGCAGAGGAGTGAGCTGTGAAACCACCCTCTGTGCTGATCACTCCCCTCAAGATAGAGGTCTGCCGGGCTGTCGAGGTATTTCCTCTTCTCCATTACAGCAGCGTAACTGACACCGGAATCGAACCAGACGTCAAGAATATCGGTCTCTTTCCTGAACTGGTCTTCTCCACAATTGGGACAGCATGTCCCAGGGGGAAGGAGCTCCTTTTCTGATTTGGTAAACCATATATCAGCCCCCGACTTTTCAATCATACCGGCCACATGATCAATAATCTCCTGTGATATGACCGGTTCGCCACACGCCCCGCAGAAAAACACGGTGATCGGCACGCCCCATGTCCTCTGGCGGGAAACGCACCAGTCGGGGCGGTTGGCAATCATCTTGAAGATACGATCCTCGCCCCATGAGGGAATCCAGGAAACCTTCCGGATGGCATCCAGCGCATTTTTTCTTAAGTTAGTCTTCTCCATCGAGATGAACCACTGTTCCGTGGATCGAAAGATAACAGGCTTTTTACATCTCCAGCAGTGGGGGTACTCGTGGGTTATCTCCTGCTCTTTGAGAAGCGCGCCGGCCTCTCTGAGCTTATCATTCACGGCGCGGTTCGCCTCAAACACCTCCATGCCGGCAAAATATTCAACCTCAGGGGTAAAGCAGCCCGAGTCATCGACAGGCGAATATGGCTCCAACCGATATTTAAGCCCTGTTTCATAGTCTTCCCGACCATGTCCGGGCGCCGTATGAACGCAACCGGTCCCTGCCTCTAATGTCACATAGGGCGCTAAGACAATCACGGATGGCCTGTGATATAAAGGGTGCCTTGCCTCGAGGTTTTCCAGATCAGCAGCCTTAAACAGATGGATAACCTCATATGTTTCAATGCCGAAGGTGTTCATGCAGATGTCGAGGAGCCCTTCCGCTAAAATCATCACTTCGTCTTTTCCTGTTTGGACAGCCACGTACGCCAGACCCGGATGGAGTGCAATGGCCAGATTGGCAGGGAGGGTCCAGGGGGTTGTTGTCCAGATCACCATGGAGACCTGTTTCCCCTTCAAAAGCGGGTCTAATTGATCCAGTTTTGATATCATGGGAAACTTAACAAATACGGAGGGCGAGGTATGTTCGTCGTATTCAACCTCTGCCTCAGCGAGGGCGGTCTTGCAGGAGATACACCAGTATATAGGCTTCTTGCTCCTCACAAGGCTCCCGCTTAATGCGAATTTGCCAAACTCCCTTACGATCGTCGCCTCATAAGGGTAATCCATGGTCAGATACGGATTCTCCCATTCACCCAAAACACCAAGGCGCTTGAATTCATTGCGCTGGATATCGATATATTTCTCGGCGTACCGCCGGCAGACTCCCCGTATTTCCGCCTGGGACATCTCCATCTTCCTGGCACCCAATTCCCCATCCACCCTGTGCTCAATCGGAAGGCCGTGACAGTCCCACCCAGGCACATACGGTGCGTCAAAACCGGCCATCTGCTTCGATTTGACAATGATATCCTTCAACACTTTATTAAAGGCCGTTCCCATGTGAATATTGCCGTTCGCATAGGGAGGGCCATCGTGTAGCATGTACCGTTTCCGGCCTGCAGAAGATTGCCGGATGAGTTTGTAAAGATCGATTTCTTCCCACTTCTCAAGTATCTCTGGTTCCCTTCTGACCAAGTTGGCCTTCATGGGAAATGCGGTGTTCGGCAGATTAAGTGTTTGCTTATAGTCCATTCAGTGTGCCTCCAGAAATTGGGATAATTTATTAATATATCAGATATAGGTTTTTAAGTCAATTTTAAATCAGAACATCAGCAGCATTGACACGGATCTAAATAACCTGTATCTAAGTGAGCCCTAAGGTCGCTATGGCATGGGAGTTGAGGCCTAAGCAAATACCGTTCAGGCTTCGAGACCTCTGAAAAATGCTCAATTTTTGGCCAAGGTCAGCAATGATAAGCAGGTCCATATTTCCCTGGGATACAAGTCCGCGGCAGAGACAAGGGCTGTGATCAGGGTGGGTGTCTTCGGAGAGACGGGCTCACTCAAAAACTTATTTTTGAGCCCTAAGTACAGAGGTTCAACTGCGCTATCATCTCATCGGCAAAGTTGAATATGTAATCTTTCTGTACGGGAGTGCAATAGCCCGGGCAGTCGCATCTCATGGTCTTCAGGCTGCGAACAAACAGTTCCAGCTTGAGCCAGTCCAGACCCAGTTCAACTGCGAAGACATGGGGCTGGCACATGCGGTGCTGGCACTGGGTTTCATTCAGCAGATCATCGGGGATCCGGACCCAGAAGATCTGGTCCAGACTGGAACTGATGGCATTCTTCTTAAGGAACCCGCTTATCTCCTTTATTTTTGAGGGAGGGAGTTCGTCAATCAAATACGCCCTCATGATGAGAGATCCCCCTCCCCGGACTGATCTATTTTTTTTCCTCCCACGTAAGCGTCCAGAACTGAATAAAACCAGATGATGGCAAAAGCTGCCCCCATATACCAGAACAGTGTAGGGTCTTCTGCCCTGAGCCTGGATATGATCGTCTCAGAGTCCGAAAGATCGATGGTTCCTGATTTGAAGAGACTGTTGATCAACCGTATCAACTTGATGGTACCGGCAACGAAAAGGAGAAAAACCATGCCGAGCAGAATAATTCCCTTTTTCAGGTCCTGATTGATAATCTGCCCTAAACCTGGAATTATCAGGGCTGAACACAGCGGCGAAACGATGGCTTTTTTCATGAGAGGGCACCCGTAAAAAAATTGGTAATTTGGTCACTCTTTATATCTGAATGAACCTCTCTTGTCAATGCAGCTCGAGGCCTTTTGATTATGAACACTCTCACAAACATGATTCAAGTCAACATCCCCTACACCATGCTTTGCCAGTCTTATCTGGATCGCTTTATCACCCACCGGCTCAACCCGGAGATAGGATTTGATGCCGACGCCCTGGACCATTGTTCTCTTTCGGATGTTAACATTGTCGCCAGACGTCTTTGCGACTGCGGTCTCACAATTACTCTTCATGCCCCCTTTATTGACCTCTCTCCGGGCTCTCCTGACCCTGAGGTGAGGCGATTAACGCAAAAGCGTATTGAACAGGTGGTCCGCCTGATACCTTTTTTTAAGCCGAAGACCGTCGTATGTCATGCGGGATATGACCATAAGAGGTACTGGCACATGAAAGATCTCTGGTTGGAAAACAGCATGAAAACCTGGTCCTGGCTGGCCAAACGGATCAGCGAAGAGGGTTCACGCTTGATGCTGGAAAACGTCTATGAGCAGCATCCTCATGACA
>JACNIU010000111.1 GCA_014382905.1 Desulfobacterales bacterium
TATAGGAGAATAGATCCTCCAACTGGTGCCAAAACTCTTTAAAAGAGAACTTTTTTATGCCCCCTGCTAAAACTACTGCAACTATTTTTTCAGAAGTCATCATTTTGGAAAACCTATATCTTTATCAAAATTCATGATCACCTTAGGCTTTAGATGGCCCAGTTAAATAGGCCCTGCGTTAACCGGAATATTTTTTAGTCATTTTAGGTCATTTATGGAAAAATATCTACTAAAATGGTAAAGATTTGTCATGGTTCAACTATCTGGGGTAGTGGTTCTCTCCGATTAATCAATCGTCTCACATCGGTCTGAATTTAGCAAGATTTGGAAATGAAATAACCTGCCATTTCAATGTATTACCGATTTGTTTGCAGAAATACGAGATCATATTCTCTGTCAGAACGGCTGAAACCTACCAAAATATTGCAAGACTAGCAATCCATTACATACACAAGATCCGAAAAATGAGGCAGAAGGGCTCATTCGGACCGTTAGCGAAGTGAACAAGAGACTGACATCCCTCCCCATACTACTTGACATAGGACGCAACCTCATACATATTCTCGATTAGGGCTCCGAGGTTCCCCGCCCAGCGGGATCTTCGACAGGATTTACCTGCTGAGCCCGAAAAGAGTTCTATGGTGTTTTGATTAGTTCTGACAGGAGAGGAGACTGATGTCCTCATAAAGCCTATTTTATGTAGTGTCCGAACGAAAATTAGGATTTTTCGTTCAGACACTATGTAGGTGTGCCCACGCTAAAATGAAATTAACAATTGCCAAAAAATTATGGTCCAGCTTTGGGGTATTGATTGCTGTTCTAACCATTTGTGGCGTTATCGCTTACTGGCAGATCCATGGGATTAATAGGGTAATAGAACAGTTCGTGGAAGTGAGGGAGCCTCTTCAGGAAATAATCTTAGAAATGGAAATCAATATGGGAAACACCTCCAGGGCAGTGATGGGCTATGCCATGGAGAGGGACCCCTCCCATGTAAAATGGCTTCATGATTCCGAGAATAAGTTCGAAGATCTTGTTTCTGACTTTAGCGAATTAGCCGAGACTGAAGAGGAGAAACGGTTTCACAGAGAAGTATCTCTGTTTTTTGCGGAATTCAGGAAACTCTGCCATGATATCGTTGCCCTTGTGAACGAACAACACGATGCGCAACGGGTTTTCAGAGAGGCCACCAGGGGGATCAATGAATCGATTGGCAAAGCACTCGAAAGGGCCACTCATAAGAGTCCGGGTTGGACCAAGGCAAAGGGAGAAGTCGCCCTCAATATGCAAATCTGTTCTCATGAGGTCTTTGCAGCAATTGAGCGATATCTGGTCCAGCACACCGGCTTTCAGCGGGAAGAGGTGAAGAGCGCAGAACAGGCCTTTAGGGAATTCAGGAAGATGTACAGCAACACCGGTCTTTCTGATGAAGAGAGTCATGCTATCAGGCTAATCGACAGGGACTATAATCATGCCATTAAGGTCGGATATGATTCCATGGCAGTCACAGATCAGTTATATGGGAAACTCGACCGGTTCCGGGACGATCTCACGAAGATGGATAAGGCGCTGAATGAAGACATCCAGCCCCTGATACACGCAGATACAGTCAGGGCTGCGGAGGATTCCAGGCGTTCAGTCTCCATAGCCTCAGCAATAACACTGACCATGGTGATTTCAGCCCTCATTATTATGGGACTGGTAACATGGATTACAACCAAAGGGATCATTGCATCTGTTCGCAGGTTGAAAGAAGGCTCCGAGGAATTCGGCAGGGGAGCGCTTGACCATGAAATCTATGTAAGAACGAAAGATGAGCTTAGTGAACTGGCCACAGCCTTCAACCAGATGGCGGAAAAGAGGAAAAAAGCAGAGGACGAATTGAAAGAAAGCTCTGAAAAAATAAAGCTGTTTGCCTACTCGGTTTCACATGATCTTAAAAGCCCGACCATGGGAATCTACGGGTTGACAAGACTTCTGCACAAGAATTACGGCGATATCCTTGGGGAGAAAGGTAAGACCCATTGTGAGCAAATCTTAAAGGCTTCCGAACAGATCGGGGCTCTTGTTGAAGAGATCAATCTTTATATATCGACCAAGGAGAGACCCCTTTCCATTGAAAAAACCAAAATTAAAGATATCTTAGAGGTGGTCAAAGAAGAAGTCATGGCCCGGCTTGCGGTTCGTCAAATAGCCTGGTCTCAGCCTGAAGATATGCCCGAAATCAAGGTAGATAAATTGTCCATTATCAGGGTGGTAAGAAATCTGGTGGACAATGCCATTAAATATGGCGGCGATGATTTGAGAGAAATTAAAATAGGGTATAGGGAGTCAGATGAAACCCATATTCTTTCTGTAACAGATGATGGCATCGGTCTAAAGGCAGAAGATTCAGAAGAGATCTTTGAGTTGTTCAAACGAAAGAATACATCCAAAGGGATCCAGGGAACAGGTCTGGGGTTGGCTATAGTAAAGGAGATCGTAGAACGGCATGGCGGAAAGGTGTGGATTGAACCGGGCACAGAGAAAGGAACAACCTTTAGCATATCCATCTCAAAGCATCTTTAAACCCATTTTCAACTCCGTCGGGACGGGCCTTATTTTCCAACTCAATCCCACCTCAGGCGGGACTTAGGCATTTGGCGATCGCTGACGCGGCCGATGCTAAAAACCCCCGAATGCCTGAAAAGAAGGGAGCGGTTTGAAGTTTTTGTTCTTAGAGCCATTTTTCGGGGGTTCCCATCAGGACTTTGCCGAAGGGCTGATTTCTCATTCGCAACACAGGATTGACCTCCTGACCCTCCCTTCCCGCTTCTGGAAATGGAGAATGCGGGGTGCTGCACTATATTTCCTCAAGAAAGTTCCCGATCTCAAAGAGTACGACGGCCTTATTACAAGCGACCTTATGAGCCTCTCTGATTTCAAGGGGCTCACAGGTCATTCCTGCCCCCCTGCATTAGTCTATTTCCATGAAAACCAGCTTACATACCCTCTGGCCCCCGGGGAAACCATCGATTACCAGTTCGGTTTTACCGATATTACCACCGGTCTTGCCTCAGAGCGGATCCTGTTTAATTCCCGTACTCACTTTAACGCTTTTTTTGAGGCCCTCCCAGGATTTCTGAAGATGATGCCTGAATACCGGCCACACTGGGTAATTGATGAAATCCGTTCAAAGGCAAAGGTGCTTTATCCCGGATGTCGGTTTCCGTCCGAGGAAAAAGTTTTCCATTCCCCTGAAACAGGGCCCCCGCTTATTATATGGAATCACAGGTGGGAGTTTGACAAAAACCCGGGTGATTTCTTCCAGGCCTTAGATGCGGTGCTTGACCGTGGCCTCGATTTTCGTCTTGCCCTCTTAGGACAGAATTTTCAGATGGTCCCCAACGCATTCATCGCTGCCAAAGAGCGCTATGGGGCACGAATTGTTCAATACGGGTATGTGGAATCAAGGGAAATGTATCGCCAGTGGCTGAAGCGGGGGTCGATTGTAGTCAGCACTGCAACCCAGGAAAACTTTGGGATCTCGATTGTGGAGGCGATTCGCCACGGGTGTATCCCCCTGCTTCCCCATCGGCTCTCCTATCCGGAGATCATTCCCGAATCCTTCCACAATGATTTTCTTTACAAGGATCAGAATGACCTGGTAAAAAAACTCTGTGATGTTATCTTGGACTGCTCCCGACACAGGAGTGAAGTTGAAAAGCTCTCCCGCGAAATGGGACGTTTTTCGTGGGACAGGATGATAACAGAGTATGATGAAGAACTGCGATGTCTCGCGCAGTCAAATTACCACCCCTCAAAGGAGGTAGTAATTTGAGTGCTTAAAGTTTGAAATGCCTAAAGTTACAAGTGCCTAAAGTTAAAGAAAGCGAGGTAAGAGTTATGGTAGAGAAAGTTTTATTGGAAGGATGTTTTCCACCGATTCCCACACCCTTTGACGCCGACGGCCGGGTGGACCATGATAATCTGGCGTTGAATCTTGAAAAATGGCAGAAGACACCACTGAACGGGTTTCTTGTTCTTGGATCAAACGGCGAGGCCGTGTTGCTCAAGAGGGAGGAAAAACTCGAGACATGGAAAACCGCCGGGCAGGCTATTGGTTCCGAGCATCTTTTTATTGCCGGTACAGGATGTAACTCCACCGGGGAAACAGTGGAACTCACTGAAAAGGCGGCCCGTCTCGGAGCAAACGCGGCCATGGTCGTTACACCGTACTACTACAAAGCCAGAATGGATCATAAGGCCCTGGTGGTTCATTACACGGACATTGCAGACAGATCGCCGATCCCGATCATCCTCTATAATGTCCCTGCCTTTACAGGGGTTGACCTTGCTGCAGATACTATTATTGAGCTTGCCCGGCATCCGAACATCATAGGGATGAAAGAGAGCTCCGGTAATGTGGTGAAAATGGGACAGGTATTCCACAAGAGTGGCGATTTTCAGGTATTGGCCGGTTCAGGAAGTTTCCTTTTGCCGGCCCTGACAGTTGGGGCCGTGGGTGGTGTCATGGCCCTTGCCGCAGTGGCGCCTCATGCCCTATCTGAAATTGTGGAGTGCTTTCAAAACGGGGCCATGAAAAGGGCGCGTGACATCCAGCTTAGGCTTATTTCGGCCAACGCGGCGGTAACCTCCCGTTTCGGGATTCCGGGACTGAAAGCGGCCTTGGACCTGATAGGGATGTATGGCGGCCCGGTACGCCCTCCCCTGCTCCCCCTTGGCAAAGAGCAGAAGGCAACCATTGAAGAAATCATGAGAGAGGCAGGGATTTTGGAAGGAGTTGAATAGATCTCGGCAGGCTGATCAAATACCCAAAAAGGCAAAAGGGAAAATATCACTAACTTAGTCGAAGGGATGAATGATGCCCAAGGCGTTTTAGAGCCTGTTCTGGATTTGAGACATTCTCTCATAGACCCTTGCTTCCCTGAGGAGTTGATAGGTGTCATGAAAAATGGAGTAGAGTTCATCATAAAGCTCGACGTTTTTGGTATTAGGCTCAATAGAACTCCGAGGTTTAACTATTGTTACCACCGCCTCCTCAATACTGCTGAACACACCTGCGGCAAAAGCCCCCAAAATGGCGGCCCCAAAGGTCGTACACTCAGCGATCTGTAATGTCTCGATCGGCCTTCCATAAATATCAGATTGAATCTGTGTCCACAGCTCAGATTTGGCCCCTCCACCAGTCAATCTAACAACATCAAATGGTCGCCCAAGTACCTTCTCAAGGGCCTCCACTACCATCTTAAGCTCGAAGGCAGTCCCCTCCAACACAGAACGAATCATGGTAGATCTATCGTGGGCAAGTGTCAGGCCCAAAGTTCCTCCCCTTGCGCAGCTATCGTATGTCGGGGTCACCTGTCCGTTCAAAAAGGGGAAAAAAAGATGCCCTTTACAACCAGGAGGGGCTTTTGACGCCTCATGAGTCATCACCTCATATACATCTAAACCTTGCCTCGTAGCGGTCTCAATCTCCATTTGACCAAACGTATCCCTCCACCACCGTAGGCATGCCCCCGATGCGAATGCGCCGCCCTCCATGTCCCATTTTTTGGGAATTGCATTGCCACCGATATACGCATATTTCTTAGGGTCTTCCTTTCTGCTGTCGATGTGAGCAACCATCATGGCAGCGGTACCAATCGTGATTTCCGCCATACCTTCGGTGATAATTCCAGCTCCAATGGCTGCGCACTGCTGATCCCCTCCGCCCCGGCATACCGGTGTCCCTTTTGCAAACCCAGTTTCAGATGAGGCCTTTCCGGAAACTACGCCCTCCTGCCTGGATGGGGTAACCATCTTTGGAAACTTCTCCATTGGAAGTCCAAGGGCAGATATCACTTTGTCGCTCCAGTCAAGACAATCTATATCCATCATTCCGTTAAGTGTAAGCGAAGATGGGTCCGAGAAAAGGGTCTCTGTACCTAATCGACCAAGGATATATTCCTGCCCGTTAATTATCTTGTAAGTTTCTTCAATAATATCGGGGCGGTTCTCCACAAGCCACATAATCTTAGGCGCGGCCCAAAGTGCCGAAATCGGCATACCCGTAATCCTCTGGTAATTTTCGGGATCGATTTTTTCAGAAAGTCTGCTTGCCTGATCACTTGCCCGGCAGTCATTCCATACGATAGAATTATGGAGGGGAGAACCAGTTGAATCAACACAGACGAAGGTGCCTCGTTGGCTTGATACCCCAATAGAAAGAACATCTATCGGATTGATACCGGTGCGATAAAAAATCTCTTGGCTGGCCTTGCAAATCATTTCCCAAACTAGTACTATATCCTGCTCTACCCACCCGGGATGAGGATAAGTACATGGATATTCTCTGTAAGAGCTTTCAATCACTTCGCCGCTCAAGTCTACAAGCATTACTGTGGTTCCAGTAGTTCCTGCATCAATGCCTGCAAAATAGTTTGACGATCTCATTTCAGAACCCTCAATAAGAAAAACAGGTCATATGATTGGGCGTTTAAGAAAGGTTCAATCAGTCCTCTGACCGGATTTCCTTGAACCAGTCTGTGAGCAGTCGCAAGAAGTTGGCCCTTAGAACTTGGTCCTCCGGTGACAGCTCTGCAATAAGCCCTTCTTTTAGACCTATAACATCATCAGTTTCAGGGTAGAACTTGATTGGGTGGACAGCTAGGGTTGTGTCACTATCTCCTCTCCATTCCAAATTAATAGGAAATCCGAATTTACTTAGATGCGCGTCCCAGGTAGCATCAACATTTAACCATATCCCGCCCTTCTTGATCTTAATGAAGTGATGGAAATCAATGATGTGGTGATTTTGCAGGAGCTCATTTAGGGGTTCAGGATAGTCATTCCCAAAGGGAAGCGCCTCATTGAAAAAGTGAAGACAGGTAAGTATCCTTGTTTCAAATCCGAGCGTCCTGAAAACGTTGCTCAGAAGGATATGCTTTCCGGAACAAGACCCGAGGTTTTCCGTAACGATGTTCTCAGGATTCCTCTCTCCAGTTGAACCGTATGGAATATCCCGTACCTTTTCAAAAACACAAATAAGCGCCTCATCGTTTGAAACCCGGGGGCACCACCCATTAAGTAACTCTTCATAGAAGATCTTATTCATACCATCCCGTTCCTGTATAGAGCAAGAAATCCGATTGATCCTCAGGGACTAAATCTCTATGACTATCACAAGTTTGTCCCATCATCTGTAAGCGTTCACTCTCTCTTTCAATAGTTCTCGGAATCGCGAGAAGAATCGTCGTGCTATTCGGCAAGATATTGCTTACTAATGCTTGCCCCGATTGAATAATTAGGATCCACCATGTTCCCGATGCGCACACGAGCCGTTTGAGTCAATATGAAATAGGCATCGTACCGGTCAAACCCATATCCCTCTTCCATCCATGAAATGAGGTCTCTGAAGGCAATCTTGACAGCATCTTCCATGGGGCGTCCGCTCCCAACGCTCATAATGTATTCTTCACTTTCAATTCTTGGCCATTCGATGCTCCAACCTTTAACCAAGTCCAGATCGAGCGTTGTCACTGTTGGAAATTCAATAGCTACCCCGCAGAGCTCCCCGTCTCCCTGGGTGGCATGACAATCGCCTACGAAAAGCAAAGCTCCATCTGTATTGACCGGTAAATAGATGGTATTTCCTGGCCGGACATTCGGGAGATCCATATTTCCACCATGACTTTCAGGAGTTAGTGAATTGATGGAGTCAATTTCGGGGGATGTGCCAATTGTGCCGACAAATGGGTCATACGGGAAACGAATTCGGTCTCTCCAAATGATATCATGTTCTGTGATTTCTACTTTGTAGACGATTTCGGGAAGCGGTTCCTGAAGCGTCGGGCTCTTTTTCGTGCCTGTAAGCCCCCCAAAGAAAGGAATTAAGCAACTCGTCCCTCTTGGCTGTGGTCCACGGGGGCTGATAGCTTTGATATGTACCGCAAGCGAGTCCCCTTTTTCAGCCCCCTTGACAAATATCGGTCCATTTAATGGATTGACATTGGGAAACTCCAATACTTGACTTGGCTTTGTTTTTTCGTCTCTGATTTTTCCGCCAAAGGCATCGAGTGTTTCGATCACTATCGTGTCGCCTGGATCCACAGTCATAACCGGTTTAGAATATGGTCCAATTGTATAATGGAAGTTTCCTTGGACTTCTTCATTCAGATGGTGAACTGCCATAGTGTTTTTCCTTTCCATTACGCAAAGATTACTATTTGATTATCAAGAACACTATCTCACATAGCCAGGTATTGTGTTAAAAGGTCTCTATCTTTGACCTGTTCCCCATCCAATACCGAGACAATCCGTCCCTTGTCCATGGCATAGGCCCGTTGGACCACATTCTCGATCAACGAGATGTTTTGCTCCACAAGGAATATGGTTAACCCCTCCTCATGGTTCAGCATTAGAAGGGATCTTCCGATCTGTTGGATTATAGTGGGCTGTATTCCGACTGAAGGTTCGTCCAGTAGGAGAAGCTCAGGATTACCAACAAGGGCCCTGCCGATAGCCAACATCTGCTGTTGTCCCCCACTCAGGGTCCCCCCTCTCTGTCGCCTACGCTCCTTGAGAATCGGGAAATATTCATACACCAGTTCATAGCGTAGTTTCCTTTTGGCCCTAGCCATGCCTACCTGCTCCCCTGTGAGAAGGTTTTCTTCCACGCTCAGCTCAGGGAAGATCTCGCGCCCCTGGGGGACAAACCCTATCCCTTTTCGGGCACGCCACTTCGGGGAACGTATTGTGATATCTGTGTCTTCAAAACTTATAGAGCCCTTTCGAACATCTATGATCCCAATCAAGGCCTTCATCAAGGTGCTTTTTCCCACACCATTGCGTCCAATGGTTGCAACAATCTCTCCCTTGCCGATCGTGAGATTAACACCCTGAAGCACGTCACCGCTACCATATCCCGCATAGATCTCTGAGATGACAACGATAGGTTCACCCATATACTACTCCCCGAGGTATATTCTTCGGACTTCCTTGTTTGACTCTATTTCGGGCAGGCTTCCTTCTGCAAAAATGCAACCATGATGCAGGACGGTTACCTTGCTGGTAATCTGTCGGACAAATGCCATATCATGCTCCACCACTAAGACTGATATCCCAATCTCATTGAGGACTTTGACAAATTCAGCAGTATGGGAAGTCTCTTCGGGAGTCATTCCTGTTGTTGGCTCATCAAGCAAAAGCAATTCAGGATCAGTGGCTAACGCAAGACAGATCTCGAGCCATTGCTGATGTCCGTGACTGAGGCCTTTCACAGGATGATCCATAAGCTGATTCAGCCCAAAGGCTTCGAAAGCCCACCCCAATCGGTCCCTAGTTTCACTTCTTTCATCCATTGATTGATAAGGAATCTGAAGGTTTTCAGCAACGGTGAGATTCTGGTAAGTCCTTGTGGTCTGAAATTTCAAGCTGATACCTCGCCGAATCCTTTGAAAGGAAGGAAGAGTGGTAATGGGTTCATTCTTGAAGTAGATCTCCCCCGAATCAGGACTGTAAAGACCAGTCAACAGATTAAAAAAAGTAGATTTGCCGGCTCCATTAGGACCGATCAAGCACCGAAGCTCCCCTCGCTCCATTTCGAAGCTTAAATCCCTGATTGCCTCTATACCGCCGAATGATTTGGAAAGCCTTTTTCCCTGCAAGATGAGACCGTGTCCAGTGGGGGTCGCCTCCGACAGGACCTTAGCGGCTGCTCTCTTCATGCTTATAGTCTTTCCAATCTCTATACGTTCTGCCCCTCGAGCATCGGCATCTTTCTGTCTCCTCGTTGTTTCAAATCTTCTGGCAATGGAAACGAAGATCCCTTGTGGATAAAAGAGCATCACAACGAGCAATAGCGCCCCACTGACCAAAAAGGCATACTGGCCACCGTAAACGGAAAGGAGATCCGCCACGTAACCCAATACTATGGTAGACATCAGGACTGCGAGGAAGCTCTCACGCCCACCAACACAAACCCAAACAACTGGCATTGTTGCACTGATAAGCCCCATGGTGGATGGATCTATATAGTTGCCCCACGAAACATAGAAAACGCCGCTCAGTCCGGCTAAGGAAGCCGCCAAAACAAATACCAGTACTTGTATTAGATTCACGTTGTGCCCGACTGTTCGTGTGCGCTCTAAGTCCTCCCTTATGGCAACGATTATGCTGCCCCATTTGGAGTTAATGAGTACTCGAAGGGCAAGATATATTAAGCCGCAAGATCCAATGATCAGGTAATACAAGGCGTATGTTCCACTCATAAAGGCAACTGGACCCACCTTGATTGAAGGAATATTTGTCATCCCATTGTAACCGCCGAGAAGAGCGTTTCCAACTTTCCATTGATAACCCGCTGTTTGCCCCATAAAGGTTTCCATGACAAGGGTCAGTACAAGAGTCAAAACAGGAATAATCCAGCTACTTACTTGACCGTAGAATACAAAATATGCAAAGAAACCGGCCATAAGAACTGTAGCCACTATACCAGCAACCAAGGCAATCCAGGTTCCCCCTGGAAAGGCCTGAAAATTGGCAGCTATAATTCCATAGACATACCCACTAATCCCGAAGAACGCCATCTGTCCGAAGCTGAGGACACCGCAGTAGCCCCAAAGCAGGCTCAGTCCAAAGGCTATCGGGACATATAGGACGAATAGAGAGATATTCGAGGCCATAAATCTTGACCCGAATAGGGGATATAAAAGAAAAAGGGCAAGAATAACGGAAAAGATTACCCAGGAAGGCGTCGAATTGCCAATCGTGTTGGGCCCGTTTAGGAGGTTAAAGTATTTTTTCATTGTCAACTATCTGAAATGTTGTCATCGGTTTTCCTTCGTCTGAGATCTCTCAGGAACCCGGAGATCCCTGTTGGAAGGAATCGTATGATTACCAGTGCTGAAATCAGAAGCCCTATTCGACCCATGAATGTTCCTAATGTGCTGGAAAGAGGGGTGACTATACAAGAAAGGACTGCACTGCTGCCAAGGGCACCAATGATCGGGTTAGCCCCACCCCCCACTACCACGGTGATAAATGCCATACCGGTGAAGGTGGTCCCCATAAGAGGTACGATCGTTGTGGTAGGCGCATAGAGGGCCCCTGTCAGCCCGGCTAAACCGGTACCGATGGCAAACGTGAGCGATTCAATTCTTCGCGTATCAATACCAAGACTTTGGGCCATCTCCTGCTTCTGCATGGTTGCCCGTGTGAAGACGCCAATCCTTATTTTGTAAAGGTATGTCCAGAGGCCTGCCAGGACAGTCAGGGCCATGACAAAAAGGAAGATGCGATAGCCAGAGTAAGAATACCCTCCAAAGGAGAGCTTCCATTGAGGGAGAGGGACGGGGGCCATGGATGGTCCAAAGATTATGAGGGTCCCCTGGCTCAAGATAAGGCTGATCCCCCAAGTCGCTACCATGGCTCCCAGCTTGTCATTGGAAAACCTTCTTATAACGAGACGTTCCACTACAAGACCGAAGAGACCTACTGCCACGGCACTGACCACGATGCAGAGCCCGAGTGGAAGCCCCAACTGGTAGGTGATAGTGGTAACATAGGCCCCCATCATTATCATCTCACCGTGGGCAAGGTTGATGATATCAAGTACTCCGAGGATGATGATAAGACCAAGTGCTGCCAGCAGCAGAAATGCCATATTGTCCGCGTACTGATAGAATAGATTGCCCATAAACCCAAGCGTCATGTCTTGACCACCCCGCAGGTCAAGGACACCGGAAGAGTCTAATCCGGTGCCCTTGATTTCCTTTGTTTTACTTTAGATTTTTCTTGAAGTATGGATCTTCAGCAGGGGTGTACTGCTTGAACTCAGGATGTTTCACCAGGTTTGTGCCCAAACGACGAGTCCACCATGGTTCAACAGTTGGCCATTCCTTAACAAATGAGATATTATGGTTATCGTCGCACCTGGCCATGCGTATGTAGTGGCTCAGGTGGTGAGTTGCCGGATCCATGAATACCCATCCCTCTGGGGCCTCCATACCCATGCCCGATTCCAATGCCTCAAGCACCTTCTGTTGGTCTGTCGTCCCGGCCAACCTTGCAGCTTTGGCATAAAGATGGATGGCGATGTAGGCGTTCTGAGCCTGCTGGGAGATATAAGGCTCCTTGGGAAACATTTCACGCCATCGTTTGACAAAAGATTGATTCCGTTTAGTTGGGATCTCCTCCATGTAGTTTACGGCCACGTACATGCCGGAAAGGGCAGGTGCGCTGAAACGGAGATGCTCATAGCCTTGCGCCATGTTAATGCTTGATCCCATTGGGAATTTTACTCCAGCCGCATTGGCCTGGGGATAGTAGTTAGAGTGGTTAGCACCAGTAATATACATCATCAACCAGTCAGGTTTGGCTTTCTGGACCCTGGCAATGGTGGAACTAAACTGGGAAACGCTGAGCGGTATAAATTCCTCACCAATGACTTTGGCCCCTACAATCGGCGCCATTGCACGGGACCACATAGCGCTTAGCTGACCAAAGTTGTAGTCTGCAGCTAGTATGTAGAACCGCGGGCCGAAATTGGCAACACAATACTGCATGGCGGGAATAATTTGTTGCTCAGCTACTGCGCCAGTACAGAATGTGTATTTGTCTGCTACGCCCCCCTCATATTGGTTATTATAGAAATATAATTGCTTATTTTTGTCCATTATTGGGCGGATTGCCTCACGTTCTGCACTGGCAAAGCCGGCCATAATTACATCCACCTGCTCGTCCATGATGAGACGGTTGGTAAGAGATTGGAAGCGCCGGTTGTCAGACTGGGGATCTGGATCAATCAACTCCACCTTTCGACCGAGGAGACCCTTTTCCCCCGATTTCACCAGGATCTCGTCGGTGTCATTGAATACGACCCCAGCGTCCTTTAGAGAACCTCCTTTATCTATGACACCATCTTTAATGTTTTCAACAGGCGGGATGGAGGCACACTTGCTGAAGACACCCAAACCACCAGGCCCTGTTGGCCCTCCGGGTAATGTATAGCCCTCATTGATCTCTTTTATTGCCAAAAGCGTGCCGTGGTGCTTGGGGATTCCGAACAGAGCAAAGTTTCCGGACCGATCCTCAAGAAGCCCTATCTTGATAGGTCCACTCTTGAGACTGCTGGCCTTAATGATCGACGGCGCCCCTAAAACAGTCGACGCACCCACTACAGCTCCAGCTACACCAACCTTTTTAATAAAGTCACGCCTGGTCATCCCAGGCCCCTTGGGAACTCCTCCCACCTCGTTCATTTCGGTTTTCCTTGCATCTTCTTCCATTACGCTTCTCCTTTCTGTGGTTTTGTTTCTATGATCACCACTCTCCTCGTTCATTTCGGTTTCCTTGCATCTTCTTCAATTACTCTCCTCCTTTCTGTGGTTTTGTTTCTATGATCACCACTCTCTTCATTATCGTTGGTGATCAGTTAACATTTTGCAACATGGTTTTCGCTGATGTCGTGTCGGTGATCAGTGTATTGATCAATCCGGCACGGATAGCACCGATTACCCCCACCGCTTTCTCGTGCCCCACAGCGATTGCCACGGAGCATGGGACCTTTCTGATTACGTCGATGGGAATGGCGATGATACGATTCAACGTCTCGGTTTGGCATATGTTCCCTTTGACATCGAAGCAGTATGTGAGGAATTCCCCAACAACGTCCTCTTGAGGCAGCATTTCCATTTCGGAATGATCAATATGGCGGGTACCAATAAATCCGCCTGGAAAAAACGCACCGATCCCCGCTATCAACATGTTGATATTTTGATATATCTTGAATATCTGCTGCAAAGCGCTTTCTTTCATAAGAGCATCTCTGGTTTCCGGCCTGTCCACAAGCGTAGGTGCGTGGAGGAGATACGGCTCAACACCAAATTTTTTTGCCAACTGCATAGTGAGGGCCTGGCTGTCGATGCCCGAGGAAAGAGCTGTGTTTCCCCCGCTGACCTGGACTACGCGTACTTTTTTCCCGACTGCATCTGGAAGTGCATTTACCAGTTCATAGGTAGTCGTTCCCCACCCTACGCCAAAGACATCGCCTTTCTTGAGAATCCCAAGGAGATAACTGGCTGCAACCTCCCCCACCTTCTTCTTAAGGCGTTCAAGAGATTCCTCGTCATCCCAAACTAAAACAGCGCTGTTCAAGTCAAATTTCGCCTCCAACTCCCTTTCAAGCTCGGACAGATCTGCATCTGGCTCGTTAATCTGGATCTTTACAAGGCCGCTACGATTGGCGTCCTTTAGGATACGGGCCACTTTGAAACGGGAGATCTGAAGCTTTTTTTCGATTTCAGTCTTTGTGAACTGCTCTTCGTAGAAAAGCCTGCAGACTTTGATGTTGAGCCTATCTAATTCCATGATTCTTTGCCGCTCATGTGAGCTATTATTGCTCATTTGAGTATTTTGTTAGCACAGCTATATTGGTATGTCAAGCATTTTTTTTCGAGCGCATATTTTTTTTGGCTTTGTAATGCGGGGATTGTGGCCTTCGGCATCTCTTTTCTTAAACTGAGCAAACCAAGGCATGTGTCTTCATCAAATCCCAGGTTTCTACAAAAAAAGATTTCAAGATGAGGAAGGTGGAATGTAGGCACTGCAAAAAGAAAAAAAGGGGGAAGCACGTGCCGTTACGATTGTTATCCAAATCTTTCAGATGATTAACTTGGATCGGCCCCATTTCAAGGTCAATGATGTATTCCTGGATTTTTGGCGGGCCTGTGACTTTAGGAGGCGGTCTGGGGCTTGGGCCTATACTGTATGACATTGAAAATTGGCAGGCTGATCAAATACCTAAGAAAGCAGAACGGAATATGTCACTTTGAAGGAGTTCCTGACCCGAGCCCTCCTGTGTGATTCTGCCGGTCTGGAGTACATATCCACGATCGGCCAGGTCAAGGG
>JACNIU010000102.1 GCA_014382905.1 Desulfobacterales bacterium
TCAGCACTAAAATCATTGTATTCATGTCATCCATTTTCATCATGTCCGCCTTTGCATCGGCCACGCTTGATGAACTCTGGCTGATCATCGCCCTGGTTATGATTGTAATAGCCGTATACGCATTACTTTTCACAAAAAAAGGAGCCGCCGCTTGACGCGGGCAAGGACCGCACCGAATTTAAGCGGAAGATGGCCGAAAGTACGAAGCACTAATCGAGGAGGCGTTTCCATGAGAGTCAAGATATTTCGATTCTGGTTCTTGATCCCCGCAATTCTTGCGGCCTTTGCGACAATTGTTCCTGCGGCCGAGGTTTCAGACAGCGCCATGCAGGACGAGATGAAGGTCCTTAAAAAGATGGTGCTGGAGCTCCAGAAACGGGTGCACGAGCTTGAAGCGGACAGGGTAAAACCCGTGGCCGAAGCATCCCCGACAGTTAAAAGAGCGGAACCCGAGCCAGGGAAAAAGGTCCCTGCCAGGTCATCTCAGACTAAGATCAAGGCCGCGGTTAAGGCCCCCCCCGAGGCTCAGGAACCGGTCGTGGCAAAGGCCGGCGATAGTGCCCCGGAGCCCCTGAAAATTTGGGAACGCGACGTCAGGGTGGGAATCGCGGGGGCCATCCAGGTCGACGTCATTCACGATTTCAATGCAGTGGGACTGACCCCCGGGGGCAGCGTCCAAAGAGAGTTCGTTACGGCCAGCATTCCTGTGGGGGGGCCTGCTGTTGGGAGCACGAACAGGACCGGCTTCAGCCCGAACCAGAGCTACCTTGAAGGCTGGGCAGAGACCGACACGCCATGGGGTCCTCTCAGGGTGTATGCAGATGTGAACCTGATGGGTTCGACAACAGCCGCAGAATTTCAGATTTACAAGGCCTACGGACAGTGGGGTTGGCTCAAGGCGGGGCTCGACTATACCCTGTGGTTGAACCAGTCCGCCATGCCGGACACCCTGGATTTCGAGGGTCCCAACGCCGTCCCCGAGGTCCGTTTCACCCAGGCGAGTCTCAAGATCCCGCTGCAACCGGGTTCTAAAAAGCGGGATCTCTTCTTCACCGTAGGCGTGGAGGACGCCGCAGGGGATATCACAACGCCATCCGGAAATCCCGGCATCCATTCCGTGGATCAGATTCCGGCAATCATCGGGAAGCTGAGCTATGAGCCGGGGTGGACCCAAATAGAGTTGGGCGGACTGTATCGCCGGCTGAGGGCGGAAGGGCCGGGATACGACCAGACCATAAACGGATGGGGGGTGACCCTGAGCGGCAGTGTGACCACCTGGAAGAACGACAATTTCATATGGGGGGTCCAGTACGGGAATGCCCTCGGTGCCTACATTCAGGACACCTCGGGTTTGGGGCTGGATGCGGCCCCCACGTCCCCAACCAAGGATTCAAACCTGAAGGTCATCCCGGCCCTCGGCGCGTGGGTGGCCTATCAGCACTGGTGGACCGAATCCCTCCGGTCATCGGCCACGTACGGCTACGTTCGTATGGACACCGATTTCGACCTGTGGCCCCATACTCCCGGAACCGGAACCTACAAACAGACCCAGTATGCCTCTGCAAACCTGATCTGGAGCCCCTGGCCCCCGTTTGACATTGGCCTCGAATATCTGTTCGGCCACCGCACCGTCACCGATAACACGGCGGTTGATGGGAGTACAACCGGCCAGGATCACCGCGTTCAATTCACCATGAAATGGAACTTCGACTGGGAGAGGTGATCTGCCTGATTTTAAGAGTGGGCGATAGGTTCGAGGGGATACAGTATCGCTGCGGGTTTCAGGAAAATCCGTTTTTGGGCAAGCCCGTCAACAATCTCCCCTGATATCCATCCTTCTGTTGAATCCCTTTGTAGATATTCAGCCGTTTACCGTCATCGATACCGGCCTGAAACATGCCATAGTCTATGGTCGCACCCTGGGATCTGTAATTAGACAGGCGGGGAAACCGCATCCGCGTAAACTCTCTTAACATTTTGTCTCCAGCGCAAATCAGTGCGCTCATCGTCTTTGCGCCGGAGCCCTTAAGATCATACCGTTTCTTCCGCTCATTTGCCTGCTGGTCCAACTTGTCATGGAGCCCTCTTAAGACCCCCAGCCTGTAGGACCTCTTATTCCCGGAACCGGATTTATGTTCTTTGCGTTGATGGGCCTTCCAGAGGACCTCCATCTGATTCAACAGAAAATAATAGACATATTCCGCAATACGGACGTTTTCAACTGTTCCCAACAGCTCAATGGTTCGATATGTCTGGCAATCATCCGCGTCATAGAGATGGGAATACACCACATCCACAAAGAAGTGCTCCCTCAGAATCAGACATATCCGGCGCTGGTAATTCTCTGTGCGTTTCTTTTTATGGTTGATGATGGCATGAACACACCTGGAGGCCTTATCGTGCTCGATCCTGTCAATATTGTATTTCTCAATCAACTCATTCGCCTTTTTCATTGCAAAAAAGGCCTCGTTTTCATTCCCGGACTGGGCTAAGGATAACAGCTTCCTGACCTTGTCCAACATCCTCGCATTTGCTGAATCAATCTCCTGTGCTCTGAAATCGACAATTTTTCGCGGCAGATCCCCCTTGGCCCCACGAAATCCTTCAGGAACGCCGATCATGTTGCAGGCCGTCTGAAAGAGGTGGCCATGGCCATCGGTCGTATTAAAAAGATCCGTGACGATCTGATGGGCGATTTCATGCTTGAATACGTTTAAGGTCACATCCCATGGATGCTCCCTTATGAGGAAAGCGGATACCCTCATCGTCCGAAGGTCCTCATCCCATGCCCCCCACTCCATTTTAGAATTGGAGATTTCGATAATCGGCCGGGTAAGATCGACCCCATAGCTCCAGCAGATATATTCATGCTCTCTGTGGAATTGCGATACCCACGCCCGCTGAAACCGTATCCCTTCCTCTGTCAGATTCAATTGGCGATACTCCT
>JACNIU010000030.1 GCA_014382905.1 Desulfobacterales bacterium
AGTGTAATAGTGAGATTTACCACATTGGCTTGATGTCTATTTTTCAAGGAACCCTAGAGATTATTGACGTCTTTTTTGTTGATGGCCCCGACCGTCACCACCATGATCTGGATATTGGTGCTGGTCGCATAATTGCGGACCTGACCGAGCTTGCTGGAGTCGTACAAAAAATATTCATAGCCCTTGGCCATGGGATAGAGGTTTTCAAAATGCTCTCTGGTGATCTGCAGGGTTTTGTAGGTTCCTTCCTTAATGGCCACGGAAGGCACGACAATCATGAACTTGGTAAAACCGTATCGTTTATTCAGCTCGAAGATGGTGCGGAGATAGACATAGGTCTTGCCGGTGCCGGTCTCCATTTCCACGGTAAAATCTCCACTGGCAAGGGAGTCCGTGGGACGAAGGCCGTTTTTCAGTTGAATTTCTTTGAGATTGTCCAGGAGTTCGTCATCCAGGAGCTGAAGGCGGTTGCCGACTCCAAGGGTGGATTCTTCCATGCCGGTAAGCCGCTGTGGTCCGATTTGGGATACAGTGAATTCCGTCCGGCAGATATCCTGGCCGCTAAAGAGGGAAACTGTGGATTCAATGGCCGCCTGTTGATAATCAAGATTGTCTTCAAAATGGAGTTTCATCATTGCTCTCCCTTTTAAAGACTGCGAACGTGTTTGATGCCGTTTTGTTCCAGAATGGCGGTCATGTTGGTTTTGGCAACATCATCGGCAAAGGCAGAGTCCCGGAAGACCACCTGGGTGTCACTGGCCGGAGAGAGTTCCTTGTGCCAGGCGGCAATCCCCTGGGCAAGTTCTTCCACCTCATCTCGATTGATGGTTGTATTCAGGCAGGCAAAGAGCACGCCGTAACCGATGGAGTACACGGTTTTACCGCTTATCTCTTTTGACTCGATGGGGACGGTCAGATCAACACCACGTTTGAGAAGTAGTTCATAGAGAACATCTTCTTCACTCCGGCCAGGGACCAAGTGTTCGGTGTGTTCATACAGGGTTCCTTCTAAATCATTACGATCTGGAGTCCAGACACGGATATTGGAGGAGTCGAGCCTGAAAACCTTGAAGCCAAGATCACCATCATGATCTGGATTTTCTTCTTTGATTTTTGCTCCTGCCCGACGGATACGCTCCTTGCCGATATCGGCAATGGTTCTGTAACCTGCTTTGAAGGCTGATGATTTTTCGTCACATAACTCAGGTAGTTGGACCATGATAAATTTTCTTGAGCCAGCATCTTCACTATTCAAGCCAATAGTGCTGTGGGCCATTGATCCTGTACCTGCAAAAAAATCTAAAATATAGTCATCTTTTTTAGTTGCTATGCGCAGAAAGTGTGTGAGTAGAGTTGTCGGTTTAGGTGTTTCAAAAGCGGCTTCTTTGCTTAAAATGGAATAAAATTCTTTCATTGCTGAATCTGTATGCCCGACATCACTTGATGGTAGCCAAGTCCAAGGAACAAAACCTTTAACTTCATCAATATATCTAATTAGATTTGGTTGTGATGAACCATCCTTCCCAAAGTAAATCTTTCCTTCTTTTAGCAATTCTTCAAAACGTTCTTTTGTGACACTCCAGCATCTACCTTCTGGTGGATTATGTTTTGCTCCTGTTGGTGTTGTAATTTCATAAAACTGACTTGGTGTTGCGTGGCCAGCCTGTGCCGTTAATGGTATAGGTCTCCACCTCCCCCTTGGGTCATTGTTTGGGTTTCTGTATACTTTTAGGCTTTCTTCTGACGGCGGCAGCAAGTTCCTCGTTTCAGAAAATGAAGCAATATTCTTTGCATACATCAAAATGTATTCATGTGTGGTTCCTATAAGAGGTCTATTGTCTCGCGAATACTTTTTCTGCCAAACAAATTTCGCACAGAAGTTTTCTTCCCCAAATATTTCGTCACAAATTTTTTTCATATTGGCATCTTCATTATCGTCAATAGAAATAAAGATAACACCATCATCCCTCAATAAATTCCTCCCGAGCTTCAAGCGCGGATATATCATATTCAACCAGTTTGTATGATACCTTCCTGAACTCTCTGTATTAGATGAAGTTTTAAAACCTTCCTCCCCTTTCTGCCCGGTATAACGGAGGTATGTATCCAAATTATCTTGAAATTTATCGGGGTATATGAACTCATTTCCCGTGTTATACGGCGGGTCGATATATATCATCTTCACCTTGTTGGCATAGCTCTTTTGCAGGAGCTTCAACACTTCAAGATTGTCGCCTTCGATAAAAAGATTCTGGGTAGTGTCCCAGTCCACACTCTCTTCCGGACAGGGCCGTAAGGTGCCGGTTGAAGGGGTAAGGGCTATCTGTCGAGCTTTTTTTTTGCCATGCCAGTTGAGGCCGTATTTTCCCTCACCTTCGTCCACGGCATCACCGAGCAGTTGGCGAAGGGCGTCAAAATCGATCTTGTCTTCGGTAAAGGCATCGGGGAGAATTTGTTTTAGGGCCTGAATGTTTTCGCCCACAACATCAAGGCTTGCCCCTTCCTGTTCCGTCATCTTATCCATACTTACAACCTCTAAAGTGAAGCTCGAACCGCCTCAATACGGTCCGTGAGCTGTTTTATTTTTGTATTTAATTGCACCTGGGTGCCTAAGTTCTTTTCTTTTCGGGCCAGATTACGGATCTCATCTCGTTCCTGCTGTAACTTTTCCAGTTCCTTGAGGGCAGCAAATCTATATTCCGGCGGTGGAGCCTCTTTGGTTTCTACACTGCCTGCCTTGCCGATTCCCGCTTCATAATTCACAGATTCATTGCCGGTCAAACTATAACGCCCTGTATGCACCGCACAATTCAAGGCAATGATGCGGTTAACCATGTCCTGATAAAAATCACAAAAAGTATGATAGGAAAAGTTGGTCACACAAAAATCATTCAAAAATTCCTTTTTCCAGCTGTCGG
>JACNIU010000278.1 GCA_014382905.1 Desulfobacterales bacterium
GCTTTTTGGCTTCCAGAAAGAATTTACGAGTGCCGCCGATACGAAAACAATAATCAGGGGCTTTTGTGACACCACCGACCTTGATGGCATCTTCGTGAATCACGTCTTTGTAGGCTTCGGAGTGGCCTTTCTTGTTTCCGACATCCCAACCCAGTTCTTCCATCAAAGGATTGATGTATTCAAGGCGAACCTGGGTTTCGTTGTACTGGCCTTTCTTGTATGTTTCGAGATTATTATCGAAAGTTTCAATTAATTTTTTGATTCTGTCAGGTACATTCATGTTTAACAACTCGCTGTTTTATCAACCCGATTGGAGTCACTTGTTTCTGAAAGACGCATCCGCGCGGCTTTCAGAAATTGAGTGCAGGCCGTCGTTGGGCGACTCCATTACGTCCTTATTGAGGGTAGCTTTTGCTGTTCCGTGGAACGACTGATAGCAGAGGTAGAACACTGCGCGCTCCTGCTTCGAGATCGAACATGCGGTCTGCAACCCCTAATGAGGGAGACAGCAAGAATCACCAGAAGAAAGATTTCCGTCGGCATGGACAAAGTGGCAAACAGTGGTAGCCAGGGACACTAAAGCGTTTACAAAGCAGCAATATGCCCAATTAGTAGATAGTGTTTTAAGCGGCATGGCCCTGGCGAACCACTGGACTGCCGGGTTAGTCATTTTCTCCTTCAGGTGCCGGTGGTGGCGGTGGTGGTGGCGGTGGTTTTACCTTTTTAGGTGGAGGTGGATTCACCGCTTCATTAATTCCCCTTTGTTCTTCCCACGGTCTAGGTGGCGGCGGATTTGAGCTTTTCTTTCCCATTTTGAGCCTCCCAAGTTTTTTCCATAAATTCTACCCAACGAACATCCCTAACATCAATCAATATTGATTCGACACCTTTTATTGGAAGCTCTTCTGTATCTTTAAGCCAAGAAGCCTGAACAAGGAGAAAGTGTCCGCGATCAGGAACAGACGGCCATTCAATAGGCCAGCCGTAAAGGCGCCTTCCATCTTTAAGATGAAGCACAATATATGTTACATTTTTCAAAAATGTTCCAAACCATTCAGAGGGGAAAGATGTTTCTCTTGAAATACCAATTTTTCTTATAACTTTATGAAATTTATCATTATTTGAAAAGTAAGAGAATAATGTACCAAGAAAAATCGCACTTAAAGTCGAACATAGAATTTCATATTGCCCATGCCATTTGCCGATATTGCAGAGAACACCAATTTTTAGAAAGATTGCCTTCTCTACAAACACTGCTGCCTGTATAATCAATGTGAAAATTAATGCTTGTATGACCCGTTCAAATTGAGATGGCTTAGGATATGATGTAAATCCATAGAAAACCCAAGCGGCTAAAAAGCCAGGCAGTAAGTACTGCAAAATAGTTACGACGTTTTGGGATATACTATCCATAATTCTCCGTGACTAACCCGCGGTATGAGGCGTGGCAACTTTTTTCCGTCGCTCTCAATGCCGTTCTTATGTGAGTCTCAATTAATAATTGTTACATTATCATCTTCATAAATCCCATTTTCAAGCTAACAACATGACTGGCATTAAGCGTAACTCCCCTAAATCGACATTTTAACCCAAACCCATACTCACCTATGGCCTCGACGAATAACCCCTCTACAGGCCCCCAAATACACCCAACAACCGCCGAACCAGGGCCGTTTGGACTCCGGTATATCCCCTTGACCGCCTTCTTGCTCTGATAATCATGCTGAGTCTGTTTCATCAACTTGGCAAAAATACATAGATTTCTTGAGGAAATCAAGACTTTTTCGATTTAGGCAGGGTTGAAACGGGATGGACAGCAGGGCAATAGAGGACCTACACGGATGGAACCATCTAACGGAACGGAAGACCCCGCCCATTATTCTGCCGGAGAAGGGATCCCTTAATTAGCCGGGGAGATGGGGACTGCCCCCCTAACTCGGGCGCCGGACGGGTAGGAAGGATAATATCTCTCTTTGATTGTGGCAAGCGGACGCTCTCAGTGATGGAAAAAAGAAAACCGGCTTCCAGATGTGGGAGCCGGCTTTTTTGTGAATAGGATTAAAAATCTTGTACCTATCTTGTACCAAAATTCAAAAGAATCATTTCTGCATGAGAAAAATAGGTAGTGATTAGATGCTACAACCTATTGATTTCATTTGGTGCCTAGGACGAGAATCGAACTCGTACGATACTAAGTATCGAGGGATTTTAAGTCCCTTGCGTCTACCAATTCCGCCACCCAGGCACAGGGCTAATATTTATATTTCAGGGTAGGTGTTGTCAAGCAGTTATTGCTGGAAAGATACGTTACCTCAAATAGATGGGGTTTGAAAAAATCCAGGGACGCAGACCAAAAAAAGGGACACGACGATAGACCTCCACCCGGTAAACGCCTCCCTCCTCCACTTCATAGGAGGCCCTGAGCCCCGTCCACGTGTTGAGGATGACCCCATCTTTCAAGAGCCTGATCTCTCCTTTATGTGGAGTTTTCATAAACAGGGTGCCCCGTTCAAAGGTCGCCTCTTCTCCCATTGTCAGGCAAGAACCGTTTACCGCACTGTAAAAGAACCTGAACCCGGCAGCCGGAGTTAGTCTCTCGTGGGCAATAAACAGACTTCCCCTCCTCAGTGCTCCGTATACCTGCTCCTTGGCCTCACTGAATTCTGGGGACAGCTTCCTTTCCAATAAGAGATGCACGTTAATCGAATTCAAAGTATAATCGTATGGAAGGGGTATCAAACTAAATGGGCCCCATTTGAACAATGCCCCGTGGGCATCAGATCCCCCGATGGCTGCGACTCTTTTCTGCTGGCACAACCGGTCCCAGAAGGAAAGGGTTTTCCGGCTGGGTCCTTTCAACATCCTGGCCTTGAAGAGGAGAAAAAACAGGCCGTGCACCGGACTTCTAACCCGCTCTTTCCACCGAGACGAAAAATTCCAGATGCAGATGCCCGCATACCCTATCACTGACAGGTCATTCCAGGTGTAGGCAATCGACTTTTCTCTGAAAGGCATCCCCTTTTCAAAGGGATGTGCCAGAAAACCAAAACCGCCCTTCCGCTTTACAAGGTCAATGACCTCCTGGGGACCCAACCGGTTTCCCTGGACCATCTCAGGCAGGTCAAACGCCAGGTAATGGTGGTATCTCTGGCCGATTTCCAGGCCCATCAAGACATATACACCATCATAGATTCCTTCATCCGCCAGATGAAGGGAGTCCGTCATGTGATCGTGATCATTGAGAATAATAAAGTCGAGCCCCGTCTTCTTCGCTGACCGGGCGATCTCGGGCACCGACCCTGCCCCGTCCGAGTAGCGGGAATGGATATGGAGATTCCCCACATATTCGAAATCCCCGTCAGATCTGATATTTTTCATCACTCACGACTGTTCATCTGCTGGTGGCTGGATTTTCCCAGTTTGAAGTTACGAGTTTGGAGTGCCTTGAGTTAAGATAGGAAAAAATTCCGATTTCAACTTCCAACTCCACACTCCACACTTCATACTTCCTTTCTGGGTTCTGTACCTTACGCCTTGTGCCTTGCGCCTTGCGCCTTTCCTTATTCATATTCCTCCAGTGCCTTCAAACCGGCCTTCATCGGCCTGACGATTGTCACACAAATGATCAGAATAACCGCTGAAAAAGATGAGACGATGAAAAGCCATTGAAGTGAAGAGATAACGCTTCCCCTCACCTGAGACATAAACAGTACATAGACCGGCCCTGCTTCAAGAATAATGATCAAACCAATGAAAAGAGAGCTTATAATCATATACAGAAAACCACCAAACCCGGTCGAAACCTGCCCGACATTCTCATGCTTGAATTTAGGGTACGATGCGCCCAAGCCTATTCCCAATGCGACAATCCCTAAGACCATGAAACCAATGGTTACCGAAGAGAGAATCATCATGAACCGGGTCACATCAAGCAGGTAATTGGTCGCTACAATCAGGACTTCAGCCAGGAGGAGTATGGGAAAGATAAAGAAGAGGTATTTCCCCCACAGGTATCGCCCCAGCTTCAGCGGAGATGAACGGATGATCCAGTATGCCTCTCCCTCAGCGCTCACCGCCGGATAAACAAAGCGGGCGCAAACTGCCGAAAGGACAAACCCCGCCAGTCCCATGTTCAGGAAGGCTAACTGATTCTGGAGAAAATCCAACCTGATTGGGCTCTTATCTAAAGGCAATACACTGAAATTGTAAAGATAGACGACGATTAACGCTGCCAGCAACAGCAATTGGGACCATTGGGTATTATCTCTGAAAAATACCCGGATGTCCTTGCTGATGATTTCAGACAGGTCCCTGCCGAAGGGTTTTGAAACAGACATGATCAACAGGTCAAGGAGCGTCTTGCCAACAGCACGTCTTTTCTTGGCCTCCTGGGATTTGGAAAAGCCGTCAAAATAGATGAAACGGGCCGTCCATATATTGATAACCGCTACCGAAGCGGCAGTCGTCCAGGTAAGGAGGACTTCAAACAGATGACTTCGCCCTTCAGTCGCATTCAGATCGGCCCACAGGGTCTCGGTGATCCAGTGGGTTGGGAGATATGGGGAATCCGGAGCCTTGAGGGCGCTCACATATTGTGCGACGCTGAAAAACGCCTCAGGGTTCACCAGCCGCTCCGGTCTGAGAAACCGAAACAGGAGATAGAGCGCCACGATCATGATTATCGACAGGAGGAGGATGATGTCCTTTGTCCGCTGTGCGGGAAATATATAAACAAGAACCATCGTCATAAGGATTCCGATACACGATGCAATAATCGCCATCGCCGCATTCATGTGAATAAGGGAAAAATAAAAATTAGGTCCTGGTCTGTATACATATGCATAGGCCAGGAAAACAGGCAGGGCAAAAATAATGACCATCCACGAGCTGTCTACAAACGTATAGAGAGACCTGGATATGAAAAGCTCCTCCACGGACACAGGCATCGAATGGCAGAGTTCAAGGTCTTTCGAGAGGTAGAGATTGGAAAGTGCGGTTATAATGCTGCTAAAAATGAGCATAGAGAAAAAGGTAAGAAGCACCATGGAGAGAAGCTGTCTCGCTAAGATGTCGCCGATCATCTCAACCGACTGGAAGTAGACCAGCACACGGCTTGAGGCCGCAAACATCCCTCCACAGAAGGCAAGCCCCAGCCCCCCCATGATCCATACCCGTTTCTTTCCCTGTACCCCCCTCATCTGGTTTTTCAGGCCCTGGAGCCTGGGTCTAATAAGGAGAAGAAGCCCTTGCATCTGCCATCCCTTCTTCTTGCGTCAGCCTCAGGAATATATCTTCTAAGCTCCCGTCCATCCCTGCCAGCTTTTTCAGTTCCCCTGCCGTCCCATTGGCAATGATCCTGCCTGCCTGGATAATGGCAATTTCCTCACATACCTCTTCGGCCACCTCCAAAGAATGGGTAGACATAAAGAGAGTCGTCCCTTTTTTAGCCTGATCCCTGAATATATTCTTGACAAGTCTCGCTCCCTTGGGGTCGAGTCCCACCATCGGCTCATCCACGATAAGAACCTTTGGCTGATGAACCAGGGCCGCGCACATCACCAGACGCTGCTTCATTCCGTGGGAATAGCTCTCAATCAGTTCGCCCTCCCAGTGCCTCAATTCAAAGAGTTCCAGGAGATCCCCGATTCTCAGTTCCAACGAGGGTCTGGCGTCGAGACCATAAAGGCCTGCCACAAAATGTAGAAACTCGAGGCCTGTTAGTTTTTCATACATGAACGGCCTGTCAGGGATGAATCCGACACACTGTTTAACGGCTGAAGCCTCCTTGGCGAGGTCGAAACCGTTTATTATAATTTGACCCTCCGTAGGTTTAAGGACGCCTGCCATCATCTTGATGGTTGTGGTCTTTCCAGCGCCATTCGGGCCCAAGAACCCAAAGCAGACCCCTTTTCTTACCTCTAAATTGATCCGGTCAACGGCCCGGAGACCCTTGTAAAGCTTAGTAAGATGAATAAGTTTAATCATATCCATAATCCAATATCTTGACTTTGAGTTTCCCTATAAGTGCAATGATGTCCGCCTGCTTTTCCAGCCCGCCGTGGACCAGTTTGATGTGGGTGGCGTCGGTGGGCATCTGGTTGAGGGTCGCATCCATGGATATCCATCTGCCAAAATATCCTTCGGTCCAGGCATGATAAAAGAACCGGTCATTGGCGTAAACGAGACCCACGCACTCACGGGCCGGTATTTTAGCGGCCCGCAGGAGGGCGGTAAGGAGGACGGCATGCTCGTTACAGTCGCCCGCCCGCGTCCTCAAGACCTCCGCAGCGCTCGGGACACTGATAACAGGTTTCTTTTCCACACTCCTGTAAACCCACTCCATCAATCTCTCCGCCGCATAAACAGGGTCTTTTTTGTCTCCAACAACCTCCCGGGCCGTTTCCACGATCGCCTTGTCATCACTCTGGATGTTGAATTCAGGCCCAAGATAGGGCTTCATTTCTCCTGATTGATCCGTGAAGGGGATAGCGTAGGTGGCCTTAAAAGGTCTCTTCTCCTGGATAATTTCAAGTGTCCCGTCCCGAAAGCCCTGTCTCCCCTGATTCAGGACGTCTGTATTAAAATACCTTCCTTCCAGACCCTCCACTTTGAGTCTCAGTGAAGTCAACCTGTCGGCGCCTTTCAGCTTTGGCTTTACATCGATGGAGGCCATCTCATAAAAATCATATACCTTCCCCCCTGCCAGGTCCCGGCGTGCTGTTGCTGCGTTGGACTTGACCAGGGTAAGCCCCATAAAGCCCTTCTCTTTCAATATGTTCCCCCCTTCATCAAGCCAGAATATCAAGTCCTGGCCCCACATCTCCGTTTCCAGGCGGAATGTTCGATACCTGATGCGGTTTATGACGAGAGGCTCTTCTGCAGCAACCGTTACAAGCACCCCCTTCTGGGCCATGGTGGACGGATCAAAGATGAGGAATTTGAACGATTCTCCCACCTTTAATGGGCGTCCTTTAAAGAATTGTGACATTCCCGAACCGATAACCGGTGGCCCAGACAAACGAATGGTATGGGTCTTCTTTCCACTTCCCTCGCCTACGTCTATGTGCATCGCCTGACCCTCTACTTTTCCTGAAACCCGGAAACTGACGATTCCGGAATCGATCTTGCTTATAAAGCTCTTCAGTAAGAAGGCCCGATCCACAATAGAGCGGGTGGATGTCCGCATGACGCTTGCCTGACCCATCAGGTTCAGCTTCAAAAGAATCTCTTCCCAGATGAGATAATCCTCTCCAAACGGGTTTATCTGGGTCATGGAATAGCCGATCTTGCTATCCTTTAGATAGATCTCCATCCAGTCACGATGGCCTGTCTCGAATGCAGCGGGGTTACTTTTGATTTCAATATGTTTTTCATTACTTTTAAAGTGGACCTTTCTTACCAGGAGGCCAATCATTACGATCCACAAAACAATAATAGCCCCGCCAAAGAGGTTAAAAAGCTGTCTTTTCTTGATTGCATTCATGGTCATCGGTCTGTGCTCAACCGAGTTGCCCGGTCAGGTCATCATCAATGCGGGACTCAGAATTCAACCTCATATGCTACTAAAAGTGGATGGATGACTGGGCAGGATGGACCTATTAGGTAAATTGTGACCCCCGAGGAATTTCCCTGAGGAAGCCCTATTCCACGGGGGAATTGAGGACTTGAGGAAGGCTACATCTTATATTTCCCGAAATCTTCCGGATTAAGGCTCTCTAAAACCTCCTGCCACTTCTTCCCCTTCTCTGATTTGTCCTGCGGTTCTGCCTTCAGGTCTATCTGGCCCGACTTATTGATAACCTCCTCGGCCACAAAGATAGGGGCTTTCAACCTTAGGGAAAGCGCGATCGCATCGCTCGGCCTGGCGTCTATTGACATCTCCTTGCCACCGAATGTGAAATGAATCAGAGCATAATAGGTGTTGTCCTTGAGATCGCAAACCTCAATCTTGCTGACCTCGATGTTTACCATCTCCATCATGTTCTTGAGCAGGTCATGGGTCATCGGCCTGGAGAACCTAACACCTTCAAGTTCGCTGGCAATGGCCGTGGCCTCTAACAAACCTATCCATATGGGCAATGTTCCGTCGCCGTCCACTTCCTTGAGGATGACGATCGGACTGTTTGTTATGGGATCCACGGTTAGTCCGGATATAATCATAGGTGTGTACATGATTCCCCCCTCTCGATTCATCACAACTCATACGCCTTCTATATTATTGTTATTTTTAACCATACAATTGCTTTTGTCAACTGTGATGTCTACCATCTGCCCTCCTCTTCACCATTTTATGCGCTCAGATGATTTGTTCCTTGCAAGAACCTCCCCACAGTTGTAAGATTTGTCTTGCAGAAAGGGAATCGTATCATGTCTGAAAAAAAATCCTTTTACCCGTTTATTTTGGAGCACAAGCCCCGTTTTTTCTTGAATTGGCTGCTCTACCGGCTCTTTAAGCGCGTGCGGTTTAATGAAAACATGACCGAAGCGCTGAAACGGATGCACCGGGATGGAACCGTTGTCTATGCCATCAAATATAGGGGACATCTGGATTATCTCCTGTACCATTTCCGCTTTCGGAAAAGCCGCCTCCCCTATCCCAAAATCGCCTTTGACCTGAATATATCAATGGTTTTACCCCTGTCCCAGCTCTTCAAGATCCTTAAATTTCAGATCGCCTTCCTCTTTAGGCATGGCAAACTGCCAGACCCTTATAACACCGGCTTCTTTGAAGAGGCCATTAAAGAAGGGACACCGGCCCTTCTCTGTCTTATAGACCCCAAGGGATTTATCAGGCACTTTATCCATGCCAAAAAGAACCCCATCCAGCTTCTTATTGAAACACAGAAAAAGATGGCGAAGCCCATCTATCTGATACCCCAGCTCATTCTTTACAAAAAAACCCCTGAAAAAGACGATCCAAGCCTGTTTGATATATTTTTCGGATTCAAGGACAAACCCGGCGTCCTCAGAAAAATCATACTTTTTTTCAGACACAATCGCCAGGCCTTCATAGATTTCGGGGATCCGCTCAATCTGCGGAGCTATCTGGAAAATCAGCCGGTCGCGCGACCCCTGGAAGAGACGGCTGGGGAGATAAGGGAAATACTCCTTGAGGAGATAGACCTGCAAAAGAGGGTCATCCTGGGGCCGATCATGAAGTCAAGGCAGCAATTCAAGGAAATAGTCCTTAAAGATCCGTCTGTTATCCAGACCATTCAAAAAAAAGCTGCAGGAAATGCTGGCAAGCTGAAGCAGGTCAAAAAGGAAGCTGCAGGATACTTTGACGAAATTGCAGCCGATTACAACGTCGCCTACGTCCAGTTTGCCTTCGTCGTGTTGACGTGGATCTGGAAAAAGATGTTTCAGGGAATTGATGCCAGACCGGATGAAATAGCAATGGTCAGGGAATCTGCCAGAAAAGGGCCGATCGTTTATGTCCCCTCCCACAAAAGTCACATCGACTATCTGGTTCTTAACTATGTCCTTTACCAGCACCACATGCATGTCCCAAGGATCGCGGCAGGCAAGAACCTGACCTTCTGGCCTATGGGGCCCTTTTTTAGGAAATCCGGGGCCTTTTTTATTCGCAGGAGTTTCAAAGGTGCCAGGCTCTACTCAACGGTATTCACAAGATATATTAAAGCCCTCCTCGAGGAGGGGCATCCCTTAGAGTTTTTTATTGAAGGGGGGCGAAGCAGGAGCGGGAAACTGGTCCTCCCGAAGATCGGATTTCTCTCTATCCTGATAGAGGCCTTCAAGGAGGGATACTGTGATAATCTGGTGTTCGTCCCGGCGTCTATCACCTATGATCGCGTCATAGAAGAACAATCATATCTCAAAGAACTCGGTGGAGGACGAAAGGAGCGGGAAAGCTTTCAACAGGTTATCGGAACCCGGCGTTTTCTGAAAAAAAAGTATGGAAAAATCTATATCCGGTTCGGCCAGCCCCTCTTGCTCAGGGAGTACCTGTCCCAAAACGAGGAGGCGGGAGACGGGATTCATAAGCATCTGGCATTTGGCCTGATCCGTACCATTAACAAGGTAAGTCTGGTAACCCCTATGGCGCTCCTGGCATCAGCCATTCTGACCAAGCATCGCCGTGGTTTTCATCTTCCCGAATTAACGGATACGATTGAAACGCTCCTGACATTTCTTGAAAGATACCGCATCCCCACTGCCGAGTCCCTTTCCCTGCATGATAGGGGAATAGAAGAGACTTTGGGTGTCCTGATCAAGGGGAATGTGGTCAGGTATCTGGAAGACATAGATGGGTCAGAGGTCTTCTATTACGTGGATGATGAGAAAAAACGAGAACTTGAATATTACAAAAACAGCATTGTTCATTGCTTCATACTGCACGCCTTTGTTGCCCTCTCCCTGCTGACCGGGAAGGAAGAAGTAAAGACCGGTCAGGAGATTCTTAAGGAGTACGATTTCTTCAAAAGGCTTTTCAGATATGAGTTTATTTATAATGAAGAAACTACCAGCCAGGAAGAGATCGACAACGTCACTGCGTATTTCTTGGAAGCGTCATTTATTACCAGGAACGGTGCTGACGATGGATACCGGCTTTCCAAACTCGGTTTTGATAAATTGCCTATCTGGGCGGCCCTGGTAAAGACATTTCTCGAATCGTACTGGATCGCAACACGATCCATCATCGACAGGGAAAAAGGAAGGAATAAGAGTTCCGACCTCGTGAAGAATATGAATTTCTTAGGGGAAAGATTTCACAAATTAGGTGTCATAGAACACCTGGAAGCGGTCTCTCAGCTCAACTTCAAGAACGCCGTTCGCATCATAAATGAAGACATATTGTCGGATTCGGGAAAGCCAAAAGAAGACCGTAGCCGGGTCAACGAAAGACTGTCGAAATTCAGCCAGCGGTTGCATGAGTTGTCCCACTATAAGGAATAGGCGTGCGGCAGCCCTGAGCTCAAGCCTTTTCCAACCTGACTGCGCAGACCTTGAATTCCGGGATCTTGGCAATCGGGTCCATGGCCGGATTGGTCAGGACATTGGCATTACTCTCAACAAAATGAAAGGGCATGAATACCAATCCCTTGTCCACCCGGTCGGTAACCATGACCTTTGCCGTGATCTCGCCGCGCCGTGAGGCCACCTTCACCTTGTCCCCCCGGAAAAGCCCTACTCTATCAGCATCCACCGGATGTACCTCGAGATATCCTTCCCGGACCTCAGCATCAAGCGATGGGGAATTCCGGGTCATGGTGCCGGTGTGGTAGTGGGCATACACCCGGCCCGTCGTGAGCCAGAACGGATATTCCTCATCCACGGTTTCCGCCGGGGGTTTATATTCAATGGCGTGGAAGAGGCCTTTACCCCTTGCAAAGGCGTCTTTGTGAAGAAACCTGGTGCCAGGATGCTTCGTGTCAGGACATGGCCATTGAAGCCCTTCACCCTCTAAGCGATCATAGGTGATCCCCCCATAAGAAGGGGTGACGCCGGCGATTTCTCTCATAATGGCTTCCGGCGAATCATATTCCATTCTGTAACCGAAACGGTTTGACACGTCTTGTATGATCTCCCAATCGGCACGGGAATCCCCTACCGGGTCGATGGCCTTTCGAACCCGTATCACCCGTCTCTCGGTATTGCTGAACGTGCCGTCTTTTTCGGCAAAAGAGGTCCCCGGCAAGACCACATGGGCCAGTTCGGCCGTGGGTGTGAGAAAGATATCCTGAACCACTAACAGTTCGGCAGACTCAAGGGCCTTTTTCACATGTTGGGTGTCGGGATCACTCTGCATCGGGTTTTCCCCCATCACGTAGAGTGCCTTTACGGAACCATGTGCAAGACCGGTCAACATTTCAGGGACCGTAAGTCCCACACGGTCTGATAGCTCGGCGTTCCATGCGGAGGCGAATTTTTTCTGGTTGTCCAACAGGGTTACCGGCTGGTAGCCGGGATACACGTTCGGCAGGGCGCCCATGTCGCAGGCCCCCTGTACGTTGTTCTGACCGCGGAGGGGGTTGACACCCGTAGACTCCCTCCCGATATTTCCGGTAAGCATGGCTAAATTGGCCAAGGACTTGACATTGTCCACACCGGTGATGTGCTGGGTGATCCCCATGCAGTAAACAATGGATCCTGCTTTGGCCCCCGCATAATACTCCGCTATCCTTATCATATCGTCAGCGTCTACCCCGGTTATCTCTGCGGCCTTTTCTGGCGGATAATCGGCGATGACCTTCTTGAATTCATCAAAACCCTCGGTTCGCTCTTCAATAAAAGCGCTGTCATGCAGGCCGCGCTTAAGGATGACATGCATGATGCCATTTAGGAGGGCCACATCAGTCCCCAGCCTCTGTCTGACATAGACATCCGCTTCCTGGGCAAGCTGAATCCTGCGAGGATCGGCCACAATCAATTTTGCGCCCTTTTTCTTGGCCCTGAAGATCCGTGTTGCGACCAGGGGATGGGAAGAGGTGGTATTGGACCCTATGACAAAGATACAGTCCGCGTCCGCTATCTCGTCCACAGAATTGGTCATGGCACCACTTCCAAATGCGGCGGCAAGACCTGCCACCGTTGAGGAGTGTCAGAGACGTGCGCAGTGATCCACGTTGTTAGTACCCACTGCGGCCCTTGCGAATTTCTGGAGGAGATAATTTTCCTCGTTTGTCACCTTGGCGGAAGAGAGGAAGGCGATGCTGTCACTCCCACTGCTGTCTTTGATCGCCCTCAATCTGGAGACCGTATATTCCAATGCCTCATCCCATGTCGCCTCGACAAGGCCCCCATCCTTTCTCACCAAAGGCGTTGTAAGCCGGTTCGGGCTCTGGATGAACTCATGCACATTCCAGCCCTTAATACACAGCTTCCCCTGGTTCACGGGACTGGTCTTGCACGGAATGGTATCAATGATCTGACCGTCAAGCACTTCCAGATAAAAACCACAGCCGCAACCACAATATGTGCAGGTGGTCAGAACGGTCCTGTAGTCCATAAAAGCTCCTCTCTGCTACTCGCTCGGCCCGCCTAAGATGTTCAGGGGAGACTTCATGTATGCCTCCTGGCCGGGGCGATAATTAAATTCTTCATGGATGATAACCGAGACTTCCTTGTACAGCGTTCTCAGCGGTATGTCAGAAGGGCAGACCTCGTTGCATAACCCGCAGTCAATGCACCTGCCTGCCATGTGCACGGCCCTGGTTAAGTGGAACATGGGGATTTCAGGCGGAATGTCACCTGTGTCAACAAGGTCTTCATCTTCCAGGCTGCACTCGTTGCAAAAACACATGGGGCAGACGTCCCTGCATCCATAACACTTGATGCATCTGGAAAACTCCTTGACCCAGTATCCAAACCGCCCATTCATATCAAGTGCGTTCACGCGGGCGACTGAATCAAAGGGACAGCCCTCCACCTTTTCCCCATCCACAAACTCCTCAGGATAAGGCCTTAGACATTCACAGGCCTCTGCCAGCTCTTGAGGACAGGCGACCCCCACAGGCACAACCTTTTCAGGGTTAAGCTGGTTCCATGTGTAAAGCGTCTTTAATCCCCGGTCGTCACATCCCCGCACCAGCACACCGAAGGCATCGTCCGGATACCGCCTTGCGATATGGATGAGCTGTTTATTCAGCGAGTATCGCGTATCTCCCGGCAATCGCCAATCCCCCACCACCATGCCGTCTAAATCATTTGGATCGGAAAAGAGGTGGGGCCCAACATGGCCATACGTATTGCTGAGGCCAAGGAAGCCCTTGATCTTTCCGGATCCCAAAAGCGCCTTCACCCTTTCCTTCACTTTTTCACTCATTTCAATACCCGAATCCGGCAAGGCCGGAAAAAAGTTAATCGTTATCCGTTAGCAGTTATTCGTGTGAAACCATATATCCACCGGCAGGGCCAAACATCCCCAATAACAGATAGCCGGCTAAGCCGCCATCAGTCTCTTTTCCACCTCTCTTATGGGTGAGGGGCCCATCTCCCGCAAGGCTCCAACAAAATCCCTTATCTCTTCGGCAAATTCGGGGCCTTCGGCAGATGATATCCATCTGGAACGGAGACGATCTTCACCAATGCCGCTAAAGGCGAGCAATCGTCTGAGAAAGCGAACCCGCTTATCCGTGGCGTAATTACCATACAGGTAATGGCAGTCTCCCAGGTGTCACCCGCCCACAAAGACGCCGTCCACACCCTGCTGGAAGGCCCTCAGGACATGGTGCGGCGACACGCTTGCGGAACACATCACCCGGACAGTGCGGATGTTTGTGGGATATTGCAACCGACTGACCCCAGCCAGGTCAGCAGCAGCATACGCTCACCACGTGCACAAAAAGCAGATAATCTTCGGTTCAAAATCGGTGTTGCTCATATGACATCCTCTTTATGGGATTTGCGCCCCAGTGAAATCTAAAAGAAAAAGCATTTCACGGGGTAAAATTGTTGATTGAATACCACTTATTTTAAAAAGGCGTAAGGCTCAAGGAACTCAACGACCGGCTATCATTCAGTATCAATCATTCCCGCTAAAGTCGGGATTTCCGCTTCGCTACATCCAGAATCCAGTATCCAAAATCCAGTATCCAGCATCCAGCATCCAGCATCCAGTATCCAGTATCCAGCATCCAGTCTCACACCGCCCTTATTTGTGCCAAGAGCTGCTGCGGTTTG
>JACNIU010000224.1 GCA_014382905.1 Desulfobacterales bacterium
CATCCGGATACCCTTTCCAAAAAGCTTCTTTGCCGTCTCCTGGGTCCTCTTTTTAGTTTCTTCTTCGCTCACAATTAAAATCCTCCTGCCTATTTTTCCGATGATGTTAGGAAGGCAATCAAGCCATCGGATTGAAGCTTTCTTGATCGTCGCACACATTGGTTATCCGGCAAACAGCTCTTTCAGCTTCTTCACGAGGGCCATGTGGTCTGCTTCTTCTTTTGCCAGTTGATTGAATAGCTTTTTGTATTCCGGATGCTCTATTTCATTGGAAAGATGTTGATAGGTCTTGTGCATTTGCGCTTCTATGCTCTGGAGTTGATTGAAATAGTGGAGGAAATCGTCTTTAGTAAACATCGATGGATTCTCCCTGAACCTGCCTGAGAAGGGAATTCAAAATTCGCTTGTGTCTCTGGGTTGCCTGGATGAGCGTGCCCAGAACCCTTTTTAGCTCAGCGATATCCGACTCCGGGAGACCGCTTCTTGAAACGATCGCAGACAGATGTCTCGAATAGATGGTCACAGCGCTTTCTTCTGTCTTAATGCCCTCTTGAATATGTTTAATCAGTTCTTCTCTGGTCATGGCGCAAACCTTTGATCCATTGATGCGGGGAACAGGCGGTTGCCTCCAGGATGCCTCTATATGAGACACCCCCTCCGCTGTTTATCCGCCAGTCATATTCTTTCTTTACCTGAAACCATACGAGTCCGTTCAGCTTCCATGCCCTGGCCGTCTCGAACGCGTTTTTGATCCACAGGCCTTTGTCTCCGCACTGGTCCACACTCGCTGTCTCAAACACGAAAATGGGCTTGTCCGGAGCTAATTGCCGCAGCTTTTCCCAGGCAGGGCGGAAGATGGCCGCAAACTCTTTCCATTGGCTCTCCCATCCGTGCTTTGCCTTTGTCTGAGTTGTTCCCCAATTGTATCCGTCAATTCCCAGGACATCAACGTACTTATCTCCGGGATAGTAATTCTCAACACGGTTCCAGTAGGCGCGCGGATCGTAAGAGGTATTGGGCACTGATTCTGCATTGGGACAGAAAACCCACAACACATTTTGTGTATCCGCCTTTTGAAACATCGTCACAATATATCTAAACATACGCTTGTAAATATCTGGACTTTCAGGACCATAGCCTTCTTTTTTCGTTCCCCAATGATACCGCTCCACGTTCATTTCGTGCGCGAATCTTATCATGAAGGGTTTTTCCCACATCGCGGATTTTTTGGCAAATCCGAGTATGTAAGGATCATAATCTCCGTTCAGAATGGCGTCGAACGGCACCATCACCTCTTCTCCGGTTTTATGATACATCGGCTCCCAGGTCAGGCAGGGGATGGCGCCCATGTTCCATATGGCATCGAGGCTTTCCCTCGGAAAAGGGGCAGCTCCCTGCCCGTCTGTTGAGGGCCACTGAAGAAAGAAGACCACAATTCCGGGCGATAACCCGATGTGGTCTTCCACATTTCTTAATCGCTCCTCGGTGATGGGAAACCCGTCAAGGGCGACACCAAAAAGAAGCGGCGCTGGAACGTCATGGGGTTCTGCCGCCCGCAGGAGTGATGGAAAAAGGAGCATGATAAACAAATAAGACAGAAACCGGTACCCCCTCAATGCCATCATATCACCTCTGTTCCGGGTTATTAAAATAGAGGACGGAAGACAATATCAGGAAATGATAAAAACACCAGCAGATGTTGACCGTTAAAGCCGCTATCGGCTCCCGTTCGTAGAACAGTCTATTTAGCCCCCAGATGATAGCGGAAAAATTCAAAACAGCCAAAGAAAGCTGAGCCCACAGGGCCTTCAGTGGCAATTGCATGGCGCCGCTCTTGGGTGTAATTCCGAATTTACCTCTGATCCCGATCAACCCGAGTATGGCGGCTTTGATATAGACCGGAAAGGTGATCGCCAGCAGAAGTTGTCCCGAAACAAGGTCTTTGAATTTATACTTGCGCTGCCTTAGCGTCCAGAAGAACATCGAAACGGTGAGAAGAAAATAGGGAATAAAAAAAATGGCATAGATTTCCGGATCGGCAAAGTAGCTGGGTACGTTCAAGAAAAGGTACATGATTGGACAGATGACCAGTATCAGGAAGACCATGCCGATAAAATAGTGGGTGCTGGACAGGAAATACTCCCACCATTTTATCGGGGCCAGTTTCTTAGGGTGGCGCAAGAAGAACCCGAGGACCTCCCTGAAAAGCCCCACCGTGCCGAGGGCCCACCTGAATTGCTGCTTAAAGTACCCCCCAAGATCTTCAGGGCCCATCCCAAATGCAAGCACTTTGCCTAAGTAGGCGGATCGCCATCCGTTGAGGTGGAATTTCAAGGATGTGGCGAAATCTTCTGTTACGGACGTTTCATCAAAGCCTCCGACATCCATCAGGGCCTCACGTCTGAAAATGACATTGGTGCCGCAGCAGAACATGGCGTCGGAAAGGCTCTTTCCTTCACATATGTATTCGTAAAAGACCGCCTGCTGCAAGCCGGAGGCGCGCGCGATGCGGTTGGTATCAAAATTGGTATAATACTGAGGCGTCTGGATAAAGGCGAGTCTGGGGTTTGCCTCCATTCTTGCAACCAATGGTTCTGCAAATCCGGGCAATGGGTTCTGGTCGGCGTCGAAGACCACGATATATTTTTCCTTTTCCGCTCTCTCTTTGTCTGAAAAGTTATAGAATTCAAACCCCTCTATTTGTTTTCCTTCGATAAAATCGAGGAAATCATTAATCATGCCTGCCTTGGCCCCATGCCATCGACGCCGGAAAAGATCGACACCGATACGTTCACACATTTCGTCAATAGACCGCCTGTAGCGTTTCATCGCCTCAGGGTCCTGGCCCGGCAGATCATAACGGGTGTCGTCTAAAAAGTAGATATATTTATTGGGGTAGGTAA
>JACNIU010000029.1 GCA_014382905.1 Desulfobacterales bacterium
TAAAAAAGGCCAGGCCAAGAACTACCACAGCAATTCCTGTTGCAACGATCGCAGCATCACTAATGGCAATGTTTAAAACAATAGTTTGAAAGCAAATTAAATAAATAACTATAAGCGCTATGGATTGAATCTGCGCTGTTATTCGCTTTTTTACATAAGGAACCAATAATCCAATTTTTTGGTTAGTGGTGATCTTTACTGCTGATTGCTGCATAGAAACCATTATTTCTTTGTTCCCGCCTGTGTAAAAGGGGTCACGTCTCCATCATTCCAACAGGTTGCCAAGTAGCATTGAACTGTTAGAGATAAACTCTCAGATTAGACATGCGATATATTACTGCACGATTCTACAGCCTTTCCTATCAAACTGTCACATTTCAAAAAACAACCCCCGCCTGTTACATTGTCCAACTCGCTATCACTCAGCTCCTCTGCGAACTGAATGGAAGAGATTAGCTTTAAGGATGTCCCTTTACTCAAAAATACAAGAGATGGCCCAAAAGCGCCATCCGCTCAGCCCTTCCGGTCTGGTGAACTGGCTGGTTAGCCGGCAATTATTTCATTCAAACCTTGTATGATAAGCACAAGCTCTTCCTCAGTTGCCCTTGTTATTTTTTTGCCGATGCGCCTCACTGAAAATGTACGGATTTGACTAATCTTGACCCAAGCCTTTTTTGGAAGCTTTGCGTCGTTCAGTTCTAAAGTCAGAGGATAACCAGCTTTTTGGCGCTGACTGGTTAATGCAACGGCAATAACCGTTCCGGATCGCTCGTTAAAGACATTGTGGCTCAAAACAAGAACAGGGCGAACCCCGCCCTGTTCACTTCTTACGACTGAATTCAAATCAGCCCAGCAAATATCTCCTCTTAATATTCGGGCCATTCTTCTATCTCCGATGACATGCCTTCTTCAGCTAAAGCTTGTTCAAAATCGGGATTTAACTTTGCGCACTCTTGGGCAAGACGGCTTTTTTCAAGACGCATTAATTTTTCAGAAACTGCCTCCTGAATAGCCCTGCTGCGGTTTGGAAAAAATTTGGATCTAACAAGCAAATCAAGTCGTTTCAGCACGTTGTCATCAATTGTAATTGCAATTTTTGACGCCGCCATTTTTATCACCTCCGGTATGATAATACATCATACCGTTACCCATTGCAAGTATATATTCATTACGATTCGTTGGTGTCCTTCCGCTAACCGCGTTTGGCAGCGCGTTTACCCTGGTCTATTGCCATGGCCCAATTCCCATGAAGCTGCTCATAGTAGGCCATTCCGAAAGAGGCCAGCCCGAGTGCTTCGAGGTTTTACAGTTTCTCGGATTCCGGCACCGACCGGTCCTGACTTTGACAGCGCGTCAAAAAAACGATAGGAAGCGAGAAAAATCTGGCGACCCCATGCTTGCTGAATTACCAGTGGGGCTGATTGCCTATTCGCGTACCCATCACTTCCTGGGTATCAGAAACAACTACAAATACCTCAGGATCTATCCCACGAACCAGCTGTTTTAACCGGGGGAGTTCCTGGAAGGTAATGACCGTGTACAAAATCTGCATTTCCCGCCCCGTATAACCCCCGTGGCCCTTGATGATAGTTACCCCCCTTTGGATCTTTTCCATTATCTCATGGGAGATCTTCTCCCATTGAGGCGAGATGATAAAAAGCGCTTTCCTCTGACTGAGGCCCGTCACTACGAGATTCACAATGTAGGAGTTCACGAATATATAGACCAGGGTATAGAGCGCTCCCTCCAGGGAGATAAAAATCGCGCCTGCAAACAGAATAACACTGTTGCAGCCCAGGATTGTGGTGCCAACGCGGATAGAAAAACTTTTAACAAACATCACTGAGAGAATGTCCAGTCCCCCCGCTGATCCTAACGACCTTAAAATGATGCCAGAACCTGCCCCAATGATGATGCCGGCCAACAGAGCGCTCAGGATCTTATCTTGAACAGGGAATGGAATGTGCATCCACTCCAGAGCCCCTGAGAAAATCAGCATGCCGGCGATGCTGTAAAGAAAAAAACGGCGGCCAACATAAAACCATCCCAGGGCAAATAGGGGTATGTTTAATATCAGATAGAGGGCAGAGACCGGCAGAGGAGGAAAAAGGTAATGAATAATAAGTGCCACTCCCGTGAATCCTGCTCCAAAAAACTGCTGGGGGATGAGAATCCCGTTAACAGCCACGGCGCATAATAAACTACCCGTCAACATGAGAAATAAATTCCACAGGATCTGGCCAGAAGCCTTTGCAGTCATTCGATCAATAACCGATGCCATGATGATCATTACCTCCCAAATTACAAGATTTCTCTGCGGATTTTTCAGGAATTTGTATTACAACTCACACGCGTCAATCCAGGCACTTGAAGTAGATCTTGGTCTCCTGCTGCTACCCTGACAATAATGGCATAAAAATGGATTCTAATGCAACATCGGGGTTTATGCAAGGCTGTGGTGAGGTTTTGGGACCTCTCGAAGGCACCCTTAATAGAGGAATGGTGTCTTCAGAAAATAGAATTGTTGAAAAAAAATAAAAAAAATGGAATTAATTGACTTAAGTCAATGCAAATCTCTTTTTTACCCCTCATAATGGGGGCAAGCTCAAACAAGGATCAGGCAAAATTGTCAACACCGTAACCAAAAACGAAAAAGGAGCGAGAAAGGAGAAAAGCTATGTTTTGTTTTCAATGTCAGGAGACAGCAAAAAATCAAGGATGTACCGTTAAGGGGGTCTGTGGAAAGCCGGAGGAGACTGCCAACCTTCAGGACCTGTTGATCTATGTCTTGAAAGGGATTTCCGTTTACGGGGAAAAAGCAAATGAACTCGGTGTGTTGGATAAGAAATGGGGCAAATTTATTGCTGAAGCCCTCTTTTCAACCATCACGAATGTAAACTGG
>JACNIU010000028.1 GCA_014382905.1 Desulfobacterales bacterium
CTTGTTGTACGGTATAATATTCGCTGAGTTTCATGGGCACAATGTTGTCTCCGTTTCACTCCGGGTAAGTTAGCACCTGTCTGCGTGCGAACGCACAGGCAGGCAACATAACGAAGCCCCGGATTCAGGAGATAGTGTAAATAAAAGGAGTCTACCCTCTTATGTAGTTTCTCTTAATATTTTAAAGTGGTTATTGCTTTTTATTCTTTCACTTACCAAATTTTACCTTTCACTTACCAAATTTTACCTGTCAATTTTCACGTTCAGCCATTTCGGGCTCGTGCATAAAGCACTTGAAAGAGTCAAGCAAAGACCCCTAAATGACCTTTGATTGACACAACCCTGATGCCTTCAAGAGTTTATTGAGTGGGATATAATCAGCCGATATTTCGAATGTGTCCACGATTATTCTTTCAAAAATTTCTGATTTTTTTGAACAGGTATTCCAGTCCGTTAACCTTGATTTCATACACACAGCGAAGCATTTCACCAAGTTCGCCAAGAGGGAACCCTTTCTGAGAGAACCACACCACATAGGGTTCAGGAAGATCAACAAGATAACGGCCCTCATATTTACCGAAAGGCATTTTCGCCTTAGCAAGCTTCAACAAGAAGGTATGATCAGGAACAACGGGTGTTCCTGAATTTTCGTCTTCAGAGTTCATGACATATCCCTGTCAGGCACCATACGTGATTTAGGGGACGTCCCCCTCTTCTCGCGGCTTTTTCTTTTCTATGATACTGGCTGTTATTTGCTAAACCCCTCATTCCTCAAAAACTCTTTCTGCGCTTCGGTAACCTTATACAAGTAATGCCGTGATTCTTGGCTAGGGTGTTGCGTGTGCAGTTTTTGATACACCTGATTTGCCGATAGTTGGTTGATTTTGCTTACAGCCATATCACGATTGCTTGAAAATGTTTTAAATACATTACCTGCTCCACCATTGTAGGCAGAGATAACAGAATAGCGGCGCGAATTATTATCCTTGATTTTAGCCAGATAATGCTCATGTAGAATTTTCAAATAAGCCGTGCCGGTATCAATATTGTTTCCCGGGTTATATAAATACTCCGGAGTGGGTTGATCAGAGCGTTGTTTGATTTTTTCAAAAACATCTCGCCCTGCTGTGCTAGGTACAATCTGCATTAAGCCATAGGCAGGGGCATGGCTGACTGCAAAGGGGTTAAAACTGCTTTCGGTTTTAATAACACCGTAAATAAGGCTCTCGGTAACATTATATTTATTACTGTATTTTCTCACCAGCTCAGCATATTTGTAAGCGCGTAACTGCTTATGTTTAGCTACTAAAGAAAATGTAACTCGCAGGCCTTTTTTGTTGCCCAGTTTAACTTTTTGTAGCTGGTTTTTAATTAAGTATTCAGCATAGCGGTTAGCGCGCCATTTCCAGGCAATGGCTTTGCCATCCTGATCCAATACCTGCTCATAAAGAAAGGGCCGGTTTTTTCCATCTGCAACGGGCGTTGTATCAGAATATAAATCAACCTGTCTTGGATCGTCGGGTGTTAGCAATGTGGAAATAATGGCCTTCTTCAAATAAGCCTGTTGTGAATCAGGCGCCAGTGTTTCAACGGTAACATTACCGGTCTCAAAGTTAATATGCGCCCGGTTGTAATATTTATCGGTATATTTCACATAATCTTTAGGCCCGGATTCCTTTTTATCTTTTTTACCCCAAACGCTATCTATGGTTTGTCTGAATTTTTTAATTTTTGCCTGAAGATCTTCAATGTCCTTTCTCAGTTGTTCAGGATTTTTCACATAATAACGTCCCTTGGCTTTCAGTAACTGTGAGGCTTTTGTTTCTGGCTTGTCAGCATCAATAATTGCTCTAATTTCATTACCGCTACAGCTTGTGAGTATTATAAATAGTACGCCTATTAATATTTTATAAATGGCATTTTGTAGCAGAATAGTTTTTGAATGTTGGTATGTCATGTTTGATTACTATTTGGATTTACACTTGTTTTATACTGCAGGCTAAGCAAACAAAGGAAACTGCTACAAGTCTATAGTGAGTGATAAAAAGCCCGGGGAAGACACCCGAACAATCGATATGAAAAGCCAGGTCTAACTGCGCACAAAATCCCAGGCTTTATCCATATCGGCCACATCAAAATACTTTTCGATCAATTCCTTTTTCACGGTGCCCAAGAGCTTATTGTCCAGTTCAATCAGAACTTTTTCCAGTTTGCTGTGCCCCACCACCGCGATATGACGAAGATTTTTCATATGCGAAAAGGCGTACCTGGCGTCCTCATAAAATGCGCCTAACTCACTTTTGCCAAAATCCAGCTGGTCAATCTTTACAAGGAAGTTCAGTTTGTCATGCCCTTCGGAGAGTTTGTCATCACAGATTTTTTTTAATTCCTCAATGTCTTTTTTGACATAGCCACCGATCACCTCAACACCCAGAACATCGCCTTCACTTCCTTCCAGAATCTTGAACATGGTTCCCTCCTTATGACTATAGAAAAATGAAAACAAACGCCCGGACTGCCCCGGGCCCCAAAACGATAAGAGTCACCAAAATTCTTACAAGCTGTTTACCAATGTGGGTTGGGGGGCCTACATTAGAATATAAGATGGTTAATTTTCCAATTGATCTCAATAAGATAATCTGAATACCGCTATCCCTAATGCTCATTTAGGAGAAATTAATCTTATAAACTAATGTACGTCCCCTATTCCATTCCAGACGGCGCGAAGCGACGTTCTGGTGCAGCACCTGTTATGTGCTCCATCCGAATAAGGACACGCCGCGAGTACTCGCTCCCACACTAATGATTCTACTTGTGCCTTTGGAAGATGTTCGGGTAGAGGCCCTCGGCGACCATCTCGACGGTGTCGGCGATGGCAGCATTTGGGTGACAAATGTAATC
>JACNIU010000165.1 GCA_014382905.1 Desulfobacterales bacterium
GAAAATTGCATTCATCCTTGACTAACAAAACAGATTCTGAGAAATAACAAAATACCAGCGTCGCTTCGCTCCGACTAACTGGCCGATTTGTATCGGAACAGGTGGCCGGAATGGTTCGGAACAGGTGGCCGAATTCATCGGAATAGGCAGAAAAACGCCCTCTTTCAAAGTCTGCGCTTATCTGCCCAATCCCCCGCCTGTAACGGGACAGGTCGGCGTCAGACTCAAATTTCAATCCTCGAAATATTGAAGACCCCCGCAACGAGATGCGGGCGATCTCCCAAATGTAAGGAAGATTTGCCCATTTTAGGTTCGTTCGCTAACCCTTTGCGAGCAGCAGGGAATGCCCTCACTGTGCATTTTCAATATATTCCTGCCTGCCCCGTGGAATGCCTATTCCTCTGGGGTGGTTGAAATTTCCGCCTTCCCCCGCTCAAAATCCACCCTACCGAAGGGTTTCATTTAAAGCCTTCCGACTTTGATGTATGGCAGTGAAAAACATCAAAAAGGAGGTTCTTATGAGAGAAGATCAAAAAAAGGATGTAGCGCTGTTCAGATACAGCATCATAAGTGAACTTGTTAATGCAAACCATTTAAGTATTTGTGCACAATACTGGAAATAAGTGTCTGATATGGAATCCCTTCTTCAATAGCCTTTATCTGAATTTGATGATAATCCTTTTGAGTCAGGCGGAGATTTATACGCTTATCTTTTCTAAGCGTGTTTCGGGCTGCTGCTATGGCTTTCTTTTTTTCCTGGTCGATATTTTTAACAGGGCGCCATTCGTCACGTTCGATTGATTCCATCAGCTCTTTTTCTTCTTGATCAATCGGTTCAAATGCCTTTTTACTAATTTTTTTCATGATTCCCCCTTGAGTCTGTAGCGCTTTGTATATTTGCGACTTGGAAAGGCAGTTTTGAGAAAAATTTCATTATCTTTTTCTACAAAAGGTACAATAACGGCATAGTTCTCAATTTCCAGAATATATATTTTTTGATTAGATCGTCCTGGATTCTCCTCAATTCCAAGTATCTGACCTGATTCAATCAGGCATACAATTTCCTCGAAGGAAATCCCACGCATATGCTTCAAAATTTCGTTTTTTTCAGAATCCCAATTCAAATATTTCATGCTATGAATATATGCTTATGTCTGCCTATTGTCAACATGAAATGCGTCTTGGAAGATGCGAATGGAAACATTCCTTTCAGTGCCTCGAAACGATTGCCCCGTATGTCTCTAAGATCTTGCATCGATGTCGCGGCGCCAAGGCGAGCTATCTTTATCTGCGCTTTTCGATGTAAACCCTTTGGCAGAATCCCCAATGCTTCTTTAGAGACCCACCCATAAATGAACTACCCCGCCACAAGCAGCGGGAAATTAAACCCCACAGATTTCGCATTTAGGGGGTTATGACCTATGACTTCCTCGCCCTTCAACTGATTAGAGTAATCCGCGTAACCTGCCCGCGCGTGCCTTGCAATGGCAGGCGGGTCTGCGAAATCTGTGGATTAAATCATTCCCATTACCTATTTCAAATCAAGGCACTTTTGACTATTTTTCAGGATATTTCAAAATAGTCTTGACTATTTTTCATTGCTGTGAATAATGGTCGGCATGGAAAAGAGAACCCCATATATCAAAATCTGGCAGGATCTTGCCATTGATAAGAACATGATATTTCTTGTGGGGCCACGCCAGGCAGGAAAGACCACGCTTGCCCAGATCATTTCCGATTCCTTTACGAATAATCTCTATTTCAACTGGGATATCGCTGAACACAGAACTAACTTCATGCAGAACCCCATTTTCTTCGAAGCAATAGCGCGCAAGGATTCCTCAACTCCGCTGATTATTTTTGACGAGATCCACAAATACAGGGACTGGAAAAATTACCTCAAAGGGGTCTATGACCAGTTTCATGGCAAATACCAGTTTCTTGTTTCAGGGAGTGGAAGGCTTGATCTCTATCAGAAAGGAGGGGATTCCTTAGCCGGGCGTTATTCCCTTTTTCACTTATGGCCCTTTACGATTTCCGAGTTAGGGAAAAGGAACAGAGAGATCGGCCTTTTCCTCAAAGACCCGCTGCAAATAGGAATGGAGCACGCCGATGAACTTAAAGAAATATGGTCGAGGTTAGCTGAATTAAGTGGATTTCCAGAGCCATACCTGGCAGGCCGAATGCCGACCTACCGCCGATGGTCGAACATCTATTCCCAACAGTTAATACGTGAGGATATCCGTGATCTGACCGGCGTGAAATCTGTCGTAGATATGGAAACGCTCTATCTTTTGTTGCCATCAAAGGTGGGAAGTCCTATCTCAGTGCCTTCGTTGTCTCACGACTTGAAGGTTTCTTATAACTCTGTTCGGAGTTGGTTGTCGGTTCTTGAAAGATTTTTCCTCTGTTTCAGCATTGGCCCATGGACCCTGAGAATTGCGCGGGCAATTCAAAAAGAGCGGAAGGTGTATCTCTGGGACGCACCCCGGATAAAGGAGCCTGCTGCCCGGTTTGAAAATATGGTGGCCTTAGAACTTTATCGGGCGGTTACGGCTTGGAATGACATGGGTCATGGTACATTTTCCCTGCACTTTATTAAGAACAAGGAACAGCAGGAGGTGGATTTTCTCATAGCAAACGAGGGTATGCCTTTTGTTTTAATTGAGGCTAAACTTTCAGACACAGAGCCATCTTCAGCCCTTAAGAAGTTCCAAGGTGTTTTGAAAAAACCGGCGATTCAACTTGTCGGGGAAAGCGAAGGTTACCGTATGATACCGAATGGCGACCAGTACATACTGGTCGCTCCTGCATATCAGTGGCTTTCGAGTTTACCTTAACAAATTGAACCTTACTGTTTTTCTCCCTCCCGATTGCCACTGTTTTACCCATTTCCGATTAAGGCTGTTTTAGGTAAAAAGAAAGGTGTCTTTAGGTTTATGAAAACGGATCATTCATTAGGAAAAAAAGTAAGGCAGGCAATCCGTCTTGACCGGGCGATTGGCTTCGTGTGGCAAGCAAGTCCAAACTGGACCCTGGCAAGCCTGGTCCTGCTGGTCCTGCAAGGGACTCTGCCGCTCCTTGCCCTGTATGTGATGAAGTTGATCATCGATGCGGTAGCCTTTTCTCTGACCGCCCCTGATAAGGTAGCCGCTTTCTGGAATATAGGGCTCCTTATCATTGCTGCGGCGGGTGTGGCGCTGCTGAATGCCTTTTTGCAGTTGATGGCTGGTCTTGTGAAGGAGGCCCAGTCTGTGTCGGTGACGGATCATATGTATGATGTGCTCCATGCCAAATCCGTTGAGGTCGATCTCGAGTATTATGAGAATCCCCACTATCTCGACACTCTCCACCGTGCTCAGCAGGAAGGTCCCTTTAGACCCACCCACATTGTAAACGGCCTGACCCAGTTTGGGCAAAACGGGATCTCCCTGGTGGCTGTGGCCGGATTGCTCCTGTCATTCCACTGGTGTGTGGCCGTAGTCTTGTTCATGGCTGTTGTCCCGGGTATCCTCATTCGCATCAGATATTCCGGCAGGATCTATCTCTGGGAAAAGGAGAGAACCGGGATTGAAAGAAAGGCGAATTACCTTAACTGGATTCTGACCGGAGATGCCCACGCCAAAGAGGTCAGGCTGTTCGCCTTAGGGGATTTATTTATTCAGCAATTCAGTACCCTGAGAAAAATGCTCCGTCGTGAAAAGATCGAAATCACCCGCAAACGCTCCGTCGCCGACTTCATGGCACAGGCCGGCGCGATCATTGCTCTGTTTGGCGCTTTCGGTTTTATTGCGTACCGCACCGTCACGGGTGCTATTACCTTGGGTGATATGGTCATGTACTTTCGGGCGTTTCAAATGGGTATGGGATATCTCAGGGATATGCTCGGCGGTATGGCCACTCTTTATGAGGACAACCTCTTTCTCTCCAACCTCTATGAATTCCTTGACCTTGAACCAAAGCTGAGGGAACCTCTCCATCCATATCCGGTCCCTCACCCCATGCGACAGGGAATCGTGTTTGACCGTGTGTGCTTCAAATATCCGTCGGGCAGGGGAAAGGTCCTTGATGACATTTCTCTTTCCATTGCCCCGGGAGAGGTGGTGGCCTTGGTGGGTGATAATGGCTCTGGGAAAACCACATTCGTCAAACTCCTGTGTCGTCTATATGATCCCACAGAAGGAACCATTACCCTCGATGGTGTTGATTTTCGTCAATATGCCAAGGCAGCCCTTCGGCGAGAGATCAGCGTTATTTTCCAGGACTATGGGAAATACCATCTAACCGCACGCGAAAATATCTGGATCGGGAATATGGAACACCCGGCTGCTCAAGAGCAGATAGCTGCCGCTGCCCGGGAGGCTGCTGCCGATGATCTGATTACCCGTTTACCCAAAGGCTATGATACCATCCTGGGAAAATGGTTTGAAGACGGAGAAGAACTCAGTATCGGTGAATGGCAGAAGGTGGCTTTAGCGAGGGCCTTCTTGCGTGAGGCCCAGATTATTGCCCTTGATGAGCCAGCCGGGTCGCTGGATGTCAAGACAGAACATGAGGTTTTCAGGAAGTTCAGACAACTGTTCAAGGGTCGTTCCGCCATCCTCATAAGCCACCGGTTTTCCACCGTGCGAATGGCAGACCGTATTTTTGTGTTTGAGGCGGGAAGGATTGTTGAGAGGGGGAGTCATGATCAATTGATCCAACTCGGCGGAAAATATGCGGAGCTATTTGAGAAGCAGGCCCAACATTATCGGTGAACAATCCTAAGAACACGCTTTGGCTCTCTCATGCTCTTCATCTCTTCAGGATTTTTCGTATTTATGGGACTTGGGATAGCCATGTTTTCGCCCATGAAAGAGATTTAGCCCTTAGAACACGTCCAGATACTCGGCCCACATCTGGCTCCGTAACATGGAGATAAGTTTGAATTTTGCCTCCAGGTCGGCCAGAAGGTCGGGGCTGTTCCTCCTTATCTCGGCCTTCAGGTCAGGGCAGATGTAGCTATGGCATATAAACGGCCTTGATTGCGGAGCAAGGAAACATCCGGTCGGGCCCAGGAACCAGCAGCCTTTCTTGGTAAATGCCTCCCTCCTCCATCCATGTTTTCGCCCCGACAGTCTCGAATAAAGAATATCCTTCTCGCTGAAAAGATAATGGACCCGGGTGCAGCAGGGGGCTTCACACTTGGAGCATATGTGCTCTACATACGCGCTCTGCAATCCTGAGATGTCAGAAATCAAACCTTCTATTTTGCGTACCGTTTCAGAGACCATCTGTGAAATTGACACCTCCATTTTCTTGACCCCCTGAAATATCTCTTCTATAATCAAAACCAGTCGGAAGCCAGGAAAAAACGTCAGGAGCATATAAACACCCAAGAAAAGGAGCGTCAAGATGAGAAAAAAAGTAACCGTCATAGGAGCAGGGAATGTGGGAGCTACCGCTGCCATGCGCCTCGCTGAAAAGGAGTTGGCCGATGTAGCACTGATCGACATACTTGAGGGGGTACCGGCAGGAAAGGCCCTTGATTTAACCGAGGCCGCTCCCATCGAGAAACATGATGCGAAGATTATAGGAGCTACTGGAGACTACGCTCAGGCCAAAGACTCGGATATCATTATCATCACGGCAGGGATTCCCAGGAAACCGGGTATGAGCCGGGATGACCTTCTTTCCACCAATATGGGAATCATGCGTTCTGTGACAAAGGAAGTGGCAGCAGTGGCCCCGAATGCGACGCTGATTATTGTGAGCAATCCTTTGGATGCCATGTGCCATGTGGCGTATGAGGCCAGCGGATTCCCCAAGAACAAGGTCATCGGGATGGCCGGTGTCCTGGATTCGGCCCGTTTCCGTGCGTTTATTGCAATGGAATTAGATGTGTCGGTGGAAAACACCCACGCCTTTGTATTGGGTGGGCATGGCGATACGATGGTTCCCCTTCCCCGGTACTCCACAGTCGCCGGTATTCCCATAACCGAGCTGATGTCTCAGGAGCGGATAGACGCGCTTGTGGAAAGGACAAGAACGGGTGGTGCGGAGATTGTGGGTCTTCTCAAAACCGGGAGCGCATACTATGCACCCGCATCTGCAGCCGTTGAGATGGCCGAAGCGATCCTCAAGGACAAGAAAAAGATCCTCCCGTGCGCTGTCTGTTTAAATGGAGAGTACGGCATCCATGATCTTTTTATTGGAGTTCCGGTCAAATTGGGTGAAAACGGTGTGGAAGAGATCATTGAAATCGAACTCACCGATTCTGAAAAAGAGGCCCTCAACCATTCTGCCGACGCTGTTCGAAAACTGGTAGAGGATATGAAGCGGCTGGGTTAGAGGATCTGGATTGGATGACAGAACTATCTTAGGTCATCTTGAGGCACTGGCCCATACCCTGGGGATCGAGGTCCGTTACGAGTCCATGGAGGGTGAGGTCCTCTTTTCCTCAGGGGGAATGTGCCGCATAAAGGATAAGCAGGTCATCATTGTCAACGAAAAGGCGACTATAGCGGATAAAGTCAACACATTGATCAAGGCCCTCAGCCGTCTTGACTTGAGTCAGATTTATCTTAAGCCAGGCATTCGTGATCTCTTGGAAGGCGAAATAGAGGGGTCAGAGGGTAAAAATGGGTCTTAGGGCTCGCTCAAAAATAACTTCACAGAATTGACGCTCAGATTTGGGTCAGATTTGGTTGGCGCGATTGAGTGAAGCCACAGGAATAGTGAACTATTTCGAGGAGTTCACGATTGAGCGGCGACCGAAGATGGCCCGAAGCTGAGATGGGAAAATGTGAAGTTATTTTTGAGTGAGCCCTTAGGCCCCAAAATCGTTTTCAGGTTTGAGGTATTCATCTGGCAAAGGAAGGCCTTTTCCCTCAAAATCGCGCGCGGCATCCGAGATGCTTTTAAATAGCCGGTGTGGGGAAAGAAACAGGCGCTTGAAAAAACCGACCGTACCATTTCCGATACTTTTTAGCGGTATGTATCGAACATCAGGATCGGATAACGGCCCCTCAACCTTAAAGTAGTCTACGTAAAGCGCCTTTTTATCTCCGGTTAACAAGTACCCCGCGATCGGAATTTTACTGACCAGTGAATCGATGGTTACCAAGGGTTGTATCCCCAATTCTGCGTTTACCCTCTCGGTGAAAAGATTTGCCTCTCCCATTGCTACCGCGTTGAATACCGGGCTCTGCATGGTGATATTCTCTCCCGTTACGAGCCCTTCATTTATGTCAATATGCCCTCCAATGCTCTCAAAATAGAGCCCTTCCTTTGAAAGACCGGATGGCCTTTCCTCAAAAATCCGCTGTAGACTCAAGAAATTCATTATCTTTATAAAGACGTGAGATTTTTTCAGAACTCCTTGCTCTATCAGAACATTTACGCTACCGGTGAGGCTTGAAATCAAGCCGTCCTTGTTGCTCCCTTTGGCGTAAACCAATGCCTCCATCGTCAGCATGCCCTCAGCACGCGACTTTATACGTTCAAGGGACCGAGGAAGTTCGTTCAAAGGCTGCTTAATTACATTTACGTAACTGGAAAAGAGCATTTCAGGCTTTTTCCCTCTCTTCACGTGTCCTATTAGCCGCAATTCCCCATGTTCGGATTTCACACTGGATCTACTGATGTAAAGATCGCCTGATCGCAGGGCGCATTCCACCCGAAGCGGGCCATACCTGAACCCTTCCCATTGACCGTTAGGGGCAGAGATGTTCAACTGTATATCTGACTTCTCCACAAATCGCTTTGCGCCTTCCCCCCGTCGGGTCGGGGTTTGATCCCCTTTAGAGCCGGCAAAACCTGGAGGATCAGGGGTCTCTCCCTTGAAACCGGCGAAAATCTTAGGGGGGATCAGATCGGAGAGGTCCAGGTCATCTGATTTGATAGTGAGTGTCCCTCTTATTCCATCCCATCCCTGAAGCAGGCCCTTGACGTGGAAAGGGCTCTTCCCCAATTTCAGGTCAAGGAAATCTATAGAGAGGTCTCTCCCCGTGAATTTTAACCCAAAATTGCAGTTTTCAACCGGATGAGGAAAGGCCCTTGCGGCAAAAAAAAGATTTCGGGCCCTTGCCTCTCCTGTCACTCCTGTCATCATAGGCTTTGACCGGGAACCCTTAACAGTAGCATCAAACTCGAGAGCCCCGCTTCCTCTGAGATTCCCTTTCCTAAAGCGGACACCTAAATCCTCTAACAGGACCTTTTTGCTTGACACCCTGAAATCAAAGAGATCTCTGTTTCGTAAATCGTAGGTGCCGGCTAATCTAAAGGATGATTCACCTAAATTGCATTTTAAATTTGTTAGGGAGAATTCCTTCCCGGGCTGGACTCTCCCGTTGAAAATGATTTCCCCCTTATCCCCGAAAGGGTCCACTGTCATAGATGCTGTCTCAAGAGAGGCGTTCTTCAGGTCCATCTCTCCAATAAAGTCCCAATTCCTTTTTTTCTTGGTAAGGGAAAGGCGACACGGGACCTGATTTCTGAACCAAATGAATGACTGAAGATCAGGATATAAATGCCCTATCAGTTCATCCATGTCCGCCTGCGCAGCTATGTGGGCGCTTCCTGTTTTCCAGGATTCCCCGATCTCGCCGGAGGCGTATATCTTGGACTTGCCCCATTGGCCTGTGGCGACAAACTTTTTGTTCTTTTCCTCCTCAATTATGAGATCACCATCTTCCACGAACACGGGAAAAAGCAGATTCCTGCCCGTTATTGCGCAATTCTTGAATTTGAACTTTCCTTTGAGGATCTTGGGATACTCCCAGTTCCCCTCATATCCCACCTGGATGTTAGCATCCATCTTTCCGGTAGGTGACTCAATTTCTTGAAGCTGCTGGCGTACCTCATCAGGAATCAAGGGTAAATCCTTCTGCTGGAACAGATCCTCAAGATCGAATGATCCGTCCACTGTAACACGAATTGCTGGATCATCAACATAAAGGCTGCTGAGATAGAGTGTGCCGTCATCTATCCGTGAGTCCCTGAAACGCCCCCTGGCACCGGAGACATGGATACCCCCTTTTTCAATTTTTAGGTTTCCTGAGACCTCTTCCACTGGCACGCCACCGCCATCCTTAAATGCCGTAAGCCCGCTGCAAGTGAGTCGCAATAACAGTGCCCCGGCATTTTTTTGAATATCAAGGTCTTTGATCTGGTTGAGTTTCCCATTGAGTGAAAAGAGGTCAACCCGGACATCACCTCCGGAAAATATCGGAAAAAGACGGGTATCGACCCATTGTGGGAGGAGCGAGGAGGGGAAAATCCTCCTGAAGGTTTCGAGCGGCATTGCCGGGCTCTTGACGTTAAGATTTAGATGGGGATTTGACCTGTCCTTTAAATCGAGTGTTGAACTGACATCGAGTGTAAATCCAGCACCTTTCATCTGGAAAAACGGGATCTCTAACATGGATCCGGCGTATGATGCATTAAAAGGAAGAGAGAGGTTAGCAAAGGAGAACGACTTCTTGTCGCCGTCATCAATAATCATAAACTCAAGATTCTTGGCCGTGATAGTTCCCTTTGCCGACAAGTTCCCATCAAAGCTCCGATTGGCATTCATCTCTATCCCGGCCACCCCTTTTTGCACGGGCACTGCGTCGGGCCAACTGATACACGAAATTGGAATCTTGTCGGCCCATAATCTCATCTCGGCCGATGTTCCCCGCCTTTCATCTCTAACAATGCTTCCCCTGACAGAGAACGGGACCTCTTCCCGCATGTAAACAATCTTCCCCTTGAGTGTAATGTCATGCTTGACCGGCGCTTTGCGCCGCCGGGATAGATGAAGAAAAAGATCCTTCACCTTCAACGGCATTCCCTTTACATGAACGAGCGCCTTTTCAAGAGTGACGGAAGGAAATCCCGCCAGGGCCTTCAGGGGCGTTTCTTCAAGAAATGAGCCGCCGTCAGACTTTGAAAGCCACCAGCCTTTTTCCAGGGCCAATTCAATCTCCGGTTGGACAAGGGTAAGGCCGGTAGGAACAATATCTCCCCTTATCAATGCCCGGAGACTAAGGTTGACGCTGATCCTCGATGCCGTAAATTTCTCAGGCCCCTGAGGTGATCTGACCTCAAAATTCCGGGCACTAACCCCTATACCTTGCCAGAAAATCAACTCTATCTGGTTGGCATGGATTTCATAGCCAACGGCATTTGACAGTTGCTCCAGCAAGTAATGCTGAACCGATGGCCTCTGTATCAGCGAGTTAAGTAGGAGGACAGATCCCGTGAAAAAGAGGAAAAGGAGGAATATTAGAAAAAGGACGGACCTTAGCTTTCTGGGTAGCATCTCTTGAAATAATCGCTGAGTATTTGTCTATGATCAAAGGCAAGAGGGTCAGGAAGGGAGGTACGGTCAAAAATGCCAATATCTGCGGCGTCGTCAGCGGCCCTTGGTTTTCCTGTTGCCTTGCCAACGAAGACGACAGAAATGGTATGATGCCTCGGATCCCTTGAAGGATCAGAATAGGCCCCCAGCTGATATAAAAGTTCCACCTTTAGAGAGGTTTCTTCTTCTGCCTCTCTCCTGGCCGCAGACTCAAGGCTTTCACCATAATCCACAAAGCCACCCGGAAGCGCCCATCCGGAGGGCGGATTTTTTCTCTTTATCAGAACGATGCCGGTCTTCTCTTTCTGTTCACCGAACTCTCTTAGCGGTATGATCCTCCCGCCGTGGGAATTTCCCTCTGTTACAGGATCTGCAGCAGGGCCTAAAGGTGAGTCATCTCCTGCGGAAAGCCCAATACCCGTCTCTATAATGATATCAACTGTCGGGAAGGGGTTCCGGTATTTCTCTATCACCTTCCCACAGTTGGGGCACAAAAGTTGATCTTTCATCTCGTCTCGTTTTTTCCTTGAGATTTTTTTATGATATAGACTGTATAGTACGATTTGGCGCAAAAAGGAAGCCTAAATTCGCAAAGTTAAAAAGGCCCTGGCACATTCTGAGCCCTAAGGAATCTCTGACGGGTCTCCGAAATAGATGCAGTGGGCGAGGCACACGTTGTCGGCACAGGCAGGGATAAGCCCCTGATCCACCCGGTGATGACAGAGGTTGCACTTCTGGGCAACGCCTTTAACCGCGTCAAAAGCGATAGCATGGTAAGAACACGCTTCTATGCATGATTCGCAACCCGAGCACTTTTCATCGTCCATGACCACGATGCCATCTGGTCTTTTGGTGATAGCGCCTTCAGGGCAGGCATCCAAACAGGGGGGGACGTCACAGTGTGTGCAGACGTTCACCCTGAACGCAAAATCTATCTTCCCATCAATCAACTGGGGCCCCTCTTCCAGCACAAAAATGAGCCTGATGCCGTCCGATGCGCCGTTTTCCTGTTTGCAGGCGACCTCACAGGTCTTACACCCCCAGCAGGCTTTATGATCGATGATTAAGGCATACGGTTTCATAGATTGCCCCCATTTTTCTTTTCCGGGTATATCCTGCACAGAAGTGTCCGCACGTGGGTGGCGCCCATTGCCGGATCACACGATTCATAGGAATTGTCCGTCAAAATGTTAATGTTGGATTCATCCCAGCCATGACCTGGCCCCTCTTTTTCAGGAAACCACCAGGCGTGCTGTGCCGATACAACCCTCGGGTCAATTCCGGCAGAAAGTTTTGCCCGCTGCCTCACTTTTCCACGGGGAGACTCGATGACGACCCAGTCCCCCTGGCCGATCCCTTCAATCTTGGCGGTTTCAGGATGGATTTCTACCACAGGATCCCGATCGAGTTCCCTCAGCCAGGGTATCTGACGGTTTTCCGTATGGAAAAAGCCCGGGGACCTCGCCCCTGTAATCAGAATATAGGGATAGGTTTTGTAAAGCTCGGCGGTGCTGTAAGGACTTTCCGGGGGTTCCCGGTACTGGGGGAGAGGGTCGTAACCCCACTTTTCGAGCAGCGTTGAATAGAGTTCAAACTTCCTCGTCGGGGTTGAAAAACCATGTGTCTTGTATTTCTGATACCTCACATCTCCCCTTATATAGTCCATTTTTTTAAAATCCTTCCATGTAATCCCCATCGGTTCCAGGATCCAGTTGAGGGCCTGCTCAAAATTGTCCCACCAGTGTTCGCCCTGGCCTACACGATGTGCCAGGTCATTGAGCATTTCATGATCGGACCGGCATTCGCCCACCTGTATGACTTTTCGCCGGGGAAGGATATAGCCGTGCCGTTTCCAGAAATCCCCGATGTAATCCATCTCAAGCCATGTGGCGGCAGGCAAGACGATATCGGCGAGCTCAGCGGTGGGTGTCATAAAAAAATCGGAAACAGCCATGAATTCCACCTGTTCAAGTGCCCTGTAAACCTCTCTCGCGTTTGCCCGGGTCATGACAGGATTTGAGCTGATGAAAAAGAGCATTTTCACCGGGTAGGGTTTTTCCTCTAAAATCGCATCCCAGACACATTTCGGGTTGATGATGGCGAAGTTTCCCCCCAGACGGAACCGGTCTCCTCCCAGACGCTTTTCACTCTGGATATCAGGGAGCATTCTGTGTGCCCCGAAATACCCCACATTCCTGATCTTGGGTGACTGAAACAGGACCTGTCCCCCAGGGACATCAATGTTGCCGGTGATTCCCATGAGGGCCATGAGGGCGCGGTTGTTGTCTGCACAGTTGATCTGTTGCTCAATGGCCACACCCCATTGAATGGCCGCGGGCTTTGTGGTTGCAAACAGTCTCGCCGCCTCTCTGATCTTATTCTCAGGGACCCATGTTATTTGTTCTACCCTATCAAGCGGATATTCATTGACCCTCTTGACAAAGGGCTCCCACCCATGGACGTGGTTTTCAACAAAATCCCTGTCAAAAAGCCCTTCATTCACGATCACGTTAAGCATCCCCAGGGCCAGGGCCGTATCGGTCCCCGGCCGTAGTTGCAGCCAGACGTCCGCGCGGGCCGCAATTCGAGTGAGCCTGGGGTCAACTGCAATCAGTTTTGCCCCTTTATTTAAACTGACCGAAAAGGGTTCGCCCTTGTAGCAGTCCGGATTGCTGATCACGAGATTGTTTCCCCAGACCATGATGCATCCGGGGTGATTCTCATAATCGACGATCGGGTTTGTTCCACAGGTAATGATACTGGTTGCGATACGCGGGCCATAACAGAAATGACCCGCCGTGAGGACATTGGGAGAGCCCAAAAGGTTGGCAAATCTGTAAATCACCGCCTCATTTTCCCTTCCGGTGCCATATCCCATGACAATCGATTCGGCCCCAAAACCTTCCTTGTACCGCAATATCCGTTCAGCAATGGTATCTAAGGCCTCGTCCCAGGAGATCCGCTCCCATTTTCCGCTCCCCTTTGGACCGATTCTCCTGACCGGATAGGTCAACCGGTCCGGATGATAGGCCAGTTGCGCCGACGCAATCCCCTTGCTGCAGAGGGTGCCGTGATTGATGGGGCAAGCAGGGTCTCCGGCGATCTTGGCCACCCTGCCGTCTTTGGTGTAGACCAGGACACCGCAACCGCCATGACACATACGGCAATGGCTCTTCACCACGGAGTCGTAACCGTAGACCGCCATCTCCTTTTCTATGTTGGAGTAAACCCATTCACCCATCCCTGCTTTCCTCCTATACGGTATTTATCGGGATATGCATGAACGTATTGATTTGACAACCCAAACACCTTTTGATAAATTTTATCCATGCCCGCCGATAACTTTTCATGAGATCATCACAATTACAATGAGATAGCATATCTTTCGGAAAAAAGAAAAGGATCTTGAGGGCACTAATCACGTTTCAAGCAAGATTGATGAATCGGCCTAAACCACTACCGAACTTAGGGGCTTCGCCCCAATTGAAATAGTGGAATGTTGGAAAGCTGGAATATTGGGCTAAGAGGAATGAAGACAGTCACGAAGTCTCTTAACTTTAGGCACTTTAAACTTTAGGCACTTTAGGCACTTAAATCAGAGGAGTGAACCATGTCACTTTCGAGAGTAGAAATTGAGGATGCGTTAAAGGAGTGGAATCTTGCCTGGGACAGGCATGATCTCGACGGAGTTATGCGACTGTTTCATGATGAAATCGTATTTGAAAACTGGACGGGTGGAAGGGCCGAGGGGAAGGAGGCCCTCAGGAAGGCGTGGGCCCCATGGTTTGCAAATCACGGGGGGTTTCGATTTATAGAAGAAGAGACGTTTATCGATGAAAAAAGGCAAAAAGTCCTTTACCGATGGCTCCTTGAATGGCCCTCTTTCGAAAAAGGATATGAGGGAAAGCCTGAAAAACGACGGGGTATAGATGTCCTCCATTTTCAAGATGGAAAGATCATAAAAAAGCTCACATATTCCAAGACGACGATTGATATAGACGGAGAAAAAATTCCGCTTAGCCCTTAAACGGTTCAAGAAAAGGAGGTAAGGACCCTAAAACCTAAAAACTGCCTATTCCGATGAATTCGGCCACCTGTTCCGAACTATTCCGGCCACCTGTTCCGAACCATTCCGGCCACCTGTTCCGATACAAATCGGCCAGTTAGTCGGAGCGAAGCGACGCTGGTATTTTGTTATTTCTCAGAATCTGTTTTGTTAGTCAAGGATGAATGCAATTTTC
>JACNIU010000027.1 GCA_014382905.1 Desulfobacterales bacterium
TCCATTACGGAAATGGTTACCATGGAAGACCTCCATATCTCGCCAAAAGGGGGGAGCTATGACGATATTATGGACGGGTTCTATGATCTGGACGGACAGGTCCCCTGCCAGGTGGATGGAGGGCTCAAGTGTTATGGTCACCCAATCGGTGCGTCGGGGTTGCGGATGATCTATGCCATGTATGAGCAGATCCTGGATAGGGTCCCCGAGGAGAGAAAGGTGAAGAACGCCCGGGTAGGGTTGACACACAACCTTGGTGGGACGCCGTGGATGAATGTGGGCGCCATTTCAATTATAGGAAAAGACTAACCAAAGAGAGTTGAACCCTGAACCTGTGAACCCTTACAAAAGGAGAAACATGAAATGGACTTTGAATTTACTCCCGAGCAAGGGGCCTTCAAAGAGGAGTTTTTGTCGTGGCTGAAGAAAGATCTCCCCGATGACTGGGACCCCACCCGGTACCGGAATCTTGATTCAACCGAGGAATGGGCCCGCGCCCACAAGGACTTTCAGGGAAGGCTTTACGAGGCCGCATATGCCGGTCTTCATTATCCCATGGAATACGGCGGGCAGGGAAGAACCTTGATGGAGGAGGTCATCGTCCTTCAGACCGTTGCCACTACGTGCGTCGAATTGAGGATGCCGGGGGTGATTACCTTTGGCATGGCTGCTCCCACTATCCAATATTGTGGGAACGAGGAACAAAAAAAGGTATTTCTACCCAAGATGCTGGACGGGACACACATATGGTGCCAGGGGTTCAGTGAACCCAATGCGGGCTCTGATGTGGCAAATGTCTCCACCCGGGCTGTTAAGGACAATGGTCACTATATTGTCAACGGACAGAAGACCTGGACCAGCTTTGCCCATATGGCGGACTACTGCATTCTCCTCGTCCGCACGGATCCCGATGCGAAAAAACACAAGGGGTTGAGTTATCTCCTTCTGGACATGAAACTGCCCGGCGTCGAGGTGAGGCCCATCATCCAGATCACGGGAGAACAGGATTTCAATGAACTCTACATGGAAGACGTTCGTGTGCCCGTGGAGATGCGGGTGGGAAATGAGGGCGACGGCTGGAGAATCGCCATTACCACGCTGATGTTTGAAAGAGTCATTGGCGATGTGACAATGGCCGCGGTTTATCAGAAAAACATCGAGAGAATGATAGAGATGGCCAAACAAAGCAAGCGTGCTGGTAAGCCGGTGAGTGAAGACCCCATTTTCCGGCAACAGCTTGCCCAGGCCTACATTGAAGTCATGGTGTTGAAATACCACGGGTTACGAAACCTCAGCCATCAAATCAGTGGCGGTATTCCAGGGCCGGAAGGATCAATTGGGCAGCTTTTGTGGAGCGAGCCCAACCAGAGGATAACCGAGGCGGCCATAGGGATGCAGGGCCCCAACAGTCAGATCATGGGAGGGTCTCCCTGGTCTGTTCAGGATGGATTCTGGCAATACAGTTTTTTGAGATCCAAAGGTAACACGATAGAGGCGGGAACCTCGGAGATTCAGAGAAATATTATCGGAGAACGTGTCCTGGGCCTCCCAAAGGATATCACCCGGGTTGCAAGACAACAGTAGAGGAGGTGCCTAAATGGATATTAAGTTGAACGAAGATCAGATCGAAATCGCCAGGCAGGCGCGCAGGTTTTGTGAAAATGAATCTCCAACGGAATATGTCCGGGCCATGTTCGAAGACGAGCGCGGGTTTACGGACGAGATCTGGGGGAAGATGGTCGAGATGGGCTGGACGGCCATGCGAATCCCGGAAGCACACGGCGGGCTGGATATGGATCTGATGGATCTGGCCGTGATCCTTGAGGAGATGGGGCGGGCGGTTGTCCCAGGTCCCTTCTTTTCTACCGTGCTGTTGGCGGCTGAAGCCATTATGGAGGCAGGGAGTGGATCTCAGAAAGAGGCCTATCTCCCCGGGATTGCCGAAGGCAAGATCAAGGGCACCCTGGCCCTCCACGAAGCGGAGGGAGGGGGAGACCTTGGCCATATCGAAATGGATGCCCGGCCGGACGGGGATGGGTTTGTACTGAACGGAACAAAACTCTATGTACCGGATGCCCATGTGGCGGATTTTATTGTTTGCGCGGCCCGAACTGAATCGGAAAATGTTTCGGCCGGGGAGGGAATTACGCTTTTCTTGGTGGATCCAAAGGCAGAAGGGGTGTCTGTGTCGCTCTTGCCCTCCATGGACGGAACCCGTAAACTCTGTGCAGTGGAATTCAAAGAGGTAAGAATCGGCGCAGAGGAAATTCTGGGAGAAGCCGGCAAAGGGTGGGAGCCTTTATGCCGGGTCTTGCAACGGGGCCAGGTGGGGCTTTGCGCTGAATGTTTGGGGGGTGCCCAGCGGGCGATGGAAATAGCCACGGAATACGCCAAGGTACGCGTCCAGTTTGACCAACCCATCGGCGCTTTTCAGGCGGTTAAACACAGGTGCGCTCAGATGTACGTGGAGGTGGAGAGTGCCCGTTCCATCCTGTATTGGGCCGCGTGGGCCCAGGATCATGGGAATCCCGAGGAGGCCGTGTTAGCAGCATCGGTGGCCAAGGCCTATTGTTCGACGGTTTACAGGAACGCCTCAACGAGTGCCGTCCAGGTACTGGGCGGTACAGGCTTTTCTTGGGAGCACGACATTCACTTATATCTGAAACGGGCCAAGGCCAATGAGGTGGCCCTGGGGGATCCTGTCTATCATCGCGAACGGGTGGCACAATTCATTGCGGGGTAGTTGAGCCCGGGCAGCGGATTTTTCATGGCTCGGCGGCAGTGGAGGAATTTGGATGAAATTTGATACCCTAAGATTTGAAGAACCGGAGGCCGGGATTGGGCTGATTACGCTCGATCGGCCGGATCGCCTGAATGCCGTGAATCTGG
>JACNIU010000026.1 GCA_014382905.1 Desulfobacterales bacterium
TCATTTCTGGAGGGCGATAAAATGGAGAGCACCCACCAGATCTGCGCCGTCGTCCATGGTTAGATGAGGCCTATGTTTGAGCGCGGAGAGTATATGGGCGTAATAGGTCTGATGGTCTTCCCCCTTAATGGCGAAGACAGGAACCTCATCATCCGCCACCAGCGAAGCGGCCACATCGTCTTGGGTGGACAGTGGGTTGGATGCGCAGACGACCACCTCTGCGCCGCCCGCCTTGAGGGTTTTGACCAGGCCCGCTGTTTCGGTGGTGACATGCAGGCAGGCCGATACCCTGACGCCATTGAGCGGTTTTTCCTTTTCGAAACGCTCTTGGATACCTCTGAGCACGGGCATGCTCATGCCCGCCCACTCTATTCTCAAGCGGCCTTTTCCTGCCAGATTGATGTCCTTTATGTCATAATCCATTGCTTGATCCTTTCATGTCCAAACAAATCCGCCATTGCCTTTGTCCCCGGCCGCGTCGTCTATTTTATTGCGCTCTTGAGCGTTTCTATCATATCGGTCTTTTCCCAGGCGAATTCAGGGAGTTCTCGACCAAAGTGCCCATAATTGCAGGTTTTTCTGTAAATAGGTCTCAAGAGGTCCAGCCTTTCGATGATTGCGGCTGGCCGGAGATCAAAGTGATTCTTTACGATTTCCGTCAATTCCATGCTGGGAACAACACCGGTCCCGTAAGCCCCCACCAGAACAGAGACGGGTTCAGCCCGGCCAATGGTGTAGGCGACCTGTATTTCACATTTTTCAGCGAGCCCCGAAGCCACAATATTCTTGACAATATAGCGGCACATGTAGGAGGCGCTCCTGTCGACCTTGGAAGGATCTTTCCCGGAAAATGCCCCGCCTCCGTGATAGCCGAAGCCCCCGTACGTGTCCATAATGATCTTCCGGCCGGTGAGGCCGCAATCCCCTAACGGTCCCCCTGTTACAAAGCGGCCCGTGGTGTTGATAAAATACTGTGTATCCTTGTCCAACATCTCTTTTGGGATCACCTCTGTGATCACTTTCTCAATGATTGATTCCCGAAGTGTATCATAATCCACTTCCGCGTCGTGCTGCGCGGCAATAACCACCGTGTGAATCCTGGATGGCTTTCCATCCACATATTCCACAGTTACCTGGGACTTACCGTCGGGCCTCAGCCACGGGGATTGGCCCGATTTCCGGACGTGGGCCAATCTTTTTGTAAGGCCATGGGCAAGGTACACGGGCATGGGCATCAACGTTGGTGTATCTTTACACGCATATCCAAACATGAGGCCCTGATCGCCGGCACCCTGCTCCTTGAAAAGGCCGGTGCCTTCATTTACACCAACGGAAATATCTGCGGATTGCTTGTCTATGGTGGAGATGACGGCACAAGTCTCCCAGTCAAAACCCATAGATGAATTGTGGTAACCGATGTCTTTGATGGTTTCCCTTACGACCTCCGGCATGTCCACATAGGCCTTGGTGGTAATCTCTCCAGCTATGATGGCCATGCCAGTGGTTACCATGGTTTCACAAGCTACGCGGGACTTCGGGTCTTGTTCAAGCATATGATCCAGAATGTTGTCAGATATCTGGTCAGCTACCTTGTCAGGGTGTCCCTCGGTAACCGATTCGGAGGTAAAGAGGAAATTTGACGATTTCATAAAGTTCTCCTTTCATTTTGAAAAAAATTCAGCTCTTCGAGATGATTTTATCTGAGTCACTACGTAGGACGCAGTTATCTATCAGCCTTGTTGTTCCGACCCGGACTGCCAGGGCCAGGAGGGCTTCGTCCGTAATGGTTTCAATATCTTTCAGTGTCACGGGATTACAAAGGGTCACATAACCAATCTCAGTATGCGGGTGACTCAGTATCAATGACTCAATTGCCTTCTGAATAACCCCGGCATCCCTTTCGCCCCCCCTGAACATCTCCACGGCCAGATCAAGTGATTTCTTGAGTGAGAGCGCGGATATCCGCTCCTCCTGATTCAGAAACTTATTACGAGAACTCGTGGCCAGCCCATCCGGATCTCTGACAGTGGGAACCCCAACGATTTGGATATCCATGTTGAGGTCCATGACCATTTGGCTGATAACCGTCAATTGCTGGAAATCCTTCTGTCCGAAAACTGCCATGTGAGGTTTTGTGATATTGAACAATTTGGCAACAACCGTGGTAACACCTTCAAAGTGACCGGGTCTGGAAATACCGCACAGTTGTTCGGTGATTCCTTTCACCTGTACGTTTGTTTGAAAACCTTCAGGATACATCTCCTGGGCGGAAGGTAAAAAGACAACGTCGACCCCTACCTCTCGAGCCTTTTCCAGATCGCCTGCTGTGTCTCTCGGGTACTGGTCGAGGTCTTCGTTGGGACCAAACTGGGAGGGGTTGACAAATATGCTTATAATCAGCTTATCGGAATGCTTTTTTCCTACCCTCATCAACTCCAGATGACCTTCGTGTAAATAGCCCATGGTCGGGACCAAAGAAATGGTGTGGCGGGCTAATCTCAAGGTTTCCGACCTATCCCGCATTTGTTCAGGGGATTCTATGATTTCCATGGCAACGACCTTGGATAAATTTCCATAAGATGGTTGTGCCACTGCTTCAACCCCGGCTCCTCAAAGAAAGGCACACAGGACCCGGATACAAGATAACGACACGGCGTATATGGAAACAAATCATGCTCAGATATCAATTACCAGACCCTTTGTCAATTCTTAGGGCTGAGGCAAGGCACAGAAACTCATCCATGGTAAGGGTTTCGGCGCGTCTTTTGGGATCAATGTCACAGTCTCTCATTGTATTTACGAGGATCTCTCTGGTCCAAGGAGAAAATGAGCCTTTGAACGAATTTAGCAGGGTTTTCCGGCGATGGGCAAAGCCTCCTCTCACCACC
>JACNIU010000229.1 GCA_014382905.1 Desulfobacterales bacterium
TAAGTCATCCTCTCCTGGGAAAAGGAAGCTCGGACAATGTACCGGGCCAGGTTCTAAATTGACGGAATCCCAGGTGATACAGGACGCCTTGAAACGGAATCATTTTAACCGACTGGCGGCTGCAACCGAACTTGGTATGCACAAGAGCACCCTGTTTCGAAAGATCAAAGCCTTGGACATCCGGCTTCCCAAAATGGACGGCCGAAGCAGGAGCAAGAAAGCATAATTAAGTCGCGTTTCTGCGACTGTGCGCCTCTTCATGATCGCAAGAATGCTACCCTATTACCCCTCCCCATGGTCTAATCCTACCCCCCTGTTTCAAATAACCACATGACAATATGGCTCTTCCCCCCATATGGAAAAAATCCGTTTACATCATGGCATGAGACTTGCTTAATTTATCCCATCGGAGGAGCAAGACAGATGAAGGTGGCTGTGACCGCTTGGGAAAATCGCATTTCACCTCTTTTCGATGCCACGCGAACATTGCTCATTGCGGATGTTCATAACCGTGTGGTTACCGAAAAACACTTGGTGCCCTTTGATGGCCTCTCTCCTTTTTCCAGGGCTGCAACGCTGGAAAAGCTGGGTGTCAACACCTTGATTTGCGGCGGGGTATCCGATTTCTTCGCCAATCTCATCGAGGCGCGCAATATCCGAATCATTTCCTTTGTAGCGGGACGTGTTGACCAGGTGATCGACGCTTATTTGAGAGGCGCCCTTTGTCATAAGAAATTTCGAATGCCGGGTTGCGGAGCCCGGCAATAGGTAAGCTTTTGTCATTAAAAACGTTAGAAAAATTTACGTTTTTAATGACAAAAGCTTAACATCTGTTAAATCTCGACCTATCCCAAAAACGCATATATCGACCGTGTTCCAGCCTTTTGTTTCAAAAGGTTTTCAAAATAATAAAATGTAAACACATAATTTCAGCAAGTTACAATCTCCTCATGGGCCTGTTCTTGTCAGAAATGTTTTGTGGCACCTTTATTGCTGTGTACTCAGACAACCCCTGAACCCGATGGGATACCGTCTTGTATCGCGATTCAGCCTGCGGATCATTTCAGGAAAGGGTATAGAGGAAATCCAGAGCAGATTAGAAAATAACAAAGATGACGGAGGCATCAAAATGGAAGAGCGTATCAGTCACAATCCCCCCATGAGCATTATGGACCTTGTTTCGCTGAAAAAAGCGGGTCATGAGGTCACTGTGGATAATGCATTTGAAATTAACGAGGTGGAACTTGATCACGAGGAACACCCATTTCAGGCATTCCTGTTTTTTTGCCGCTTTACGGGCGCGATTGATGGACAGGCCTACAACTTTAAGAAGTGCTACTCGCGGGGATGCACCCATAACCTCTGTCCCCACGTATCCCAGGCTGTGATGATTGCCAACCGTTATCTTCAGAGGGATTTTGTGGCCCTGGAAAAGGCCGGGATCAATCCGGACAGAAAGCTTTTCACGTTGGAAGGGATGCTCTCGAAATTCGAGGAAAAAAGGGACCAGTTTGTTTCAACATTGATCCTGGATGACTACATCCATTTGGCAAAGGAAGGAAACGATATCTTCATCCATATCGATCTGGAAAATTTTGCGGCCGTAGAGAATTTTGAAAATTACAAGGAAAAACGGTTGTTTTTTTCAGCCAATTTTGCCGTTACCCATTTAGGGGAGAAGCATATCTGCCAGAAATGCCTTTCCTGCTGCGCTCTGGATGACAACGAAATGGAGATTCGGAAAGCCAGGGATCTTGCCAACAGGAGAGCAGCCATCCTTTATGAAGAGTTTGACAAGGCAAAAATCAGATACAATCGGGCATTTTTTGAATAGCGTTATCGGCATCCTTCATTAAAGCCAGAAAGTAGTTTACACTTTTTCCGATTCGTGAAACCAGTTTTCAGTGTTCAGGTGTCAGGTTTCAGGTGTCGGCGTTCAGTGTTCGCTATTGCGGCTATGCTCTACAAACCACTATACACCTTTGAGATTGGTATGGATACCGCACCATCCATTTGATTTCATTCCTGACACCTGACACCTGGAAAGCAAACCAAGCCATAATTCAAATCCGATATGCGCCAAAGGCGTAAACCGGTGGATGAAGGATGCCGTGTTATCCTCGGATTTCCCTGTCCACCTGGATATCCAACACATTGAGCCTTTTCCACAATGTCACCCTGCTGATTCCAAGAATACGGGCTGCCTCCGATTTATTGCCCCCTGCTGTATGCAAGGCATCCATGATCTGGTTCCTGTCGTAGCCCTTTTTCCTGGGGATGCCTTCATTTCTTTTCTTTTCCGACGGTATGGGAGACGTCTCCTTGAGTGATCGAGGAAGGTGTTCGAGTCTGATATCTCCTTTAGAACAGAGTACGAAGGCATATTCAATCACATTGATCAATTCGCGGACATTCCCCGGCCATTCATGCCGCATGAGCATTTCAAGGGCGCTTTTGTCCATGCCCCTGATCGGCTTTCCGGTCTTCACCTGGATTCTATGCACAAACGCATCCACCAGGATCGGGATGTCCTCGATCCTGTCCCTTAAAGCAGGCAGATAGATGGGGATAACCCCGATCCGATAGTACAGGTCGTCCCTGAACTGGCCTTCCTTCATCAGCCTGTTCAGGTCTCGGTTGGTCGCGGCAACGACCCTCACGTCAATGGGAACCGGCTTGTAATCTCCCACTTTTTCGATTTCCTTTTCCTGCAGCACACGGAGGAGCTTTACCTGGGTTGAAAGCGGTAGATCTCCGATTTCGTCAAGAAAGATACTCCCTTTGGTTGCGGCCTCAAAACGTCCCATCCTCGTACGATCAGCTCCCGTAAAGGCACCTTTCACGTGCCCGAAAAGTTCGCTTTCAAGCAGAGATTCATTGAGAGCCGCACAGTTGACCTTGATAAAAGGGCCGTCTGACCGGGGACTAAGGCGGTGGATGGCGCCCGCCACCAGTTCTTTTCCCGTACCGCTTTCCCCATAGATGATCACCGGGGCTTCGGACTGAGCGGCGCTCTGGATCAGGTCGAAAACCTGTCGCATATCGGGCGATGTACCGATAATTCCTTCAAAACTGTCTTCAATACTCAATTCCTTCCGTAGAGAGGAAATCACCTGATCCCTGACCACCAGTTCCGTGTAGTCGGAAAGGGTTTCCACTCCTCCCACTACAACGCCTTCGCTATCCTTTAGAATGGCGGCATTTTTCATCACATGCAATGGTGAACCATCTTTCCTTTTTAATATACACCTGCTGTGCCTTACTTTTCCCGCATTGAAAAGGGCGCAGTGCTTGTCGCCGCCGTCCTTTCTTGTCCCGAAACAACTGCTGCACTCTAATATGTCACAAGATTGTCCGATTAGCTCATCTCTGGTGTATCCGGTCAGTTCCTCCAGTGCATCATTGGTCGAGATAATGATCCCGTCCGGGTCAACAATCATCAGGCCGTCCAGCATGGTTTGTACCACGGTTTGCCAGTACTTGCTGTATTCATTATCAAACATACAGATTTTCACCTCCTGAAAAGCATGGTTTGAGACAGGGACCGTTAATTGGATCGCATCAATAAACACATGTTAAGTGTATTATTTTAACATTAAGAAATCAATCTTTATTCAATAGGATCATTTTTATTAAGTTAAATAAGCCATTTAAAACACAATATTCAACCCGCCCCTTTTTGGCATTGAGATTGCATTCAGTAAAGAGCAAACAGAGTTAACTTTCCGGAGCCACATGACAGAAACCACAGAAAAACCATGCCAGGCAGACAGGGTCCTTGATTTGAAGGGATGGGGTTGCCCCTGGGTCATTCTCAAAGCGAAGAGCTGGCTCAGTCGTATGAATGCCGGGGAGATTTTAGAGGTGATCAGTTCTGACGCCCAAATTCAGAAAAGCTTTGCCCACGTTTTGGAAAGAACCAAAGACAAGGTGATCAGCATAGAACATGACGAGGATTGCTACCACGTGTTGGTAAAACGCGGATAGCTTTCGGAAAATAAGGCAAGAATCGTCTCACGGTATGAGGCGATCCATATCAACCAAAAACCAGTATGAAAAAGGAGAAAACCAATGGGAGAAATAGATCTCAGCACAATTGAAGTAGCCAACGTAGTAGACGCACGCGGTGTATCCTGTCCGGGCCCCCTGCTGGAAGCGAAGAAGGGAATGGGCACTGTTCAGGTAGGACAGATCCTCGAAATTCTTTCCAATGATCCCGGTTCCAGAAATGATATTCCCCGCTGGGCAAAGAAGGTGGGGCACGATTATCTTGGCTTGCTGGAGGTGGACGGAGCAGACAGGCTTTTTGTAAAACGTCAGAAATAGGTAAAGGGGGCATTATGTCAGCCCAGGAAAACCAGGCAAAGATACTGATTTTAGCAACGGAAGACTGCGCCTATCCAGGCGCCAACGCTACCGGCCAGGCCCATATGAGCTACCCTGACAATACCTATATCCTCAAAGTCAGGGCACCGGTCATGTTCCCGGAAAAGTTCTATCTGGATTGCTTCAAGAAAGGGATTTACGGCATCATTATCATGTCCTGCGGGGTGGAATGCGCATATGAAGGAGCTTATCCTGCTCTTGCTGCAAGGATGGAGAAATTGTACCCCATGATGAGGGAAGAGGGACTGGACCCGAGAAGGGTTCGACTCACCGGGGTATGCACCGTATGCAGCAAGGCCTTTGTGAAAGAAGTGAAGCAGATGAACCAGCTCCTGGAAGAACTGGGCGCCCCCGGGTCGGAGAAGAAGGCGGCATAAAATCGGGACGTGCCGGCGTATGAAAGGAAAGACTTATGTCCATGAGAACATTAAAATTTGACACCCTGGTTGTGGGCGGCGGCATTGCAGGGTTACAGACGGCGCTGGATCTTGCGGATCAGGATTTCAAGGTCGCCATTGTGGATAAGGACGCAACGATTGGAGGGAAGATGATTCGTCTCTCCAAGGTGTTTCCCACGCTTGACTGTGCAAGCTGCATTACCACTCCCAAGATGGCTGCCGCGGCCCATCACCCCAACGTCACCCTGTTCACCTACTGCGAATTGAATACGCTTAAAAGGGAGGGCGGCAGAATCCAGGCCGGGATCACCCGGAAACCCCGTTATGTGGATGAGGTGAAGTGCATCGGTTGCAGACAATGTGAATACAACTGTCCTGTGTATGTGCCGGATGAAGAACAGGGCGGATTCGCCGCACGCAAAGCGATTTACATCCCCTTTTCCAATGCCATTCCCCAGATTGCCCTCCTGGATGCGGAAAACTGCACCCTCTGCGGAAAATGCGCGAAAGTGTGCCCCACGCAGGCCGTCGATTATTTCCAGGAACCGGAGCACTTCGCCATTGAGGCAAAAACAGCGGTACTTTGCACCGGTTTTGAACTGACGCCGCTTGCGGACAAGGTCCAGTATGGGGCGGGAAAAATTCCTAACGTCATCAGTGCGCTCCAAATGGAAAGGCTCCTGGCGCCCCATGGACCCTACAACCGGGTGCTCAGGCCGTCCGACGGCATGGAACCTGATTCCATCGCATTCATTCAATGCGCCGGCTCCAGGGATAAGAGTATGGGGGTTCCCTACTGTTCGCGCGTCTGCTGCATGTATGCCATCAAACAGGCCATGCTCCTCTCGGGAGCCGTTCCCCTGGCGGACATCTCCATCTATTATATGGATATCCGTACCTTCGGGAAAGGGTATGAGCAGTTTTTTCAGAATTCCAAGGCCATGGGCGTGGAATTTATCAAGGGAAAAGTGGCCTCCATAGACCCTGGAGAGAATGGAACCGTAAAGCTCCACTATGAAGCCCAGGGGGAAGACGGAGGAGTAAAGGTGGCGGAACATGACCTGGTGGTCTTGTCTCTGGGGATGGTTGCGGGATGGAACCCGGAAGGGGTCTGCGCCGTATCATTAGGCGATGATCACTTTATCAAGACCGTCAAGCCCAAGACCGCTCCCACGCTTACCGATATGGAAGGGGTTTTCACGGCAGGGGTGGCGGCAGGTCCAAAAGATATCGTAGACACCATCGTGGAAGCGGGCTCGGCGGCCATGGAAGCCTCCAATTATTTGATTTCCCTTGAACGAACGAGCAAGGCTGCAGCATGAGGCCGCAACTTCGAAAACGAAATCGGGAGATGTAGGAATGGCGGAAGAAAACAAGGAAAAGACAGAAACTCCGGAAGAGAAGGTCGGTGTATATGTCTGCCACTGCGGCGGGAATATCAGCGACCATGTGGATGTGAAAAGAGTCTGTGAGAATGCAAAAAACATCCCCGGTGTAGTGAAGGTGCAGGACAATGTGTTCATGTGCTCTGATCCTGGCCAGGAACTGATCATGGAGGACCTGAAAAGCGGCGCAGTGAATCGTGTTGTGGTAGCCTCCTGTGCGCCGGATCTCCATGAAACAACGTTTCGAAACGCTATCACCAGGGCCGGGGGGAATCCGTATATTTATGAGCATGCCAACATTCGTGAGCAGGTAAGCTGGGTTCACCATGGGGACCAGGCCACCAACAAGGCGACACGCCTGGTTGCAGCCGCGGTCGCCAAGGCCAGGGAACTGAAGCCTCTGAAACCCTTTCGCGTGGATGCAAAAAAGCATGTCACCGTGATCGGGGGGGGAGCGGCAGGCCTGAAGGCCGCCGTAGACCTGGCTGCCCGTGGAATGGAAGTGGCTCTCCTTGAAAAATCTCCTTTCCTGGGTGGATGGACGGCAAAATGGGACAGACTATTTCCTACCGATGAACAGGCGTGCGATATCCTTTCCGAGCTTACCGGAAAAGTCCTGAACCATCCTTCCATCGCGGTATATAATTGTTCCCTTGTAAAGGGCTTTGAAGGCTATATCGGCAATTTCAAGCTCCATGTAAAAAGGGAGGCCCCCGGATTAGGGGCCTATGACAGCGAGATAAAAAAGATGAGCGAGGCAGGAAAAGGCCTGGGAGAATTTATCCCGTTTGTGGGTGTCTGCCCAAAAAGCATTCCCGAGGCGGAGGAGGAATTCACCATTGGGACCGGTGTGATTGTTCTTGCCACGGGTTTTAAACCCTATACCCCCCGTCGAGGGGAATACGGTTACGGTGACTATGCGGAAGTGATTACACTCAAGGAACTCATCCCTGTCATCGCGGAAAATCGGGAAAACGGCGCTAAAGCGACGTTGGAAATAAGCGGCAGAAAAATACGGAACATGGCCATGATCCATTGCGTGGGCAGTCGTCAGATCCCCGGGGTGCATGAAGCGGACAGTTCGGGGAACCTGAACCAGTACTGCAGCAGGACGTGCTGTAGCGCGACCCTGCATGCGGCCAACGAAATCCGCGAGGCCCATCCCCAAACCCGTGTCTTTGATTTTTACCGGGATATCAGGACCTATGGCCGTGGGCATGAGGAACTTTACGAAAGGGCTTCCCGGAACAAGGTACTCTTTTTTCGTTTCGAAGCGGAAGACGCGCCGGTGGTATCCAGGAATAAAGGCACCGGGAATTCCCCGTTATCGGTTCGGGTGAAAGACGTCCTGACCTTTGATGAGGAGATCGAGGTTCCGGTAGACCTGGTCGTGCTTGCGTCCGGTATGGAACCTAATGACGTTTCGGACCTGGTAAAAATGATGAAACTCCCGGTCGGCGTTGATCGATTCCTTCTGGAAGTGCATCCCAAGTTGCGTCCCGTAGAAATGGCTGTTTCCGGCGTTTTGTTAGCGGGGACCAGCCAGGCCCCTTTTGACATCGGAGAAGCCTGTGCCGCAGCCTCTGCAGCCGCTGTAAAGGCCTCCGCCATTCTTGGACGCGGCTATGTGGAGCTGGATCCCTTTGTGGCGGAAGTGGACCTTGACAAATGTACCGGGTGCGGCGCCTGCCTGGAAGCCTGCGTGCACGACGGTGTCCTCTCGCTGGTGGAGATGGAAGTGAACGGGGTGAAGGGCCTGCTGCGCGCCCAGGTCAACCCGGCCCTGTGCACCGGCGGAGGTATCTGTGTAGGGGTCTGTCCTGAAAATGCCATCGATATCAACGGATGGACGCTGAAACAGTACGAAGAGATGGTGGACATGATCGTCTCAGACAAGATCCTGTAATACTAAAATACTATTCCGAGGGCGATTTCCATGAGCGAAACAGGACAGGAAAAACAGGAAAAAAAAGAAGTAATGAAAACCCTGCGCAAGGCGCGGGAGCATTCCATAAAGAGGGCTTCGGCCAAGCTGAAGGAACAGAATAGAATCGTCAAGGCAATCCGGGAGCGACTCAGGGACCAGCCTGCTACAGTACCTGAGATAGCGGCAGCTACCGGTGTTCCTTCGTCGGAAATCATGTGGTATGTGGCCACCATGAAAAAGTTCGGCGATATCCTTGAGGCGGACCAGGACGGCAGTTACTTCAAGTATGGTCTGGCGGTGGGCGGGGAAAGCGGTGTTGCCGACTGAACCAGGGTTACTGTAAACCCATTTTAGATTCAGAAAATCCATTCATGCCGGGGTTTTCAAACAAGATGCATCTGTATAAAGTTTAAACAACCTATGTAAGGGGATCAGAGAATGACTCAGGTATATCCCGAATTTGCAGAAGAGTTAGCGCGTTTTGGCGTAGATACGACCATGGCCTGTTTCAATTGTGGTACGTGCACCGCCATATGCCCGCTTATCCATGAGCACTTTCCAAGAAAAATGATCCGTTATGCCCAGATCGGCGCAAAGGATCGCATCCTTGAAAACTATGAGGATCTGTGGCGGTGTTTACACTGTGGGTTATGTATCCAGACATGCCCCAGGGAAGCGGACCCGGGCGATATTATCCTGGGGTTGAGGCGGTTTGTAGTGGATTACTGGAGGAGGTCTTAAGATGTATCATCCAAAGAATATCATTGACGTCCTCGCGGACAATATCAGGAAGACCAGGAATCCTTTCGGCGCAGGCAATTCCACCATGAACAAGTGGTGGAAAGATGCCTCCCTTCGCACGGAAGGAGATGCCCTTCTTTTCACTGGGCTCATGTATCAGATGATGCCGTATATCAAGAAGACCACGCATCACATTGAGCGTTTTGAGGACACCAAACTGGCGGACTACGTGGGATATCAAAAATATGTTCCGAAACTCCTGGTGAAATCCGCCTTCGTGTTCATGGCTGACAAGGAAGACAAGGTAAAATTTAACCATATTCTGCAGAGCATGGTGAAGCTCCTGGAAAGATCAGGCGTCAACTTCTTCTACAAGCCTAAACTGGATTACTACAGCGGGATTCTTCTCTACGATCTGGGCGATTTGGAGGGCTTCATCGAGCATGCCAGATTCGTGGCCGAAAAATTGAAAAAGCAGGGGATTCGAAAGATTATCACGGTGGATCCCCATACCACCTACGCCTTGAAAGTGCTTTTTCCGAAATACACAGGGATCGAGTTCGATGTAAAGACCTACTTTGAGCTGATCAACTTTGAGGCAAAGGATGGCGGCAGCCAGGTCACGCTTCATGATCCCTGTTTTTATGGCAGATATCTCAAACTGTCGGATGTGCCGAGAAGCATCCTCGACAAATTTGGAATAGAAAACGTGGGTGTGAGGAATTCAGGGACATTTACGAGCTGCTGCGGAGGTCCTGCAGAGTCTATTTCTCCTGCTCTGACCAAGGAGATACTCCAGCGAAGATATGCGGACCTGCAGGAAACCGGAAAGCCGATCGTTTCCATGTGCCCAATATGTCTGGGAAATCTCCTGAAGATCGGGGCTGACGTGGAAGATCTTTCCGTGCTTCTTGCGAGGTATGCGTGAGGAGCAGCCCTTGAGTGGTTGATCGGAGGTCCCTGACAGCTCAACAGCTTAACAGCTTTTCAAATAAATACCAATTGATGGAGGGAAAAAATGGCTGAAGAGAAAAAGGAAAAAATTATTTACATTGCAACCCATGGGGGTGAAAATCCTGAAATGGCAAGTCTCCCTTTTGTTCTTGCAAATGCGGCCCAGGCGATGGAAGTGGAAGCCGTTGTGGTTTTGCAGGGGCCTGCGGTGTTTCTGGCCAAGAAAGGATATCTGCAGCATGTGCATTCGGCAGGGTTTTCACCGCTTCAGGAATTGCTGGACAGCTTTATGGAAGCGGGGGGAAGGCTTCTGGCGTGCGTCCCCTGCCTCCAGGAGCGAAAGATCGATGTGTCGGATCTGATTGACGGGGCCGTTCCTACGGCAGGCGGCACGCTGACCCTGGAGATTCTTGAGGCCAACGCAACGCTGGTATATTAAATCTGGATTGCCTGACTTTTCCATTTTCAGGAATCCCCGAAAAACAAGAACCAATAGATGAGGAGGGAGTAAAGATGATGAAAAAAGAAACAAAGTTGACAAAGATCCGTTTGGTGAGCGCGCTGATTTTTTCCGTTTTTCTCTTCGTTGCTGTTTATGCCGGCGCGCAGGATTCAAGCCAGCCAGCGGCGCAGAGTGAAATCCTTGAGATCAAAGGGCAGGTGAAAGCGGTCTCCAACAAGGCAAAAACGATTTCTTTAGAAGTGACGGGAAAAGGCGTCGTTATCCTCAAATTCAACGATGAAACGAAGTTTATCAATGCCGAATCGGGCAAAGATATAGAGCCCCCCACCGGGGTTATTGTGAAGTACAAAAAGGTCGGCCCTGACAATGTGGCAACAAGTATCACGAAGGCCCTTGTAAAACTTCCCGCCGGGGTTACGGAAATCAAGACAGACGAACTGGCTTCCCTGGTGGAAAAGGGAACCGCGGAGGGGAAGTATTGCCTGATTGACTCAAGGCCGGCCAAGATAGCCTCTGCTGCTCATATTCCCACCGCCATCTCCATTCCAGTGGACTTACTTAAGGAAAAGGGAGAGAAGCTTCTGCCCTGCGGCAAAGACAAAATGATTATCTTTTACTGTGGGGGCCCCACCTGAGGCATGAGCCCAAAATCCGCCGGTCTGGCGAAGAAATGGGGTTGGAAAAATGTAAGAGTTTACCTGGAAGGCACACCCGATTGGAAAAAAACGGGACACTATTTCGTATCCACATCTGATTATGTAAGAACCGCCAATATCGTACTCATCGACCTCCGTTCCCCGGCAGCCGTAACCGCAGGGCATATTCCAGGGGCGGTGAACATTCCGGCCGGGAGTCTTGCCGGTGCGAAGGAATCCTTTCCTGAGTCTCTGACCGCTCCTGTCGTTTTTTATTCCGACAACATGAACGAGTCCATTGAAGCTGTAAAAACGGCCCGGGGGTGGAAGTACAAGAATGTTTCGCTCCTGGAATTCCCAGGCGCCATCGCATGGCAGAAAAGCGGCTACGACATCAAGACCGGACCTGCTGCCGAAAAGATCGTGTACGTGAGGAAGCTGGAGCCTGGCGAGATCAGCATCGAGAACTTTGAAGACGCTTTAAAGTCAAAAGCCATTACGGTCATTGATGTACGCGGCCCTTCCGAGTATGCTGCCGGTCATTTTCCGGGGGCCATCAATATTTCCCTTGACGAATTGCCCGCAAAATTGGATGAATTACCCAGGGACAAATTTATGGTGGTGCATTGCAGGACAGGCGTAAGAGGAGAAATGGCCTACCTGCTTCTCAAGGAAAAAGGTTTTGACGTGAAGTACCTGAAAGCGGGTTGTCAATGCAAAGAGGATGGAACCTATATGATCTGGGAATTGTGATCTTTGCATCAAATACGGTCAGGACGAAGCCCCTGCTCCGCGCGGGGGCTTCCGTGCGCCAAGAGCATCCTTATTGAAAAGCATTTTTTTATGACCCCGGGTTTACAGGAGGCGAAAATGGAGAAAAGAATCATTGGTTTCACACTCATCACACTCTTGCTCGTTGGCGGGATCTTTTTAGCCCAGGGGGCTTCAGCCCAGGACACCAAGGCCTTTGTTCCCGACAAGGCCCTTTGTGCCGAAATGATCCGGTTCGGGACGCAGGCCTACCAAAGAGGAAAATTCCTCGATGCCAAGGAGTATTTCAGAAAGGCCGTACAGGCTGATCCGGGCTCAACCGCTGCCTGGAAACATTACGACTTGTCCGTCATTTCCGCACTGGCGGAAAAGGTGAACAAGGATACCGGGCTTATTGCGCCCGATGTTTCTATCCAGGGACAGGCAGCCACCGGCTCAGCACCCCCGCCTCCTCCGGCTCCGACACCCGTTCCGAAAAAGAAACCCAAGTTCAAGATTGCCGAAGATGAAGGCTGTTGATGTGAGAGGGAGGTCTGAAATCCGATGAGCGACAATAAAGAAACGAGCGTTATGGGGGGGATTTTCAAGCGCGCTTACGGTGCGGTATTCTATGAGAACTGGCCTGTGTGGCTTGGCGGAATCCTGATCGGTATTATGAGCGTCATTACCTTCGCATGGGCAAGGCCATGGGGCGTTGTGGGCGGGTTGAGGAACTGGGCGGACTGGGTTTTCCACCAGATCGGCGTCTACAATCACGCTCCCATGTCCCCATTGATTTCCACCAATTCCATCCTGGTGTTAGGTCTTCTCTGGGGCGCTTTCGGAGCCGCGCTGCTTTCCAAACAGTTTGCCATCCGGATGGCCCCCGGACGGGAGCTGATCAAAGGGGTGGTCGGGGGGACTTTCATGGGAGTTGGTTCCGCCATGGCCGGGGGCTGCAATGTGGGAGGATTCTATATTTCAACCAGTGCTCTTTCATTAGGCGGAATCGCCATGATGGTGGGGCTTCTTGCCGGCGCGTACCTGGGGCTCAAATATCTTTACTGGGAAATGATGCACCTTCCCTCCAAACCCACCAAAGGCGTATCCGGGAACAAGAACCTGATTGCCGCGGAACCCTACATAGGCGCCCTGGTTTTCTTCGGGGCCATCGTGGCGGTGTGGTTTTATGCCAGGGAAGCGTATGCCCGGGTGGGAGGTCTTCTCCTTTGCGGGATCGCTTTCGGCATCATCATTCAAAGAGCGCGTTTCTGCTTTGTTCGTTGTTTCAGGGATCCGTTTATGACAGGCGAAGGGGATATGGCAAGGGCCGTGGCCTACAGCATTGCCATTGGCATTATCGGTTTCGCGGCGCTGAAATGGACCGGCCTTCGCGGTGAAGACATTAATGTGACCCAGACCTTCTGGTTCGGCAGTCTTGTGGGCGGCCTGGTATTCGGTTTCGGCATGTTGCTCTCCGGCGGTTGTGGGAGCGGCTCTGTCTGGAGGGCCGGAGAAGGGCATGTGAAGCTGATGGTGGTTGTGGTCTTCTTTGCCATGACCAACTCGCTCTTCCGGGCTTTGATTGACGCTTCGCAGGGCTTTAAAAAACTGATTGGGTTTGGCTTTTATCTCCCCGATTACATCGGGTACACATGGGCGGTAATCCTTTTGCTGTTGGTCTTTGTCGTGTACGCCCTGGCGGCTACCTGGAATGAGGAAACCGACAAGTTTACCGTGGAGATGTAGGGGCCTCCTCAAGAGAAAAGAAAATTCCAGTGTGGGGATGGGGGTTGGGTGATGAGGCTTAAACACCTTATATTATTCACCATCACCCAGCCTCCCCCATGAAGGGGTGAGGAGTTAAAGGTCTTCCTGTTCAGACACTAACCCGGAAATTTATTCATGATTTTGACCTGGATTTAGGGGACGACCGTTAATTATCAAATAACATAGCTTTCCAGTTGGTAATCCCTTTCCTTTGTCGCCTTCTCTCCCTGCTGAACCGCATAACTGGCAGATGCGGGGGTCGGAGTGGCTGGCGGCAATGTGTTCCCATGTTCCGAATAAAGGACAGCAGATGGTTGGGTATGTGGGTTTTTACAGCAATGTGGATAGTGGAAAACACAAAAAGAACGACCAGGATGAACTCATACCTTCGATTCTGGAACCCGGCGGCTCAGCTAAGGAATACAAACGGAACTGGGCGCGTCTGATTCAGAAAATCTACGACGTGGATCCTTTAATCTGCCCAGAATGTTCTGGAAAGATGAAAATCATCAGCATCTTGGCCTGTGGGAGTAAAAGGCCAGCCCGCCGCCCAAAACCGGGGCCTTAAAAACCGTTATAGATACATCTGATTCTCAGCTGCTTGCCTGTGAGGGTCATCTTTACTGGGTGATAAGAAGTCGCTTTTTTGGGGAAAAGTATAGAGGGAAGGGGCTTGCGGGTCAAGAAAAATCTAACCGCAAGATATAGTGGCTGGAATTTGCGGGCCAACATGGAGACCTGGACTTTGCGACCGCACTGAGGTGGAGAGAGTGCCGCAGGGCTTGATGATGCGAGGAAGGCCTGAAATGATAGAAATTTGAGTAGAGAAACCCCTTGAACCCGATTCTTTCTTCAAGAAGCAGGGGGGTAAATCTCCGGATAGACCGGGTCCACATATAGAGAATTATCAGACACCGGAAGTTGAGAATCCGTATAGTCGATATGATACTCCGGAGTCATTGGTGGCGAATTCGCTTTGGGTGGAGGGCGGGCCTTAACCGCCCATAATCCCAGGTGCTTGAGGATCTTTTTGATGACGTTCTCATCCTCTATCAC
>JACNIU010000314.1 GCA_014382905.1 Desulfobacterales bacterium
GGCTCGTCGGTCATGGCGTCCTGGAGGGCCTCCACTGTAGCCGGAAGACGGGGGGTGTCCATGGGAAACGTAGTCATGGTGCGGCTGAAGGAGGGCAGCATCAACGGCGGAAGTCCGGTGGCACCGTTGAGGACAGGGTACCCTCTGTCATGCCAGCGTTCGATTCCCTTCTTTATGACCGCCTGCTCCGGTTCTACCCGGGCCTGAATGCGATCATGATACTGATCGGCATCCCATCCTCTGAATTCGGGATAAAACCCATCCATGAACGTCTTCCAGCCGACCTTGATGATCCTGTCATAGTCGTCATGGGTAAACACCTCGGCTTCATCATACTGCATAACCTCGTCCTCGGGCAGGTCCCGGCCCGGCACCCTTATCTTCATCGGCGCTTCCACCAGATTTCGATCGCGGGTCGTGTAAGCCGCGGCGACGACGATATCCCAGCCGCCGAGTTCATTGAATACTTCTCCAAAGGCCTCGTCTGCCGAACTGCGATCCCGGAAATAAGCCCCCTGGGTGATGCCTTTATACCGGCAGGGGAACTTGTAGCCCAACATGAGTGAGACCGGCGTACGGTCACTGCTTTCCAATGCAATGGCTGCCTGCACCCGCTTCATGCGGCTATCGATATTATCCTCCATCATGTTTTCAACCTCCTCGATACTTTATCAGGTGTTGTATATTCCTTCTCGATCCAAGTCTTTGGAGCAAGGCTTCCGTGATGCCGTCCTTTTAACTATGCCCTGCTGAATTCCACGCCAATACAGTTGGCTCGCTCCATAGCCTTGAGAAAACAGTAGTATGTTGAACGAACGCCAGACGTTTACAGCGGATAAAATACCCACAGTTATATCTATGGTTGTTAGAATCCAAAATATACTTGCCGTTCCAAGCACTTCCGTACCGGAGTTTCCGCCTTTACTTCTTGAGCCTGATGAATTCAGTCCTGGTAGGAATCAGGAATCCGTTGATCGGCTCGTAGTGCTCGATACGCGGTCCCAGGGCTATAGCAGTACGCGTTGCCCATAGCTGGATACGGGGGAGATCCTCCATGATGATGTCATCCATCTCCCTGGACTTCCTGGCCAGATCCGGATGCTGGAGACTCAGCGTCCCGACCTCCTCCATGATATCTGAGATCCTCTTCGTTGTAATGCCACAGCTCCAGGGCGCCTTCAGGGTCAATTGCCCGTCAATGGGAGATGTCGGATGGGCCCTTGCGTTCCACCATGCACCTCGCGTAATGATACCCTCCACCTTCTTGGCATGGCAGATATCCGTGTAGGTGCCGCCCTCCAATATTCTGATGTTAGCCTTAATGCCGACCTTGGCCAGATACCCGGCGATGGCTTGCACCCATCGTTTGGCTGTCGAGAAGCTTGTAATCGTTGTTTCGAATCCTTCTGGATATCCCGCATTGGCAAGGAGGGCTTTGGCCTTTTCCGGATCATAGGGGACGGGTTTGGCCTTTGGCGGATCGTATCCGGGGTGCCAGGGGGCGAGATATCCGTTCACCGGCCGGGCTGTCCCCTGCTTTATCACGTCGCAGATGGCCTTTCTGTCTATCGCGTAAGAAACCGCCATCCTGACCCGCCTGTCTTTAAGGGGCAAATCACCTTCTCGAATCAAATCGCCGATAGCCAGATCTTCGGTAGTTGTGTTGTCCGTCCATACGATCCGAAATCTGGGATCTTTCTCTATCTCCCTGATGTGCGCCGGGCCGGGGGAGATCATGTCGGCTTCACCGGTTCGCAGCATCGCAAGACGTGTTGAATGTTCGGGGACATATGAAAAACGCAGTGTCTTGATCTCGGGTACCTTCCTGTAATGCCCTTCGAAGGCCTCGAGGTCCATCCAGACGTCCTGCCTGCAACCAACCCATTTGAAGGGCCCTGAACAGACGGGATTCTTCGTGTATGCCTTATCACCGACCTTTTCAATAACGTTTTTGGGAAGTATCATGAAGTATTCATAGAACCGGTCAAAGAATGCATTATATGGTCCGGTAAAGTAAAAAGTGAGATGGTAGTCATCATGCACCTCAATGCTCTTGATCTTCTGCCTCAGCTCGGAGCCGTAGTTCATACGGTATTTTTTGTCCATGTAGCGCTCCACGCTGAACTTTACGTCGTGGGCCGTAATGGGATCCCCGTTGTGGAATATGGGACCCTTACGCATCTTAAACTTGATGGAAAGACTGTCCTGGGCGATCTCCCACGATTCCGCAAGCGCGGGAACGACTTTGGCATCCACGTCCTTGATGTACAGTGGCTCGCCCAGGGCGGTCATAAAGGGTTGAAAAGCGACCTTGACAGTACCGATGTCACCCACTTTCGCACCCCCGAAATTGTCCCCGGCAAGCGCAAAAACCACCTTGCCGGAGGGGCCCTTTGTCTCGCTTGCACCCAAAATAGAGGGTCCTGCAACGATGAGTAACATAGAGCAAATTAAGATTAGGCATGCTGTTCGTGATTTCATTTCTATCCTCCTTTCATCATATTACATTACAGTTATGGTTTATTTTACCCACATACCTCTATTATTCGAGTATCACCCCCTTTCCCTCAACATCTCCCTCACCCCTCAATTACGCCCTGTTCCACAATCTCCGCGATCTCCTCGTCAGACAGGGCGAGGATTTCTTTAAGAACGTATTCATTGTCCTCCCCCAGCAGGGGTGCGCGTCTCATATTGAATCGGCCCCTGGACATCACATAGGGGGGCCTCGGCGAACGGTACGCGCCCACCTCCGGGTGGTCCAGCTCGGTGTAGAAGTGGCGCGCCTTCAGTTGGGGATCGTGCTCCATAAGGTCTTCACCCGTCTGGGCGACGCCCGCCGCGACCCCGGTGGCACCTGGCAGCGCGAGTACGTACATGG
>JACNIU010000296.1 GCA_014382905.1 Desulfobacterales bacterium
ACCCCCTCCATTTATATCGGACCCCACTAAATGCAGCCATTTGGTTGTTAGAAAACAGCAAGATGAAATCCCAATTTTGAGTCTTTGAAAAGAGAGTGCTGGAGTGTTGAGGAACTCGGAATTTGAACGAATTTTCAGCCTTCCATCACGTTGCTCCAAGACACTTGCTAAGACCCGGGGATTCCATTCACGATTGGAAAAAGGGGATTCCTGTTGAAATTAGTGAGTTCCATAAGTGCTCTCCCATCTGGGTAAGCATCTTTCATGCCAGGGTCTTGAAAAGAGGATGGGACTGGATAATCCCGCTAAATTAAGGGGAGAATCAGAGCTAAAACCTGGATACGAGACCTTTGAAAAACGCCCCCTTTTGCCCAATCTCAGCGTCAGGCTCGGATTTTAATCCTCGAAATATTCAATATATTCCTGTGGTTAAAATCCTCGGCTTCCTTGACCTTGACCAAAATTGAGCATTTTTCAAAGGTCTCGATACAAAAAGGGAGGGGGAACTACTATTTCAGTGTCGCAACCACAATAGGCGAATGACATTGCAATATTGCAACTTTAACCCATTTGGTGGCTTTCAAAAAAATCGTATGGGACGGTGAGCAACCGCTTACACTCGGCGAGAGCGTAGGGGCCGGCTTTGAACCGGCCCCGACGCTTTTTAGGGAAAGTTGTAGAGAAAAAAAGTGCGTTACATCAACCAAAAAGGACCTCGTCCCCATTTCCTATATAAAGATCACTCTTTGACCCGTAACGGGCTGTTCCTTTGACCACCGGGTATCCTAATTCAACCATTTTCTGAACGGCTGCCAGACCGGTGCAATGATTACACGCTACCTTCTCAAAGTTGTACTTGGCCATGCCTGTAATGAGGTACTCCCTTTTTGGATCAACCGGGCCGAAGGGTGCAATGTGGAGGCCTCCGTAAACCCCGTACATCTTATCGCCCCCAACAATCTTCTCACCTGCAAAATCTGCGAAGGTCAGGATCCCCTGGTGGCAACAACCGGTAACGCAGACCATCCCTTTATCCTTTACATTGAAGTAGAGTGACTGCTCACCGCGGACACGGATGACAATGGGGAGGTCAAAGGCAACAACGGCACAGCCATTGTAGAGCTTATTAACCTCTTTCGGTTTACACTGAATCAATTTGCCGCGATGGGTGATACGATTCCTCGCATTGGGCTCAAAATACTCGGCCCCCCTCAAATAAAACATCCCTTCAGGATAGAACGTGCTGGGGATGATGATCTTGATGTTCGGATTATACTTGAGCGTTGTCTCCAGACCCCAGTAGTGATCCAGATGCTCATGGCTGATAACGAGGGTCTCGATGTCACCGTTCTTGAGCATCTTGTCGATGCCTTCCCTCTTGAAGGCCTCATCCATGTATTCCCTGCTCCATCCGGTGTCCAGAAGGAACTTGTGGTGACGCCCATCGAGGCTTTCCATGTCAATCAGCGTGCAGCTACCGGCGGCATTCTTGGGATCCCAGGGGATGATCCACTGGTTTGTCTTTCCCCCGCCGGCTGCCTTCATCTGGCTGACGAGTTTCTTGGTATCGAACCAGCCCAATTCGGAAATGCATCTGACCCTTACGCTCTTACACTGGCCGATGTCATGCTGCCCGCTTGCAAGGGCCTTCAAAGGCTTGTTCAAAACCGCGCTTCCCAGGCCTAAGACCGCGCCGCCAATGGCCACATTCTTTATAAAATCCCTTCTGTTCATCTCTTTCATAGCTTCCCCCCTTGGTGCAAAAGGTTAACATCTGTCCTTAAAACCCGTATCCCCTTGACCTAAAAAGCCTTTCCTCACCTCCCTTCAGTCATGCCCGGCCACAACAGCTCCCGGGGCCTGCGCAGGTGGAAGGCGGACCCTCGGTGCCGCAGCACCGATCCGCCGCACTTTCAGGGAATCTCCCTGTCGGGTTTACGGCAGCATGTGCGGACAAAAGCTTCTTAAGATTCCGGCCACCACAGTTCCCGCAGACAACCAGTTCCGTCTCATGACTGGCCATCAGGATCTCGGTATTCTGACCGCAATCACCGCATTCATACTCGTAAATGGGCATGGGTACCTCTCTCTATACTAAACAGCTTACATTTTTCCTTATACAACGAATGCCGGTGACGCCAAATGGCCATTAATGACACGTAATGACAGCTTATTTCTACCACTGCCCTTCCACATTTGCCCCGTCGGACAAAGGCAATTTTCCATCAAGATACGCCTGAACGGCCTCTTTGACCGATCCGCTTGCATCATTTGCCACACCGATATTAGCGGCCCTCATAGCCTTGAAGGCATTTGGCCCGCAAAACCCCGTAAGCAAAACCTTCGCCCCCTTATCGCTGACCATCCTGGCCGCCTGAATGCCGGCGCCTTTGAGGGCATTCGTATTTTCCTTGTTATCCAAGGCTTCGAATTCCAGAGTTTCTGAATCGACGATAAGGATATATGCGGCCCTTCCGAACCGGGGATCAACCTCAGCATCGAGGTCGGTTCCCTTAGATGTAACTGCTATTTTCATCTACCCCTCTATTGTTTCTCGTTTACTGGCATGCTTAACTGTTGCTCCCGGTACTGGTCCAAGGCCTTTTGTAAAGTCTTGATTGCCAAACGGGCGCAATGAACCTTTTGATCGGGCATTTTCTCAAGTTCACGATAAAGCTCATCCAAATCAATATTCAGCGCTTGCTGCAAAGTCTTTCCCTTAGCAAGTTCCGCCAGGGCACAGCCTGACGCCACAGCTCCCGGACAGCCCAGAACCTGCATCTTGGCATCACTTATCCTTTCACCATTAATACTCAATGATATTTTCATGGTGTCCCCGCAGGGTCCCGTGAGGTCCGTAACCAGATCCGCTTTTTCAATAACACCAATATTTGCCTTTTCCTGAAAATATCGAATTGCCTTATCAGAATACCCTGATTCAGAGAGCATTCTGTAGGTATCGTCATTCGGTTTCTGATTTCCCATAAATACAAACCTCTTTCTCACTTTCTCAACAAATAATAGTACCTATGATAAGTCCTGAGCGCCGCCCCCACAGACCTGATCCTCACTGATCATAGGGAGTTTTCCATCTATCAGGTCCTCAACCACCGCCCTGATCTGCGGCCGTACCGCATCATGATACACATCAACCCCGACCTGTTTGAATCCCATCAGGGGCCGCATGCCGATCCCTCCCACAATCAGGGCCTTGACATTGTGACTTGCTAACAGATTCACCGGAACCATGCACCCACCCTGAACATGACTCTGATTTTGAATGGTCGTTACCTGCTTAATCTCCCCATCTTCAACATCCACAAACGTAAAAACGTCGCAGTGCCCAAAATGCCCCGACCGTTCACCGTCGAGACCACCCGGCCCCATACTCGGTATCGCAATTCTTCCATTCTCCATATTAAAAAATCCTCCTAAACCGAAAATATTTCAAGACTTCTTCAGCCTCCAGACTTTAAAGATTCTTTCCATATGAAATAGTCCGCCTTCATGTCAAGCATTTTTTGTGCCAACCTCATAAGGGTATGAGATAGGGACATAACATATTGAATTAAGGGCTTGATTCCGCCATGAATACGTTAGTGAGAGAAGAAACAGGAAAACCCCTTTTCATCACCGCAATGAAAGTATGCTCGGTATTGCAATATTGCAATTATAACAAATAGGCCCACATAGACTGGCCCAATGAGCCCTCTTGCTTATCACTTTGGCTTGTAAACAAAGGCTATAGACATATAACATCTCGATTTTGTTTAACTATCTCCCCGCCTACACATTTATTCCCTTATGCCACGGCAGGTTTGCTTATTCTATTCCCGCTGCTGACTAAGAATCGATGTTGGAAATATACAATGAATTTCAGATAATTTTCATGGATAGACCTTATTATCTTATCTATTTTCTCAACTGGCATACCTGTTGCTTCCTTTATATTGACAACCAGCACTGAGTGGGTGAACGTAACAAAGGTCCACCCCCCTGGAAAAGAGAGTGCCCTTATGTCCATTGCAAAAAAACTCAAGAAAAAGGCCCTCACAATCGCTGGCCATATTTCCATTGTGGACGTCCGAATCGGACTAACGTACACAGCAGTGCTTCTAAACAATGGCCAGTTGGGAGTAGCCTACACCTTTCATAGAAATTTAACGGGAGGGTGCAGCGTTCTACAAGGCCTACGCCCGTTGGCGGGAAGGTCGGCACCTGAATTGCTTGCCCTGTTTGACTCAACTGAGAAGGTGGAATTGGCAGTTGCGCTGGCCACCTCCAATGCCCTTTCCAATAGCATGAAAGGGCATTACCTGGAAGGTGATGTCTTAGAACATCTTGAACTCCGCCCGGACGATAGGGTTGGTATGGTCGGATATTTCGCACCGTTAGTCCCTTTGTTGCGAAAAAAGGTCTCATCCCTCAAAATATTTGAGCAAATCGATGAACCAAAGGGAGACCTGCTACCCGAGAGGGACGTTTACAAATACCTGCCCCAATGCCAGGTGGCCCTGGTTACCTCGACAGCCATTGTGAACCACACGATTGACGGACTTCTTGATGCAGCTCAATCATGTCGAGAGGTAGTCCTGCTTGGAGCTTCCACACCGCTTGTTCGCGAGGCCTTTGCAGGCACACCAGTGACGTTCTTATCCGGAGTAGTCGTAACCAGACCTGATGATATAATGCGTGTTGTCAGTGAAGGAGGGGGGATGCGGCTTTTCAAGAATTACATCAAAAAGGTCAACATCTCTCTCAAATAGTAGTTGACTCCCAAGTTACGGCGGTAGAGTGGAATAGATTCGGGTGGTTTGAATAAGTGTAGAAAAGGAGGTCTATTTTGGCTAATTTCTTGTTTGTACTGAGCCGGGATGACAATGAGGCAGCGACAAGGTGTTTTCAGTTTGGCAAAATCGCCCATTCAAAAGGGCACAAGGTTGATCTGTTTCTGATCGACAACGGCGTATTATGGGCCGATTCAGACAGAGATTTTGAGCAGAAAACACTAACCGGCGATTGTCCGGATGATTATGTGCCCTATTTGGTTGAGAATGAGGTCCCGATAGGTGTCTGAATTCCCTGTGCAAAGGCCCGTCAGGTTGACGAGTCAAAATTCTTCTCCAACATGGTCCTGGACGGGGGTCCCCATCTGATAGATCTGGCTGCTGAAGCCAAGGTATTTAATTTCTAATTCAGCCTTACTTCAGCGGTACCAGTTCGCCATTTGGACTGTTAGGGGGGGCCGGGACCAAGTCTTTTTGGCTGCACGGCATCATCTGATAAATGGAAAGGGGCGGCACACCAACACCGCCCCATTTCACTGCCCATTCACTGTTAACCCCTCTTTAGAGGTGTTATCACCTTTCAAGACATTGCTATTCCGAAGGGTTTTTTTCTGATGCTTCGATACGCTGGCTGATCTCATCCAGTGCACGTTTCAGAGAGTTTACCTCTGCCCTGAGCATATCGATCCCTTCTCCCTGGCCGCTCGGGTACTCATAGCCGTATTGCGGCGCAAAACCACCCCTTGAAGTGGGAAAGAATGCGCGAGGTCCAAAATCCCGGCCATATCCTCTACCCCGGGCAGCGCCTCTTCTAAAACCCGCTCCCCGGCCAAAACCTCGGCCAAATCCGGACTCGTATCCGGCGCCATATCCAACGCCGGCAGGGTTGCAGAACCCACGGCCTCCGCCAGTCATCGGCCCCTCTCCACGAGGCCCTGTACCATTAAATCCAGGCATGCAAATCACCTCCTTTCAAAATGCTGATGCGCGACCGCGCCGCCGCCGTCTCCGTCTGTTCGGCGGGAGATTATTTGAGATTTAATGTGTTTTTGACAAGATTCTTTTCATGTTCATAGTCGATAACCCGCTGGAGCATGATCTTCTGGGCCATCACCGGACCTGCCCCGTGCCATGTACCGACCCCGTGCTGACCTGCTGTCCAGTTCTGAAGGAGTTTGTGCACCTTCATGATATTTTCCGTGGGCTCGTCAGAACCAAAGCTGTAAAATTCTTCTACGTAGTCCTTGACTTCGGGGTTTTTCAGTTCTTTGATCGAAGGCATCGTCACAAGGAGTCCACCACCGATGTCCCCGGCCAATGCCATGACCCGCCAGAAGGCGTTGCATATATTTAGCTTGGAGACATTCCCCATGATCTCATCCGGCAGATATACCCCGGAGCCTTCAGGCTCTTCAATCCCTTTGGTGGCGGCAGCCATACCACATGCCCGCCCGGTTTCTCTCAAGACCACCATCTCCATTAACTGGTCTTTGATATGAGCGGCATTTTCCAAGCCTTTATACTCCTGAATCAGCTTGGAGGCCCCTATAATCTGGTTCATAAAGCCAACTTTGCAGGTACCCCCGCAGGTCATACGGTGGGTCTTTGCGTAGCGGCTCACGATCTTAATGGAATAGGGGTACTCGCCACAATGGAAGACTCTTTCCCATGGGACAAAGACATTGTCAAAAATGATCATTGCCGTCTCTCTCTGACCAAAAACAGGGTTCCCTAATTCTTCCAGACTATCAGCCATATCCCTCTCTGCGGAATATGGGGAATACTGGCAGACATAGGTGATCCCCTCGGCATCAATCGGTGTTGCAAATGCGATGGCATAATCCTCTTCTCCTTCAAAATGAGCGGCTTGAGGAAGCACCATCAATTCATGACTGGCATAGGCGCCGCTGATGTTGATCTTTGCACCGCGAACCACGATGCCGTCCTCGTTCTTATCGACCATTTTCAGGGAGAGAAAAGGATTCGGCCATGACAGTGTCTTCTGATCCCGCCTTCCCCTCGGCTCGGTGAGGGCACCGGCGACCGAAAGGTCCTTGGTCTGCACCATTTTGAGGTACTCTATGAACTTAGGATGATATTCTGTGCCCAGATCACGATCCATCTCCCAGGTGGTGCTGGCCAATGCGTGGAATGAATCGTATCCCACACAGCGGTAGATGCATGTCCCCAACATCTCAGCAGTGAATGTGCCCGCCTCAGCTTTCTTGACCAGGTCATCCGTGCTGGCACTGACATGGGTATATCGATTGACGACATCATCGATGAGTGGGGAATAACAGGACATGATATCCTTGTATTTTGGATCGAGTGCCCAGGCATAACTGGCCTTATTGGCCTCCACGACGGTGCGAGTGTTTCTGTTCTCCAGGACATTTTCCACCCGTTTTCCGTTCATGAATATTTTTGGCCTCAGGTCCTTCAAACTCTCCTCAAACTGTTCCGGTGTCATTAGGGCCATTTTTCCCCTCCTCTTCTTTTTGATTTGATTTATAATTTGAATAGAGAGAGGTAATTCACGATTCATGCCATGGTCCTGACAGAGCGCAAAGGCCGAATAACCTATCGGATTAATAGAAAATCTTAATATCAGGAGATACTCGGGGCAGAAGGAAGGCCGGGGATTTATTTCATTGATGCAATCATTTTGGCGGCAAAAGGCTGCAATTTCGCAATATGGTTACACATCATTCTGTTTAGGTCAAGAATGATGGTCGCGTGAAGAATCTCCGCGGCCGGATTTTCAATAACACCAATATCTGCCTTTTCCTGAAAATATCGAATTGCCCTAAAGCAAAACCTGATCACCCTATCAGCTTTCTCAACTGGCATAACTATTGCTTATTTTACCGGGCAAACAGCACAGGGTGAATCAACATAACGAACGTCTAACCCCTGGAAAAAAGAGGGGATGGCCGAGACGGCAGGGTTAGGAGGTATTTTATGCTCAAGTTACTGTTTGTAACTCCAAAAAAAGAAAATCTGTTTGATCTGGCTTCAAGTCTGGCCGCACGCGGAAATGTGGAAGTGTCGTGGGCAGAATCAGGGGAAAAGGCCTTGGACATGATCTCAGACACCTCGGTCGACCTAATGGTGGCGGATGAAGAACTTGGGGATATGACGGGTCTGGAGTTGGCAAGCCGACTACTCAGGGTGAATCCGATGACCAACTGTGCGATGGTAAGCGCCCTTTCGGCTGAAGAATTTCACAAAGTTAGTGAGGGCCTTGGGCTTATCGCACAGTTACCAATCCGTCCGGATGCAGAGCACGCAGAGGGACTATTGAACCGTTTGAAAAGGCTTAAGGAGCTCGGGGTAGATCTGAACATTGGGCATAAGACATAAATCCTGAGCGCAGAAACCCTCCTCGCTGCTTTAGATGATCATATGTTGAAGACAGGCCATACCACTTAGAACTTTCCCATTTTGTGAAGATAATGGTATGCCACAATCCCGACTGTGGTTGAGAGGTTCAAGCTCCGAACCCTCCCCCAGATCGGCACGGCATAACAAGGATAAGCCTCTCGAATGGAGGGGGGCAACCCTTTCGTCTCCTGGCCAAAGAGAAGATAGTCGCCAGGACTCACTTCCGCCTCGGGGTAGGCCACTGATGCATGACGGGAAAACGTCACCAACTTCCCGCGCCCATCCCTATTTGCCAAAAACCTTTCAAAATCAAGATGATGACGGACATCAACCTCGTGCCAGTAGTCCAAACCGGCCCTCTTGAGATGTCGGTCATCTACTGTGAAACCCAGGGGATGGATCAGGTGCAATCTTATTTCAGCGGCTCCGCACAGCCGGGCAATATTCCCTGTATTGGCGGGGATCTCAGGCTGATAAAGGACCACATGGAGGTGGGGATTTTCAAGAGTTCTGTGCCTTATCCGGGTAATATCATCCGTCATGGAACCTTTACGATCCTGCCTTTGCCTTCTCCCGGATAGTCAATCACCTTTATGTGCCGTCCATAATCGATCAGCACTTTATAATCAATCAGATCCGTTTTCTTCCATTCAACAGAGCCGGGTTCCAGGTGAAGATATTTCTTCATATTTTTGGGAAGGGTACAATAGGAATTGTGGGTCAGGGTATAAGCGCGGTCAAGAGCCACCGGCTCCCCGCCGATCCTGGCCTCAACAACTCTCGTCCCAGCAGGTTTTCGTGGATCGACTTTATAGGTCATTCCAGATATCTGGTTGACAAAATTGACCGCGTCTCCTTCAATAATTTGCATTATCTGTGCCCCGGTGACCTTTCCCACCACCAGGTAGTTTTGATACGGGCACATCGCCTTGAAGTCCCCTTCGTTGAGCTCAAACGTTTCGCCCGGATAAACCCGGAAATCCATCCTTAGCGACGAGCTGTTGGTCATTGCCACATCTGTTCCCGTAGCCCATCTAAAGGCATCGGTCACAAAATCACCCAGGCTGTTCTCCTGCCCTCGCAGAAAAGCCCCTGACAGGGAATGCTTGAGAACGGCAAATCTCTTTCCGCCCAATTCATCCACTTTTTCCTTAACCACCATGGCGGCATGCGCTAAAGGAGAGGGGGTCAGAGGTACTATCCGGTTTTCCATGGAGGTAATTATCCCGTCCTTTACCATGAGGTCGGCCTCTCCATAACAGCCGTTCATGGCGCCTGCCTGAAAAATGTAGATGCCGTTTATGACCAGCGGCGGGTCAAGAACCATATGATTATGGCCGGACAGGATCACATCCACTCCCAACCGGGAAGGCATTTCCTCTGCAAGCCTTGTAATGTTTGTCATTTCGTCGTGGATCATTACGACCGTCAGATCAAGCCTCCCCATCTCCGGAACGAATCGCTTTGCGGCCGTCAGCAATGGAACCATCTTCAGCCCTTTCTCTTCAATGCGGTTAAGCATGCGGCCCCTTCCTGTCATGAGGAGACCTATCAGGCCGATTTTCAATCCTGACTTGCATTGTATAACCCTGGATGGCTGATAATAGGGCCTGTCTTCCCCGGTCAAAATATTTGCGCAGAGAAGCCCTGACCGGAAAGAGCCGGGAGATGGGACATCGTAATCAAACTCATGATTCCCAGGTGAGATCATCACCCTCTCCCCGAAACCTTCTTTTGCCAGCTGTTCCCAGAAATGGTTCCAGATGTTTAACTCTGAAACGCCTTTCATCCGGTCCGGAAGGTTGGGCCCGGTAAAAAGATCGCCGGACATGGCATAAAATGAATTCGGGGTTTTTTCAAACAGCGGTGTGATGATACGGGCCATTTCGACCATGCCGACCCTTGTTGAAGAGGGGAAAAGCCAGCCGTGAAGGTCATTCTGATAAATAATGGACACCCTTTCCGCGGCCGCAGGAGAGATGAATATTGATACAATAAGAAGTAGCGCAATTATGAAAAACTGTAGCTTTTTCATGACAATAACCTCATACGAGAATCTGCGGGACGTCTATTCTGAATAAAATACGGAAGCCGTGCCGTGATACTGTGAGACCTTCCCCTACACCTTTTTGCCCCTGTTTAGCTGCCTATTATGATTCTGGTGAGCATCATGAGAGAAAATACTGAATGTCATGAGGAAATTCAAGAGGTTTGATTTGGCATCTGAGGATTTTTATCTTCCCGGCGCCTATCATCCGATTTTCACGGTCGATCTGGCTCCAATAAAACCGTTTGCCCTCGACGGGACGGTCCCTTTGAAAATACCGCTCGTTCTATTTGCGTCCACCCGCGCTATGTGGTAAATTGGTCAGGAATCCGGCTTATACTTGAGTTACGTCTTTTTCAAGTATAGGTCTTGCAGTGTTGAGTTCGGTCCAAAATTTGGCCGATATGAGACGTATAGATGCGAGAAAACCCTGAACCCCATACATTTCATACGGTGAGCATTGTCTCACGCCCTCTAAAAATCAAAGTCCGAAGTGATGACGGTGCGTCTTCCAAAATCACTGTCTTTCCCGCCCTGGATGAAAGGTCCCCAACCATTATCTGCATGCCGGCAATGGGAGTCAGAGCCCGTTTTTACGAGCCGTTAGCTCACAATTTCGTGAAGAAGGGTCTGAACGTTGTCACTGCCGATTTGCGCGGCCACGGAGATAGCGGCATTCGACCAGGCAGAACAAGGGACTTTGGATATGGCGATATGGTGGTATATGACTGGCCTTGCATCATCGATCAGACAAGGAATCATTTTCCTGATTCCCCAAGAATTATCCTGGGGCACAGTTTGGGCGGCCAGCTAAGCACCCTCTATTTAAGCGAAAAGCCAGAGAAAGCAGTTGGCCTTATTTTGGTTGCTGCCCCTTCACTATACTATCGGGACTGGCCTTTTCCCCACGCTATACGGATCCTTCTCATGCCCCAGACGTTTGCCTTGATTGCAAGTGTATTGGGCTATCATCCAGGGAAGAAACTTCGCATAGGCGGAACGGAAGCCAGACGGCTCATTTGTGATTGGGCCCGGATCACGAGGAAGGGGCGATACGACATGATCCGTAAGGGCGTCGATTACGAAAGACTTTCCAGAAATCTCCAGATGCCGGTTCTGGCAATTTCGTTTTCAGATGACGGCTTCGCACCAAAGTCGGCAGCGGACCGTCTCTGTCAAAGGATGCCGCTCGCCGAACTCACCCGATGGCACTTGACCCCAGGAAATCTTGGTTGCAGTTCACTGGGACACTTCTCCTGGGTAAAGCAGAGCAAACGCCTGGTTCCCATGATCACAAACTGGATTGAGGCGGTAAGTTTGTCTTAAAAGACTCCCGCAGGGCATAAAAATCCCCGGGAGTCTTCATTTCCAATATCCCCCTGGTTTCACTTTCTCACTGATATCGCATGATATTTAGGCATTGAAAGCCTGAGACATGGCAGATTCATGATTTCGACCAGTTGACAATATCCCAACTCTTAGAGATGGTGGGGGACCAAAGACATATCTCTACCCAAGCTGCTCAATCAACTAAGGTTCAAAAACTATTTACCAGCAAGCCCAGAAATAGGCTGAAGATTGAACGGGGTAAACTTTAGGCACTGTTCCGGTTTATCCGGGTTAGGAAGTGTTCAGAAGGCGTGGTCCGGCCAGTGGGATGCTACAATTGAAGAACCCTGCAGTCCCGCCGCGGCGGGACAGGGAATCTCCCAAATGTAAGGAATTTTGACCATTTTTAAAGTTCGCTCGCTAACCCCGCCGCAAGCAGCGGGGAATGCGCTCGCTGAGCATTTTCAATCATCGGCCCGGGCGTATCCTGTTTTCCGATCAAGATATCGGCAGATCCAAGACCGCACTTTAAAAGAACCCCTGCCGCTGCCCGATTGGCCTTCTCAGGATTATTATTGGTTTCGCTCAAGTGTGTGTGAAGGGGACGTTGTTTCCTTGTTGACAAATGAGCACGGATTATGAGCTGGCGGGTAAGCAAATAATGGGAGTTGGGATGCTGTGTTCACGCACGATAGGGATTTAGTGGTTGGCTGTTTGAGGCCACTCCAAAACCTCCACGGTGGTGGACACGGCGTCATACATCTTGATGTATCGGAATGAGGCAGCATGCCATACTGGATGCCAGCAAGCGCAGAGCATGGCCCAGGGATGAGCTGATTCTTGCCATAAATCTGTACTGTAAAACCCCGTTTGGCAGGATTCATGTTCACGGGTTTGGGGGACATCCATTTGTAGTTAAATAACTGTCTCACACGGTGTGTCCACATCTGCTGTTTCAAAAATCTTTCAAAGGGGGGGAGGTTTGTCAATATAGTCAAAAACATGCCCTACTCCGTACATTGAACAGGCTCAATTAGGAAAAATATTTCGCCAGCGTGGCTAATTATTGCAGGACACCCAAAATAGATATTTTCTGGCTTTATCCCGGCGCTTCCAATTCCTCTGCAGTGATTTTTACCCACTGAAGAAGACGCTCTCGTAGCTGCTCTTTCACCTTTAGTGTGCGTATCCTTTCTGTAAGGATTTTTACATTGATCAGTTTCTCGATAAGAAGCAAGCGAACAAATTCTTTGTCCTTTTCCCTGTAGGCTGCGAGCTTGCTGGCAGCAAGATCGTGCGCTTCAATACACAACCCTGTCTTACCGTGAGTCGATATGGGGTCACTGATGGGTACGGTTCTCTGGTCCCAACTGTCGGGAAGTTTTGCAGATTCAATGGATATTCCATGGACGTAGAATCCATGTGTTTGATGGAACAAGGACAATTCACCTAAAGTACCATCGATATCATCAACAGCTTCAGGTCGATTTTTTGGCTGAACATCAACTTCGATTGATGCACGAAGGCTTTCCGATGCGTTTGGAAATTCTCCTAAAATCGCTTGAGAGCCGAATATCCATAACTCGGTGTCTTTTGAGACATCACAGGCTGCCCGGATTGCGTGTTCAAGTTGATCACGTGTCATTTTTGTCCTCCAAATCATCGACCAGTTGAGCCCGTTCATCGGAGTTTAGAATGGCAAAAAAGGGGTTACTCTGCCGTAAGCGATTGGCCCGTTCGCTGGATGAGGTGAAAAACCGGGACAGACGTTGAATGGAATACATATCGAGGATGTTCCGCCACTCCATTAAATCCCTGGCAGCTGTTCCTTGATCTTCCTTTAACAAACGATCGATATGTTCTTTTGCGCGCCGTAAGAGAGATGTATCCTGTTCGATCGCTTTGGCCAACTTAGAAGATAGTACGTGCAACCGTTGATCCTTTTCCCTGTGTGTCAACGGTTTCTTTATCCGGTGCCGTTCAGAGCTGTCCAGTGAAGGCATGACTCCGTAAAGAGCGGTAAAGTCACCAAACTTCAGCTCGGAAATATCCGCTTTTGTATAGCCTTCGAGTTCAATCGTAAGATCGAAGTCATTTTCCATCTGATTGAGTTTTGTTCGCAATTGGCGAACACAATTCGTCAGATGGCGGGTTTCATGCAATAACCCTAATGTAAGCGGCTCGCCGATTTCCTTCGGGAACGCTTGAATCCATGCTGCGTGTGGATGCGGTGTAAGGTTTTTGATTTCCTTTTTGATCGCGGTGACCAGTTCTTCATATCGATCCTTTTCCGCCTGAAACAACTCCGATGTGATCTGCATGAGCCTGTCCGAACAACGAATTTCATATTGGTGGTTTCGACCACCTCCCACACGGGAGATGAAACCCGATCTAAAGAGTCTTCCCAGTGCTTTTTGAGCTCCAGGTACAGTCAGCCCAGCACGTTTGGCAACATCCGAAGCGGTAAGAGGGCCATCAACCTCATTCGCCATGACTCTGAGCAGTCTCACATGGGCTCGGGTGCCGAGGAGTCCATTCAATGGATAGCGTAACGTATCCTGTTTAAAAACAATTGGCCGCATAACAAATTCTCCCTCTTTCCAGTTTTTACCCGCATTGATAATAAAACTATAGTTCTATTTTGTCAACTATTGTTTTTATTTTAAAACTATAGTTGGATAGTAATAGCAATATTATGAAATAGGCTGAAGATTGAACGGGGTAAACTTTAGGCACTGTTCCGGTTTATCCGGGTTAGGAAGTGTTCAGAAGGCGTGGTCCGGCCAGTGGGATGCTACAATTCAATCATCGGCCCGGGCGTATCCTGTTTTCCGATCAAGATATCGGCAGATCCAAGACCGCACTTTAAAAGAACCCCTGCCGCTGCCCGA
>JACNIU010000025.1 GCA_014382905.1 Desulfobacterales bacterium
GAGGGAAAGGGCGAGGACTTCAAGTGTGGTGACACAGTGGAAGTGACCGAGGGAGCCATCCGGACAAACCGGGATGGGTTGCCCATAACGAGCTATAAGTTCAAAAAGGTGGATTCCTAACTGCCATTCGCATATCAGGAGGTATTGGATCATGAAATTTGAGAGGGACGTTTTTGTTGCAGGAGTTGGGGAAACCACGTTTGGGAAACACAAAGAGGACTTTGACGTCCTGGGCAGACAAGCGGCCTTTCAGGCCATGAGGGCTTCAAATATCGACAGGCCGGGGATAATTCAAAGTGCATACGTTGGCAATGTTCAGAACGGTATTGTCACAGGGCAGATAGTTTTTAAGGATCTTGGAATGTGCGGAGATCTACCTATCATTAATGTGGAAAGTGCCTGTTCAGCCGGAGGTATGGCCGTTTACTGTGCCGTAAAAGATGTGGCAACAGGAACGGCCGACATTTCTATAGCCGTGGGAACCGAGAATCATTCCCTGACTCGGCAGGCCGGCACTGCTTTAATTGGCGCAGGCGGAGACATCGAGACAATGCACGGCCTGGTATTTACAGGAAAGTATGCCATGAGGGCAAACCGGTATATGTATGAGACAGATGCGACACCGGAAGATCTGGCAAGGATTACGGTGAAAAACAGACGGCATGCGACCCACAATCCGCATGCGTGGTTTAAGGGAGAAATCTCCGTCGAGGAGGTCCTCAACTCAAGAATGGTGGCCTCTCCGCTTACTTTGCAGCAATGCTGCGGTATCAGTGATGGCGCCGGCGCCGTTGTCGTCTGTTCCAAAGAAATGACAAAAAAGCTGGGAATTGAGAAACCTGTAAGGGTGAACGGCGCCGTTGTATTCTCCGGCCCTTATCATAACGGACCAAGGGATTTGACCGGTGATGATATTACCGAGATGTCGGCAGAAAGACTCTATGAAGAGTCAGGGATTGGACCGGAAGATGTGGATATCGTGGAATTGCACGATGCCTTTACGATTGCCGAACTACTCTACTATGAGGTTCTGGGCCTCTGCAAAAAAGGGGAAGCCGTCAAATTCCTGAGGGACGGTGAATCGACCTACGGTGGAAAGTGCGTAGTCAGCCCAAGGGGCGGTATGCTGTCATACGGACACCCTGTTGGGGCTTCCGGTGCGGCTCAGATTGCAGCATGCGTTAAGCAAATGAGAGGAGAGTGCGCCGGTTATCAGGTTGAACCTATTCCAGCAGTTGCAATGACGCATGTGACAGGAGGTGGGCTCTCAGGTGCGGAGCATGCGGCATGCACCATGTCTATGCTGACAAAAGGCTGGTAGCCAGGAACCGGCTCCGGAGGAGGATCATGGGTAAAGAACTTGAAGTAAAATTGAAAAATGAGGATTTATCGTACAACCTCACATTTAAAGAAGTAGTGGATATCTTGAAAACCATCGACAATTCACCATGTAAGGAACTTCATCTCGAGCTGGCAGACCTGAAACTGATGCTCGTTAAGAAGTAATATGCCGAAATGGATCTCTTTCATGGTCAACCATTGGTTAGAGGACGATAAAATTGACTGAGTTAGGATTTGTAGAAGAAACCATTCGAGATGGTCAGCAGTCATTATGGGCCAATCGCATGACTACCGAATCGATGCTGCCTGCCGCCCCGATGTTGGATGAAGCTGGATTCAGAAAAATTCACATCATAAGCGCCTCATGCTTTGAATCCTGCCTCATGTATCTTTTCGAAGACCCCTGGGAACGGATGCGTCTCCTCTGTCGGTTGATGCCAAAAACCGAAATTATGGTCCTTATTCGCAGCCGGCACACCTTTGGATGGGACAGATATCCTAATGATGTCATTGAACTCCTGTTTAAATGCTTTAAAAGGATAGGGATCCAGTGGATCCTTGTTTTTGACGCGCTGAATGACATCCGCAATATGGAATGGCAATTCCGTATTGCAAGGGAGATTGGCCTTAAAGCCGCCGGCGCTCTCACCTTCGCGGAGAGCCCGGTACATACCGACGAATATTATGCAGCCAAGGCAAGAGAAATGGTCGCAATCGGTGTGGACAGTGTGTTTTTGGGAGATGCCAGCGGCCTGCTTACGCCTGAACGGACCAGCACCCTTGTTCCGGTTATACAGCAGGCTATCGGAAAAAAGACAACATTGGAATTCTCTGCACACTCCGCAACCGGGTTGAGCAGCGACTGCTATCTCGAAGCCATGAAGGCCGGGGTAGACCAGATTTGCACTGCCAGTCTCCCCTTATCGTATGGGAACTCCATCCCGTCTACCGTAGAAATGATTCATAAAGCAAATGAACTGGGGCTGGACATAGGCCTCGACAGGGACTTGATCAATAGAATTGATGATTATTTCTATTGGGTTGCCTATCGTGAAAAACGACCGCCCGGCCAGCCTGTGCCATTCGATTCTGTTGGATATCGGAAATATGCTGGGCATCAGATACCCGGAGGCATGATGTCCCACCTCGTAAGTCAGCTAAAGGACTTAGGCATTGAACACCGGTTGCCTGAAGTGCTCGATGAGGCAGCCCGTGTGCGTGAAGAACTTGGATGGCCGGTCATGGTGACACCCTTTTCACAATTCGTGGGGGTGCAGGCGGTTTTCAATGTGATTCAGGATGAGCGATATCTTACATTCCCCGCGGAACTTCCCCTGTATGCCCGGGGTTATTATGGAGAGCTGGCCGCCCCGATCGAGCCCAATGTTCTTGATCGAATTCTATCAGGCAGCGACACTGAACCCTTAGATCCATTGGAAAACATGAATGAAGAGCTTGTGAGCAGGGTGAGGACTGAGCAGGGACCATTTGATTCAGATGAAGACCTGCTCATGACGTTATTCAATACT
>JACNIU010000024.1 GCA_014382905.1 Desulfobacterales bacterium
TTCATCCCAAGGTTCCTTCAAATTCTTGAGTTGATTAAGTTCCCTTTCCAAACGGACAAAAAGATATGGCCCGGTGTTCATTTTGATTATTTAATTGTATCAGACACAATTTATTTCTTTCTTTTCAAGTTCTATGAAATTTCTGGTCAACGCAGCCATTTCCCGATAAAAATGTAGTTCCGTATCCTGAATAATTTTCTCGCAGAAGATCGGAATCCAGTGAATTAGATGTTCCTCGATAAATTTCTTTTCGATTTTCGTGCAATATAAGGCCCCTTCCTCATCCTCCTCTCCCCATGCCTGCTCTTCCCGCAGAGTTACCTGTTGCATGAACTCAAGTTCCACGGAAATGTGGTCGGGCATGCCTTTGTAATCATCTCCAAAAGAAAGCCCGGTGGCTTCGATGAATTTTTTAACTTCCACCGTCGCCGCGCCCCAAATCTTGCCCCAATCACCGTCGCTACGCTGGTGATGGACCGATTCGTGGGGAGAAATGTGCTTTCCGGGTCCTAAAAACAGCCGGGTGTACTCCACAGCCAGTTCATCAAGCAGTTTCTCTTCAGGTTTTTGGAAAAAGTCATCCATCGGTTCGGCCCCGAGATCAGATAAGACCCCCATGAACCGGGGGTCTTTAATCTGTCGCAGGAGCTCTGAACTAAGTTCTTGACGATAGACCGCGGCCAGCATGCTGTAAATTGCGCTGCGCCGCTCGGCTCCGATTCTATTTTCATTACTTTTTATGTTGTTCAAAACGACCTCTTCATATGTTAGACTTTTGTAACCTTTACTACAGTATCCATCCAGCGTTGCTGACCGCTTACCGGGTCCGGACTGTTCGGAATGATCCAGTTCGGATGCACACCATAGGTATCCCAGAATTTTAGTTTGAGATCCGGATCTCCATCCCCGGCCATGGGCGCCTTTTTCCCGGACGCATAGCGGCCGTATTCCCAGTGCCCCAGGTGATGGGAAATGGCAATCACCCCCGGCACGACGCCTTCGGTTACGTTGGCCTTGGTTGTAATTTCGCCAATAATGGATCTGACCTTGATCTTGTCGCCGGATTGGATCCCTAAAGCCTTGGCCGTTTGGGAATTAATCATGGCCGGGTTGTCATGATAGATCTCGGTGAGCCATTTGCAGTTGGCCGAGCGGGAATGGATTTGGACAGCGACCTTGTAGGTGGTCAGGATAAGCTCATTTTTATCCATCTTCAAATGTTCGGGAATGGGCGTATACGTCGGTAAAGGCTTGATCCCCTTGGCCTCCAACAGATCGGAATACAGCTCAAAGTACCCGGATTTGTTGACAGCGTCCGGCTTGAATCCCTTGTATACCTTATCACCGATTTTCTGGCCGACATAGCCCTTGAAGGCTTTCTTGGTGTTAACGTAGCCCTTTGCCTTGGCTTCTTCCTCGCTCTTGACTTTGGCTGTCTTCCAGTTCCAGTAGACGCCGGTGGCTTCATCATAGATCACGCCGTCTACTTTGAGATGTTTGTCTCCTCTTCCATATTTATACATGTGATAATCCGGTTTGGCCTCTGGGTCATGGTATACACCGTGGGTTTTCATGTACTCAAATCCACCGGCTTTCTTAATTTGAGGCGTCTTCTCGCATGATATCCTGACAAACTCCTCGGCCGAATTAAAGCCCAGGGGAAAGCCCAGTCGATTGGATAGATCACAAACAACATCCTTGAAGTCCCGGCTTTCCCCGAGAGGTTTGACAAAGGGCTGACGGATGTACCATTCGGGAATCTGGGTCGGGGAGACCATGTCTTCCCAGTCCCACCATTCCAGATAGGACGGATTCGGCAGGATAAGGTCCGCCAAGGCTGTCGACTCGTCGTAATAAGCATTTACGGCAACATTATAGGGAATCAGGCTTTCATCTTTCAATACGTCGATGTTTTCCTGGCACTCTCCATTGGCATATACCGGTGTGTAACAGTACCACATATAAATCTCCGGTCTCCCGTTACTGCCGTCTTTGATCATCTTGAGCACCTGGTGGTTCGCATGATGGGTGGGATAGGCCATCTGCCCCTTGAAGCCGTCAAATACCTTCAGCTTTTTGGCTTTGGGGCCTTTCGGACCCTTGGGAGCTTTCCATTTGGCGCTTACAGCGCGGCACCGCCCGCCGGGATTGTCGATATTGCCGGTAATCGCAGCCAGCATCTGAATGGCCCGCTCGGTGTCCGTGCCATTGTAGTGGGCCACGGCCCCCCGGTAACTGATGGCGCAGGCCGGTTTGGTTTTAGCAAATTCAAGGGCAATCGACTTGATCTTGGACGCAGGAACACCGCTTATTTTTTCAGCCCACTCAGGTGTATACTGGGCCAGGTGGGCCTTTAACGTAGCCACCTTTTCATCCGTACCGGTATTGCGATCTTTGGTCGCCTTAATGAATGGAAAAAACTCCTTGTCGTAAAGCCCCGCCTCCATGATCTCCCGACACATGGCCAGCGCCACGGCCCCGTCGGTGCCCGATTTAATAGGCACCCATTCAGTGGATTTGGCCGCCGTGTTGGACAGGCGCACGTCAAATGTAACCAGCTTGACGCCGCGATCCACCACCGCCGAAATGAGCCGGGACATCACCGGGATTGAATTGGTATGGGCCTCCAGGCAATTGCTGCCGAAATTGACCACATATTTGGTTTTATCAAAGTCCCAATTATCATAGTGTTTTCCCCAGGTCAGTTCCTGGGCCGTCCACTTGCCCCCCTCGCATATGGAGGTGTGATTGCCGACGCTCCCCGTGCCGTATCCAGACAGGAAAGCCTTGACAATCTTGCTGGAGGACGCCTTCATGCGGCCATAATGGAACAGGAATTTTTCAGGGTGGCCCTCATCACGCAGCTT
>JACNIU010000415.1 GCA_014382905.1 Desulfobacterales bacterium
AAAAGGAAGATCTGAGATACAACCGGCAGGACTTCTGGGCCACCACCTCGAACAAACAGCTCAATTTTGTCCAGCACGTTCGCACCATGCTCAAAACCACCGGCCAGGCGACCGTGGTCGTTCCGGACAATGTGCTCTTTGAAGGGGGGGCCGGTGAAACGGTTCGACGAAAACTCCTTCAAAATACTGACCTGCACACCATTCTCAGGCTTCCCACCGGCATATTTTACGCCCAGGGGGTCAAGGCCAACGTGATTTTTTTCGAAAATAAGCCCGCCAGCAAACATCCGTGGACAAAAGAGGTCTGGTTTTATGACTTCAGGACCAATATCCATTTCACGAAAAAGAAAAACCAGATGACCTATGACGATCTGAAGGATTTCATCGCCTGCTACAAGCCTGAAAACCGGCACAAACGGAAGGAAACCTGGTCAGAAGACAATCCCGACGGCAGATGGCGCAAATTCACCTATGAAGACATCATCGCCCGTGACAAAACGAGTCTGGACATCTTCTGGATCAGAGACGAAAGCCTGGCAGATCTGGACAACCTCCCCGATCCGGATGTGCTTGCTGAAGAGATCATCGAAAACCTTGAAGCAGGTGTTGAGAGTTTTAAGCAAATCATGGAGTCGTTCAATGGGCAATAAAGAGCGCAAATAACAAACAAATCAAAACGATCCCAAAACCGCCACGCGCTTTTGGGTCGGATGATTTGAGGCGTTATTGCAGTGTGTGAAACGTAAAGGGTTGGGGGACGTCCATCACCAAGTAACTAACTTGACATGATATTGATAAAATCATTTGGGCAACAGCCCGTCAAGGCCTGACCCCGCTCCATTGAAGAAGATGTTATCTTTGAAAGAGGTAGGGGAGACACTCTAACCTGAAACCTAAGCCCATTTCTTGTAAAAAAATGGGGCCGTTCCAGCACAGCCTTTTTAACCAAAAGCTCATGATAGAGCAGCAGAATTTGTGAAGGTTTTTTCAGTATAGAAGTTTATCCAGCTTTATGGATAACGCCTCAATTTTCATGTTATCCAGTTAGGGAATTAAAAAAATTCATTCGCCGAACTTCGCCAGGCTTTCCCAAGCGCTGACAACGTTGGAAATTTAACGGTTTTTAATATTGGTGGCAATAAAGCCCGTTTGATTGCAGCCATACACTATAATACTCATCGGATTTATATTCGGCATATTCTTACCCATAAAGAATATGATCGAGGATCTTGGAGGAAATAATGAATATCCAACTTAAAGAAATTGCGAAAGTTTGGCCTGATATCCAGCCCATATTTTCTGTGCCACATAATGAAAAAGACTACAATAAATTGGTCAATCTCCTTGATAGCCTTATTGATGAAGTGGGGAATAATGAAAACCATCCCTTAACTTCTCTGATGGAGACGATTGGGAGCCTAATTGAAGCATATGAATCCCAATATATTAACGAGATAGAAGGTAATCCGATAGATGCTCTGAATGCTTTGATGGAAGAACATGGTCTGAAACAGTTGGATCTATCTGAAATCGGTAGCCAGGGAGTTGTATCAGAAATTTTATCCGGTAAACGTCAGCTAAATGTCCGTCAAATAAAAATGTTGAGCAAACGTTTCAAAGTATCTCCAGCAGTCTTTATTTAAATCAAATTTCAAGAATTTCAAGAACATAACCTTGCTGCTTCAAGGGACGGCTCGTACTTCGCCGCCCCTGAGCAGCCCGCTATTTGCTTGATGCTTTTATCGAAGTTGGAGAAAGATGCCAATACCAGATAAAGATAAACTTTGGGCCAAACTCGAAGGTAAACTCGAAGGGACTGGGGTCAGGCCTTGTAAAATGATGAAACGAGGAGTTAAAGAATTTGAGTAATTAAGGAGGTGCACATGACGTTAATGACTAAGGAGGCGTATCTGTCGAGTATCAGAAAGCTTAATCACCGGGTGTTCATTCAGGGGGAAAGGGTTGAGAGCGTACCGGATCACCCCATATCAAGACCGCCTGTCATGGCACTTGCCGAAACGTATCTACAGGCTGAGCAGGAGGATCTGAAATCCTTATTCACTGCGACGTCTCATCTCACCGGTGAAACAATAAACCGTTTCACCCATATCCAGCAGAGCGTAGAGGATCTCACAAAAAAAATCCTCATGCTGAGAGAGATGGGGAGAAAGACGGCCTGCTGTTTCCAGCGTTGTGCCGGGCTGGACTGCATGAATACCGTATATGCCATCACCTACGACCTGGATCGGGAATTCGGGACCGGATATCATGGCCGTTTCGTGGATTTCATGAAATATATCCAGTCCAATGATCTCGTGCCCGCGGCCTGTATGACAGACACAAAAGGGGACCGGAGCCTCCCCCCGTCAAAACAGGAGGACCCGGACCAGTATCTGCATATCGTGGAAGAAAAAAAGGGAGGCATTGTGGTTCGCGGCGCAAAACTGCATATTACCGGGGGAGTGAATTCCCATGAACTCCTCGTGGTTCCCACAAGGGCCCTGAGAGAGGAAGACAGGGAATACGCTGTCTCCTTTGCCATACCCGCGGATACCAGGGGGGTCACTTTCATATATGGACGTCAGCCATCTGATACACGACGCCTCGAAGATAGTCCGTCGGACGTAGGCAATCTCTATTACGGCGGTTCTGAGGCCATGGTGGTGTTTGACGATGTTTTTGTACCGGAGGAAAGGATATTCATGAAAGGGGAATACCCGATGGCCGGACGGCTGGTGGAGCTCTTTGCGGCGCATCACAGGGCCAGCTACGGCGGGTGTAAGGTCGGGGTCGGCGACGTACTCATCGGCGCAACCGCGGCCATCGCCGAGGCCCACGGCACAGAGAAGGCCTCCCATATCAAGGACAAGATAGCGGAGATGATCCATCTCAATGAAACACTTCATGCAGCGGCCCTGGCCAGTGCCGGCAAAGGGTATCCCACACCAAGCGGCGCCTATGCAGTGGACCCGCTCCTGGCCAATGTCTGCAAACTCAATGTCACCCGCTTTCCCTTTGAGATATCCCGGTTGGCCCAGGACGTGGCCGGCGGGATTCTGGTCACCATGCCTTCGCTCAAAGATCAGGAGAACCAGGATATAGGGGCGTATGTGAAGAAGTATCTGGTAGGCAAGAAGGGTGTGGATAGCGAGAAACGGATACGGCTATTGCGTCTTATTGAGAATATAACACTGGGTACGGGCGCGGTTTCCTACTTAACCGAATCGATTCACGGCGCTGGCTCTCCCCAGGCCCAGAAAATCATGATCACACGACTGGCCGACATCGCGTCTGCCAAGTCCTGGGCATACAAATTGTGCGGGATTTGATTTGGCGTATCACTTTAGCGTCTTAAAACAATCATTCGTCGGTCACTGGCTTTCTTTCAAACCGCTAAAGTGTTACGATTTGCCCATAAGGGAACGATGCCAAGAAATTCAAAAATGCCGATTTGGAGAATATATGAATTATAACGTTGTCATCATTGGCGCAGGTCCGGCTGGAATTTTTGCAGCGTTGACCCTCGCGGATTTGGGCATATCGGGAATTTTGTTGCTTGAACAGGGCAAAGATCTGAGCCAGCGCAAAGGCCAGAATCCCGCGGATAGGCTTTGCGGATGGGGAGGTGCTGGAGCGTTTAGCGATGGAAAGCTAACGCTTTCCACTGAGGTTGGTGGGGCTCTAAAAGATTTCATCGAGGATAGCGTCCTCCACCAACTGCTGAAGAGCACTGATGAGATTTATGCGGCTCACGGTGCGCCCGACCGTATTTTTGGGGAGAATTGGGTGCAGGTGGAGGAGTTGGCCGATCGAGCGAGATTGGCGGGCCTTGAACTGATACCGAACCGCATCCGCCATATAGGCACAGATAATTGCAGATCTGTGCTTGAGCGATTTCGGAAGTCCCTGGCTGAACGAATCGAGATAAGTACAGAATCTGAGGTGGAAGAACTCATTGCTGACCACGGCCGAATTCAAGGTGTAAGACTTGCCAACGGTCGATCTATTGGCGCCAAATTCGTCGTCGCCGCCCCGGGCAGATCAGGGGCGCGCTGGATGAAAAGGCAGGCAGAATCTCTGGGCCTGAAAACCAGGGCAACTTCGGTGGACATCGGTGTACGAGTGGAACTCCCGGCCCCGGTGCTTAAAGAGATTACCGACACGATTTATGAATCAAAGCTGGTGCACTACTCAAAAACCTTCGATGAGAAGGTGCGGACCTTTTGTATGAATCCATACGGTGAGGTTGTTACAGAAGAGAATAATGGAATAATCACAGTGAACGGGCATAGCTATGCTGAAAAGAGAACTGACAATACAAATTTCGCAATCCTGGTAAGCAGCGTTTTCACAGAGCCGTTTGATGATCCCATCGCTTATGGGCATGATATCGCCAGGCTTGCCAATCTAATTGGCGGGGGTGTCATCGTTCAGAGGCTGGCCGATCTATTGGCAGGTAGACGCAGCACCCGAGAACGTATTGATAGGTGTCTTACGAAGCCGACCCTGAGCGATGCTACCCCTGGCGATTTGAGCTTTGTTTTTCCTTACCGCCATCTGCTGAGCATTATTGAAATGCTCCAGGCCCTTGAAGGGATAGCACCTGGGGTTTACTCAAGGCACACGCTCCTTTATGGAGTAGAGGTAAAATTCTATTCTAACAGGATTGACGTATCATCTGAAATGGAGACTGTTATAGGAAATCTCTTTGCCATTGGCGATGGCGCGGGCATCACGCGAGGTTTGCTTCAGGCCTCAGTAAGCGGCATTCTTGCTGCCAGAGCCATTGCGAACCGGTTTTAGGGGCTGGAATCCATATTGGGATTGGCATAAAAAGACGCCTCACCCCGCCCGCTGAGGCAGTCCTGTGTAAAGCGGATGAGGTGCTTGCTCACGATGCCGATGTGCAGCAGTTCCTCAATCCGTCCGGAGCGTAGCAAGGGACCGCACACCTTCCAGTAAGACCGTTTGTACTCCGACATTAGGCCCACCTGCCAAAGCACTCGTTTGAGTATGCGCAGCCCATAAAGCACCATAGAGGGGCTTACCTTTTGCTTAGGGGAGATACGGTTCGGGTAGGTCGCCCGTGTCTGATACTCGAGGCGAGACATGAGCCTTTCCGCCGAATACGTTTCAGCAAGGCATTTCAGCCACATTTCGACGACCGTCTCGTAAGGCAACTTGAATCGGACATTGGAGACCCGTCCCGGGGTTGAATCCAGCCGCCCCTCGGATGCGAGGCGCCGATAGAGCGGCGTTTTAGGTAGGGCGTAGAGAAGATTGATGGTTAGCATGGGGATCTGTGACGACTCAATGAATTCGAGGACCCGGTCCACTGTTTCGGGGGTGTCTGTGTCCAATCCCAGAATGATTCCCGCTGCCATTTCTATGCCGAAGTGGTTCAGGGTTTGAACCGCCTCAATAATCGGCACACGCAGATTCTGCTGTTTGCGGATCGCTTTTATCGCTAAGGGTTCGGGGCTTTCTACCCCGCAGAACACTGTGTGAAAGCCGGCCTCCCGCATGAGCTTCAGGATATCGGGATATTGGGCTAAATTGAGAGTTGCCTCGCACGTGAATCGTACGGGGTAGCCCCGCGAGCCCTGCCATTCCACAAGGTGCTTCAACAACTCCTTGGTGGCCCTGCGATTGGCGATAAAGTTGTCATCGACGAAATAGATCGCGCCGCGGGCGCCATTTTCTACAAGCCAGTCAAGCTCGGCAAGGAGACGGCTGGGCGATTTGACCCGTGGCACACGTCCATAGAGCTCCGGGATATCGCAGAACTCGCACAGGTACTGACATCCACTGGAGAACTGGACGTTATTCAGGAAGTAGTTCGAGGCATCGAGATACTCATACGCTGGGAGCGGAAAGTCTTCCAGGGGTTTTCGTTCTTGGGTCTCAAGGCGAATCTGATGTTCCGGCCGCTCCGGCATTCGATCCAGGAGCTCGATGAGCGCGTCTGTGGCATCTCCCAGTTCGCCAATGTGAAGGACATCTATATTCGGGTAGTTCTCTGGCGAGGCAGAGACCGACGGCCCACCCAGCACCGTCAGCTTGCCGTGTGCGTGTGCTGTACGGCTGATCTTGTCGATGAAGGGGCGTTGGACATGGGTTCCGGTCATTAGGACAGCATCGGCCCATTTGTAATCCACATCCTCTGCTAACCTTACGTTCTCATCAATAACACGAACGTGCCATTGCCGGGGAAGGTAGGCCGCTATGACGAGTAGCCCTTGGGCCGGCATAAGGGCTTTTACGCCGGGCATGAGAGGATAGGCATGGTGAAAGGTACCAAATGATGGGGCGTACCGGGGACATATGCATAGGATATGTCGACTGGAATTTACCGGATGAGCGTTTCTCTTCAAGACAGACGAGAGAGCAGGCGAAAAGGTCTCGTTAAGGTCTTCCAATCAAGCCTCCTTGAAAAGTCCGGCATGAGGCGTTACCCGTCCCTTGAGCCAGTTCTCCAATACTCCGAGCATTTCCATGTATTACTCCTACACCAGCTTTCTCAGCTCTTTTTTGAGCACTTTTCCCACCAAGGACTTGGGCAGGGCATCGACGAATTTCACCCGCGAAGGGGCCTTGAAAGGCGTCATCTTGGAGTTCGCATACTGGATCACCTCTTCCTCGGTCAGTTCCCTGCCGGGCATGCCAACGATAAAGGCCATGATCACCTCTCCGTACTTTTCGTCCGGAATTCCGATGACCGAAACTTCGGCCACGGCCGGATGTTCCTCTAAGTACTCCTCGATCTCGCTGGGATAAATATTATAGCCTCCCTTGATGACCATGTCCTTGATCCGGTCTGTGATATAAAGATATCCTTCTTCGTCCAGATATCCCACATCACCCGTATGGAGCCATCCTCCGCGCAGCGTCTCCCGGGTTTCCTCCGGTCTCTTGTAATACCCCACCATCACGTTGGGACCCCTCACGACAATCTCACCCTGTTCCCCGGCCGGGACCTCCCGGTCTTCCGGGTCAAAGATCTTCACCTCTACCCCCGGTATGGGAACGCCGGTGGAACCTTTTTTCCGCGGCATGCTCGGACGGCAGACAGCTACCGCAGGAGAGGCCTCAGTGAGACCGTAGCCTTCATACATGCTGCAATTAAACTTGGACGTAAACGCCCGGTGGAGCTCTTCCGTGACCGGTGCAGCGCTGATGGTGCATCTCTCCAGAGAGCTAAGATCGTACTTTTCACCGGCCGGATGGTTTAAAAGCATCTGGAACATTGTGGGGACCCCGATGAATCTGGTGACGCGATATTTTTCAATAAGTCGGAAGACCTCTTCCGGGTCGAACCAGCGCATAAGCACATAAAAGCCTTCTTTGAACGGTGAAACATTGCCGGCATTCATGACAACAACACCAAATGAATGGGCAAGCGGGAGACAAAGAAGGACAATGGTGCCGCCTTTTTCCAGCTCATTGACTTCCCAGGCGGCGATGGCATTCTGGTAGAGGTTGTTGTGGGACAGCATGACACCTTTGGGCTGACCGGTCGTACCGGATGTATATATCATCAGGGCCACATCGTTTTCGTCCATCTCCTCAATGCGCGCATCAATCGGGCTCCTGTCAATGAGGCCATGAAAATCAACCCGATCCCCCTGGTCTTCTCCGCCGATGACCAGGACTTTTTTGATGTGATCGATCCCTTCCCTGGCGTTCTCGATTTTATACAATAGGTCCTGACTGGTAATAACGGCCTTTGCATCGGAGTGATTCAGGATGTAACGGGTTTCATTATCACCGAGAAGGAACATAATCGGAACGATGACCGCTCCGATCCGCCATATGGCCTGAAAACATACAAAGACTTCCGGCAAATTGGGAAGAGAAACCACCACATGATCCCCCCGGCCGATGCCGAGAGATTTCAAACCGGCCGCCAACCTGCAGCCCATTTCATTAATACGCGTATTCGTATATTCCTCATCCTCAAAGACAATGGAGACGATTTCACCGAATTTCTCGATGCGCTCCGCACCCAATTTTACAAGATTCATGGGGGACTCCATTCAGGCGGCCTGTTTGGGTTTTCGTGGTTTCACCACCTTGAGAAGGGATAACTCACCGTCCGGGGTTTCTGCCGTGATATCGTACCGTTCATCCATTCATCTTATTTTTTTCCATAAACCTCAACGAATTCTTCGATAACAATGTAGCCGTCCCCGTTCTTGTCAAAAATGGTAAGTTTCGTTTCGGCAATCGCCTTATCCGGATAGAGGACTAACAGTTCTTCTTTGACGACTTTCCCATCCTTGTTCACATCCAGGGAATAAAACACCGATTGCGGTTTCTCTCCGCCGCCAAATACCGGAATTGAGACCATTACGAACATGGAGACCAATAAGACCGTTAATAACTTTTTCATTTCTTTCCTCCTTTTTCTTGCACATGTTTATTGGAATGCCTTGAAGTAACTGGATTTTCACACGAGGCGATACCAAGTTCAACTGCGGACGAATTCCCATGCCTTGTCGATGTCGGCCACATTAAAATACTTCTCAACAAGCTCCTTCTCTTTTTTTTGGAACAGTTTGTTGTCGAGCTCAATCAGGACCTTTTCGAGTTTGCTGTCCCCCACAACCGCGAACATTTTCTCCTCCTTCTAAATAATGATGAAACGTCAGATAAGACAAAGTTCTTTTCGGCCAAAAGCATAGCGAAATCATATTGGTGTGTCAATCGATCAAATATGACCGGAACACGGAATAAGTCAACAAAAATGACACAGGCAATCCAAAAACCGCTAAACCCTGAACCGTGAAACTCGCACATTCGATGGACATAAATCTGACAGCAGTTCTAATTTTGGAAGAATCTGCGCAATTCAACACCTGAACAATACCACGAAGAACACGAAGGTTACGAAGAAACAGAAAAAAACAAGCCCTACTTCGTGCACTTCGTGTCCTTTGTGGTGAATAATTGACCATAGTTTGAATTGTTGTAAATCTGACGCAGAGGTGGAAATAGTTCATAGAAAGGGATATAATCCAATATCTTCGGCCAGAAAATCGGCGAGAAAATACCTATTTGGATATATCGTTGGACTATCAAGCATTAACATTCATACGGCCTGATGACAGATTTTTTATTGATACCGGGCAAACAGCTGATGAGAGAATAGCTTTTGTCTTGAAGATTCTGGAGCGATCTGGAAATGATCCGAAAAGCATATCAGCGTTCATGAACGGAATACACAACAGCCATGATGTGGCCTTTGCCTTCATTTATGGAAGCGCGATAAATTCAAATCTGGGCCTTTGTGACATAGAAGATGTTGATGTTCTTATTGCCACCCAGGGTGATAAGAAATTCGTATATGAATGGGATGCTCTCAGGGGTGCGGAAATACGTTATCTCCGTCTTTCAGAGATAAGAGATATCCTGAGAGTGGAGAAAAGGCTTTTTTCGACAACCTTCCCCAGGGAGTTTAATTCATTGGGGGGAATCCTTGCCAATGGGCTGGTGGTAATCAAACCCTCAAGTGATCTGGAGAGGATGGTATTCAATGTAAGGGAGAGTTTTCACAAGATATATGTAAAAGCGCTTTCTCAGATGGTTGAGAACGAGTGCATAAAGCGGATCAAGGAAAGGAGCGGATTTACGAAGAGGAATAGGCCTTTCTCTTCCCATGATGAGAGACGTTACGCCTTTTATGGAAGTGACGTGCGTATCTCCCTCGATGAAGCCCGCTCAATAATAGATGAGTCAATAAAGCGCAAGAATATTGAACCAGGGAAAGCCCCGGCAATCGCACGAAGCATCCTGAAAAGAATTAAGACAAGGAATGTATTGGAGATACACCGACGCTAATGATATGAAACGCCGTCAGGGCTATGGCTTTTAAGAAAAATTTCCGACCCTTTATCTTGCTATCTCGTTTATGTTCTGTTGCTTTTCAATCGTCAATCAACAATCGACAATCATAAATCCCATGCCTTATGACAACCAGCGTTTCCGCCTGTGGTAGTGCTTCACATCCCGGTAGCTCTTCTTGCCCACCGCTGTCAGCCCCAAGTAAAATTCCTTTACATCGGCGTTGTCTTTAAGGGTTTCGGCATCCCCGTCCAGGACAACACGCCCATTTTCCATGACGTACCCGTACTCAGCGTACTTGAGGGCCATGGCTGCATTCTGTTCAGCTAAGAGCATGCCCACATGTTCGTCTTTATTAAGTCGCCGGATGATGTTGAATATCTCTTCCACAAGTAAGGGAGCCAGGCCCATGGAGGGCTCGTCCAAGAGCATGATCTTCGGCTTTGCCATGAGGCCGCGTCCGATGGCGCACATCTGCATCTCGCCCCCGGATATATAACCGGTCTTGGCACCCCTACGTTCCCTGAGACGGGGGAAATATCCGTAAACCATCTCCAGGGCCGCTTTAGTCCCTTTCTTGTCTCGACCCCTTGTATACGCGCCTGTGAGAAGATCGTCTTCAACGGTCAGATGCTCAAATGTGTGTCTCCCTTCCATTATCTGGATAAGGCCCATTTTCACTAATTGGGGTGCAAACAGTTTGTCAACCCGTTTCCCATCAAATTCTACGGTCCCCTTTGTCACCTCGCCACGCTCTGCCTTGACTAGATTGGAGATGGCCTTCAGGGTGGTGCTCTTACCGGCGCCATTGGCGCCCAAGAGAGAAGCAATCTGCCCTTCATAGACATCGAGGGAGACCCCCTTCAAAACCAGTATCACATGCTCGTAGATGACCTCGATATTATTAACCTTGAGTAACGGCGCCCGCTCTGTGGCCATGATATCCTTTCACCCCCACCTAACCAGATGTTATGGGCTCGCGCAAAAATAACTTCACATTTTCGCATCCCATCTTCAGATCATCTTCGGTCGCGCCTCAATCCCAAAATCCTCGAAATAGTATGACTATTCCTGTGGTTTTGCTCAATCGGCGCAGCCAAATCTGACCTAAATCTGGGCGCCAATTCTGGGAACTTATTTTTGCGCGAGCCCTAAGGTGAAGTAGGGGAGCGTAGGTGCCCCCCTACCCCAAGTTTAAGCATTTTCTTTATTTGCAGTCTATCAGTTTGATCCCCTGTTCTTTGGCATATTTCTCGGCTGATGCTTCGATCATCTCCCTGACAAACTCCTTCATCGGTTCTACGACGATTCCGGTCATGACCCATTTCTCGCCATTCCACTGCTGGAATAAGATCGGTCCGCCACCCTCGTGGTCTGCGCAACTGAGCTTGAGAGGCTGCATGAATTTTTCTGCACCGAGTTCTTTGAGTCTCTCCTTGGTGATATCCAGGTTCTCAAAGCCCCATCGCACCTCGTCACCGTTCAGGACCTTGTTTCCGAACTTCTTCTGGGCGGTTAGGAGGGCCTCATGGTTGATGATTCCGGCATACACCCCCCGGTTGAAATAGACCGAACCCACACGGGTGAATGAGATATGCCCTTTCATTTGGCCGTAGACCTTATCGACGATCTCCTGGATAACGGGAAAATCCCTTCCGACGCCGTGCCAGTTAGCGCTGTAGTAACCCTTGGCTGCCGGACCCGCAGGGAGCACGTCCTCTTCCGATCCGCACCACCAGACACCGAGTATCCGATCGCTGGGGAATTTAAGCCTTGCGGCCTCTTTAAGAGGAACCGTGCAGGATACGCCCCAGTTCCGGTTGATAACCCAGTCTGCTTTGTATCTCCTGACGATGTCCATCCACTGGGCCTTCTGGTCAATACCGGGCCACGGGACCGGGAAGTGCCTCACCTCAAACCCGTACTTCTTGGCCAAGGCATCCAGGATCGGTTTGGTCTCCTGGCCGTAGGGAACGTCGATGTGCAGATTGGCAATCTTCAAACCCTTCAGATACTTTCCGATGGTTGCCATATCTTTCCCGTCCCATCCCTGCTTGATGGCGATGAACTTAATTTTAGCCGTATTCTGAGACCAGTAATTGGTAGGGATGGTAAAGACCCAGGGAAATACCCGACCATCCGAGGCATCGGCTCGACCGTACCCACTTGAAATAACGGCGATATGATCTGCTGTGCCCTTGGGGATCAGGGCATAAGTGATGCCCGTGCTCAAGGGATGAACAAGACTCATTTTGTCTTTGAAGCGGTTATAGCACTCAACCCCCCGTGCCGTATTATAGGCCGTTTCGCACTCCTCAAATGAGTACTTGATGCCGTTGATCCCGTCTTTCATGTTCATCAGTTCCATGTAATCTTCCATGCCACTGCTGAACCCGCTGCCGCCCGCTGCAAAGGGACCGGTCCGGTAAGCTAAGATCCCGACAAACTGGGTTGGCGCTTCCTTCTTTTCCTCGGCAGCTATTGCCGGCCCTGAAACCAGGACAAAACTCGCTGCGATCACAATAGCAAAAAAACCAAAAATCAATTTACGTCCCATGTTCATCTCCTCCTCATTTTAAAGTTCGTGGTTAAAAAAACTTCTCCATAACCAAAGACCAAATTTTATGAAGCCGCAAAAAGTCAGGTTTCTCGCAGAACCCTCAGAGAACGCAAAGATAACCTATTGAAATTGCTCATTCTGTCTTGGCGTCCTTTGCGCCTTTGCGCGAGACCAGAGGGTTTTCGCAGGTTCATCAAGACCTAATACGGAAATGGCCACAGCCGCAACTTGTCCTTAATCGTGTGCCATAGCCTGGCCATGCCATAGGGTTCAACAATTAGAAAGAAGACAATCAGTCCTCCAAAGATAATCGATTCGATATTTGCGAGGATATCGGCAGGCACCACCTCCATGAAGGTCCCCAGGAAATGATTGATGCCGATGGGGAGCATAATGAAAAAGCCTGCCCCGAAAAATGAGCCGAGGAGCGTTCCCAGCCCGCCGATGATAATCATGCCCATAAGGGCAAAAGAGGTCATGACGTTGAACTCTTCGATATTTGCAGCTCCAACGTAGCAAAACGTAATCAGTGAGCCGGCGACGCCAGCATAAAAGGTGCTTACAGCAAAAGCAACCAATTTGTCGCGGTAAAGATTCACGCCAATGATCTCGGCCGCATAGTCGACATCCCGGATAGCCATCCAGTTCCTGCCAAGCTGGCCACGCACCAGGTTCTTCCCAATGGTCATTAACAGGGTCATGATACAGAGGACCAGAAAATATTTCTTAACGGGTGTGTCTAAGGCGTACCCGAAAATATACATGGCCGGGGCCTGTATGGTTCCAAAAACACCCCCGCTGATCCAGTGCACATGCACAATGACCCACTCTATAATGAACTGAGAGGCCAACGTGGAAATGGCCAAATAAAAACCCTTGATCCTGAGGGACGGGAGCCCGAAGAAGGTCCCCACAATCGAGGCGATCAGTCCCCCCCCAATGATGCTCGGAATCAGCGGGATGCCGTACCGGCCGTACAGGATAAAAGAGCCGTAAGCCCCGACGGCCATAAAGGCGGCGTGCCCAATGGAGATCTGGCCGGCATATCCGGCCAGGACATTAAGCCCGAAGGCGGAAAGCGCGAAACAGTAAAAGGGAACAATGATGTTCATCATCAGGTATTCGCTGGTAAATAAGGGAACAATGACAAAGGCCACAAAAAGCATGACTATGAATCCCCACCTGTCCAAAGGGATGGGGAAGATGGCCATGTCACTGGCGTAACTGTCTTTGAAATTACCGCATTCTCTGTAGAACATAATTAAGCTCCGCTCCGTATATAATTAGATTCAAGCCGTGAAGCATAAGACAGGAGGTTGCCCCGACAATTCTCCCTTAAGCCTTGTGCCCTGCGCCTTCCGCCTTTCATCTCACACCCTCTCTATGATCTCCTTACCGAAAAGGCCGTATGGTTTAAAATAGAGGACAAGCAGAGCCAGGAGATAGGGCAAAAAGGTCTGAATCCCCCCTCCCACATAGGGCCCGATGAAGACCTCCCCTAAGGTTTCGCAGGCACCCACGATGAGTCCCGCGAGGATCACGCCGGGGATGCTGTCAATCCCACCGATAATGAGAACAGGAAGGGACTTGAGCGCGATAAAGGAGAGGCTGAACTGGACCCCTAAGCGTGTTCCCCAGGCCACGCCTGCTACCGTGGCCACTACACCCGCAATGATCCAGGTCAGGGTCCAGGCCTTGAGAAGGGGGATCCCCACGGAGAGGGCCGCCTCATGGTCGTCGGACACGGCCCTGAGCGCCCTTCCGTTCCTCGTCTTCTGAAAAAACCAGACCAGCCCGAGTACCAGCAAGGCTGCCACTACTGCAAAAAAGAGATCAAAAGAGCTGATAAATACGCCGGCCACTTCATATGATTCATCCGGGATACCGAGATTCAACCCCTTGGCCTGTGTGCCGTAGATGGACTGTC
>JACNIU010000108.1 GCA_014382905.1 Desulfobacterales bacterium
GGCCGAGGATGGCGCTGTGGCCGGTCCAGGGGTATTTGTCCAGTTCTTTGAGATCTTGCGCCAGTTTTGCACGCAAAGGGTTGAGATGGATATAGCGGATAAGTTCCAGGAGATAGGGATCTTCCTCGCAGATGACGGATTTGTAGCGGTTTTGAAAAAGGTGGCCACTACGTTTATGTTTTTTGTTGAAGGTAACCGCGTATCCGGTCATGAGACGGCGCATGACTTTGCTGAGTGGAGTGGGGCCTGTTCGTAAAAGGAGATGAAAATGGTTCGGAATCAGGGCCCAGGCGTAGCATTGCGTTTGGGTTTCTTCGAGGATGATGGCGAACCTTTCCAGGAAGAACTTCCTATCTTTATCGTCAAGGAAGAGCTTTCGTCTCTCAATCCCCCTGGCCATCACATGCTGCAGCAGGCCGGGAGCGTCAAGTCTGGGTTGGCGGGGCATTTTGTTTTTTTTGACAAGATTTTCAAGATTTTTTTGTTTGCGTTTTCAATTTCCTGACGAATTAAAAACACCAAATTCGCTTCGCGAACGAGGGAAATATTCTCTCACGGAGGCTCCCAGAGGTTAATAAGCGGGATGCTGGTAGAAAGCTAAGGAAACATCAGAAAAAAACTGATCACTTATTTGGTAAGAGCAGTCCATGTAGCTCATCATATTCGAGGAACTGTTTGTCAAATGACATCAGTTGCGCACCATATGTGATGGCTGTCGCAATAATAATCCGGTCGGCAGGGTCGCGGTGATGATCTGGAAGATTTGCTGCAAGAACGGCTATATGCTGATTAATGGGTAAGCATGTTGTTTGAGTTTCAGAAAGGCCCACCTCTATCCATTTCTCTGCAGGGATAGGAAGTTCCATTCGTCCGCGTTTTGCAAGATATACAATTTCCCAACAACTAATGGAAGAAACGCAGACCTCCTCTGAATTTTCAATGAGTGCGGTCAGTTCTGAACCTATGTTATCTAAAATCAACCAACGAACCCAGATATGTGTATCGAGCAATATCATTGCAGCGCATCCCACTCACCTTCTGGAACAGCGGGCTCAATTAAATCATCATGGATGACTGTGCCTTTTAATTCCGTTGGCGGCCTCCGACATTTACCTCTCTTAGGGGATGTCTTTTTTGCGCCGAGAACAATGACCTCAACAGTGTCGGTATCCATATCCGCAGGGAGTTCAATCATAATTCGGCGATCCACTGGTTTTGTTCTAAATCGCAATGCTTCCACGGTTAACGCCTCCTTCTAACGCCATAATGGTTGCCATTGGCAAGCTTGTCAAGTTAATGCTGTGCCCAGCAATGGGGGACGTTGGTGCCTTGTGACTTTATTGCAGATTTTCAAAAAGGAGATGTTGAGACGGCTTCGCCCTTTGTCTGCGGTCAAGGCTTATTCCAACACCTTCTTTTTCCGCTCCGTTCGTGTGCACTCCAGTTGGGGCAGCTGGCTGAATCCGTTGAATCGCAGTGATGCCCGAACCCTCTTAACCAGTTCTCCCCGGCTCAGCGTCCTCTGCGCGGGCTTAGGAGGACGTTGGTAAAAAAGGTAACTTATTGTTCTTTTTTGGCACGGATTTTGCGGATTGCGCAGTTTTTTAGTTTTGCCTTTGAATCCGGGCTTCCGGATTGCAAAGGCACTCAATCCTTCGGAGGGGTGTAGACTTTGCGTTTTATTTCGACGCTTTCTCCGAAGTTGATGAGGAGGCCTATTTCGATGCCGGTGGCCTTCAGGTAGTTGATGAGCTGGGCCTCCCCAGTTAAATACGCTGCGCTGTCACTGACGTGAATTGGACGGGGCAAGCGTGAGCTGGATGCAGGTCTTTGAGCGATTTGAGTTCGAGGATCACTTTGTTCTCTACGATGATGTCGGCCATGTAGTCACCGCCCAGTTGGTTGTCGTAATAGACTTGGATTTTCCTTTCTTTTTCCGCTTGAAGGCCGGCTTTTAGTAACTCGATCAGAAGGGCATTCTGATAAACGGCTTCAAGGAAGCCAAAGCCGAGGGTGTTGTAGACCTTGAAGGCGCATTCGATGATTTTTGCTGTGAGGTCTTTGTGTTTCATTTTTTTGGCACCCCGGTTAAATACGCTGCGCTGTCCTGCGGAATTGAACTGGGTAAACCGCGAAGACGCGAAGACCGCGAAGGGTTTTTTTGTTTTTTCCGGATCGGGGTGAAACCGATCAGGAAAAGGCAACGCCTTGGAGATGTGGTGACTGTTTTAAATTGTGTACCATTCTCTTGATGCCGTCTTTCATTAGAGTTACGTTCCAATTCAGAAGAAACGGCAATGGGGGGCCTTGGTACTTTCTGTACTTTATTCTAATACCTAAAAATAGGCTATGGGCTATTGATTAGGGGGACGTCCATGATTTTATGCGTTTCTTCTGTTGAACCCCGGTTAAATCTTTTCTTATTAGACAGGATTTACAGGATCTTCAGCCCCAGTTAAATGAGCTTCGCTCTTCATTGCCATGAATTTAACGGGGTAAAGATTTTTTTGTTGATTTTTCCAAGGTGATAGGATGGGGATATCTCAAACGGCAATAGCAACCTCTTTACGTCCTTCACTAACCTGGGGCTGGGTTTTTACAAAGCTGTCTAGGGGGACGCCCATGCATTCATGCGTTTCCCTCAATTATCAGGTTCTTCGGATCAGGCCTTTTTCGCCATGATCAGGTATCGGCTGGTTACGCCGAGAATTCGCTTCTTTTGCATGGCCGATACGACATGTGCCTGGAACCGTTCCGAAGACAGCGGAACCTGTATGATATGTGTGCGCTTCCATCCGGATGCTTTCAGCAGATTCAGATAATCATCGATGAGAACAGCGCCATCCGGAGACTCA
>JACNIU010000097.1 GCA_014382905.1 Desulfobacterales bacterium
TCGCTGCGGGTGTATGTCAGGCGCGGGATCGGGACGATCAGGTTTCTGGAACACATCGATCCCACGCCCACTATATTGCCAAGGGTGGTGATATTAAAGCGATGATGGCCGAAATCTATGGAAAGGCAACAGGGTGCAGTTCTGGCAAGGGCGGGTCCATGCATTTGGTAGATTTGTCGGTGAGCTTTCAGGGAAGTACATCGATCGTGGCAAACACTGTACCTTTAGGAGTTGGTGCTGCTTTAGCCAATCAATTGTACAGAAACGGCAAAGGGTGCTGTGTCTTCTTTGGTGATGCTGTTATCGAAGAAGGTGTTTTTCACGAATCCGTTAATTTTGCGGTAGTGAGGCATCTCCCGGTTCTCTTTGTCTGTGAAAACAATCTCTATTCCGTCTATTCCCCCCTCAGTGTGAGACAACCCGAAGGCAGAGAAATCTGGAAATTTGTCGCCGGCTATGGAATGCCTTCCGTGCATGGCGACGGGAACGATGTTTGGGATGTTTACCATAAGGCCAAGACCGCCCTCGAGCATATCTGCAGCGGAGCGGGCCCCTGCTTTCTTGAATTCGCCACCTACCGCTGGCGGGAACACTGCGGCCCCAATTTTGACAATGACCTGGGCTACCGGACAGAAGCGGAATATCTCCACTGGAAACAAAGAGATCCCATAGCGCTTTTCGAGAGCCAACTGACGGCTCAAGGAGTCATAAAGCCCACAGATATAGACGCCATGGGAAAAACCATCCAGATGGAAGTGGACGAAGCCTTTGATTTCGCAGAAAACTCCCCTTTCCCAGACCCCGAAGAAACCTTCAAAGGCGTCTATCGAGAATGAGAATAGTACAGGGATGACGCGGATACACACTGATAAAACCATGAAAAGATCATCCGCGTCCATCTGCGTTCATCCGTGTCCAAGCTAATTCCCATGCAAGGTGCGTAATTGAGTATAGAATGAGCCTGCCCGACTATGACTAAACCAAAAATCCAGGTGGTGTTCGATGCGGGCCCGTTAATCACAGCCTGTAAGTTTAAGTCTGAAGGAAAACTCGTGATTGATCACCTCCTTTTGGGGTGTTTTATTTCAATTGCACAAAGTGTGTGCGATGAAGTTGCTGTTGTGGGTGCCCGCTATCCCGATGGTGAAGCGGCGGGACAACGAATTGCCGACGGATTCATCCGAATAGTGCCTGTGACATCGCAGAAATGGGCGCGACAGTTGGCTGGCTATGCCATGGGAAATGGTGAGAAAGATTCGATTTCGCTTTGCGGTCAACTCAAGGATATTGAGGCATTGGTGACGGATGATTATCTGGCCTTTGTTGCCGCAACAAGGTTGGGTCAGAAAGCATGGATGTTGCCAGACATGATACTTGAAATGGGCAAATGTGGAAGTATGACGATTGAATCGGCACAATCTATCCTGAGTGTGATTCGACCTCGTTACAGGCCGGGTGTGATTGAGCATAGCCTGGAAGGTTTGAAGGAGGTGAAGGTTAATGCCTAGAGTTGTGGTTTCAGTTAAGGAGGAGATCCTCGAAGCGGCACAACGTCGGAAGGCGGCGGGGTTGGCGGAAGACGTAGCCCAGTTTTTGGCGGATTTGATCAATTTGGGCTTTGAGCATCGCTTACATGAGCTATATAAACAATTCGAATCTGGGGGAATAAGCCTTGGGAAATTTGCAGCGGAGTTAGGGCTTGGCGTGCGTGATCTTTACGAAGCTCTCGAACAGCGAAACCTGCCGACTTCCAATATTGGTGGGAAACCAGTTGTTGCCAGTGGTTGATTGCTTATGAGCAGCGCTGGTAATAGCATTCGGACACGGATGACACGGATAAAAACAGAAAAAAACACAAAAAGTCTGTGTGGGTCCGTGTGGGTCTGTGGCTAAATTGTAATTTCAAGAGGACGATAATTGGCTCGTACATTAACATTTTCCAAAGCGATTAATGAAGCCTTTTTCCAGGCCATGGAAATGGATGATTCAGTCATTTGCTACGGGCTTGGCGTACCCGATCCCAAAGGGGTCTTCGGTACTACGCTTGGTTTGCAGGAGAGATTCGGTCCTGAAAGGGTCTTCGATATGCCTGCATCTGAAAACGCCATGACCGGTGTGGCCATTGGTGCTTCTCTTAACGGAATTCGGCCTGTTATGACCCACCAGCGTGTCGATTTTTTCCTCCTTGCCATGGATCAACTGGTAAATAACGCCGCGAAATGGCATTATATGTTTGGTGGAAGATCATCGGTGCCGATAACGATTCGTCTCATAATCGGCAGGGGTTGGGGACAGGGGCCTACTCATTCCCAAAATCTCCAAGCCTGGTTTGCCCATATCCCGGGTCTAAAGGTCGTCATGCCTGCCACACCGGCTGATGCCAAGGGCTTGTTGCTTTCCAGCATCTTTGATGATAATCCTGTTATCTTTCTTGAACACCGCTGGTTACATAATCTTGAGGGAGAAGTCCCTGAGAACGATTTCAGAATCCCCATTGGGGAGGCGGAGCGTCTGAAAACAGGCGAAGATATTTCCATCGTTTCGTTTTCATATATGACGGTAGAGGCCTTACATGCCGTCGAGTTCCTCGAAACCAACGGTATTTCCGCTGAATTGATTAACCTGCGTTCTATAAAACCAATAGACTGGGAGATGATTTTCAGCTCAGTTCGTAAGACGGGAAGATTGCTTGTCCTTGATACGGGTCCGGAGAGTGGCTCTATAGCCGGCGAGGTAATTGCCCGAGTCAGTTCAAATTGCTTCGACGCTTTGAAGCAGGCTCCGAGACATTTGACATTGCCGGATATTCCCACACCAACCAGTCTGGCCTTGACCAAAGTCTTTTACAAACGCG
>JACNIU010000317.1 GCA_014382905.1 Desulfobacterales bacterium
TTAACGTGCCTCTTGTTAAAAACGGTATCAAGAGAATTATATTATAATCTTGGTGTCTTGGTGCCTTAGTGGCTGAACTATTACCTGGTTTCTTATCGGCGTCCAGTTCCCTGCGCCCATCGTCCTGAACCAAGATCGTTCTCAGGCCACAATGGCCAGCCGGGAGCCGGGCCTTCACAGCGGTTGTTGAATATCTGCTTCTACATAAAAAGGGGTGTGCTGAGATACCGTTCTCCGGTGCTGGGGAGGATGGCCACAATCGTCTTTCCGGAATTCTCGGGCCTGCGGGCTGTTTCCAGGGCTGCCCAGACCGCTGCGCCGGAAGATATTCCGCACAAAATCCCCTCCTCTCTGGCCATCTCGCGCGCGGTCTCAAAGGCCTTCTCATTGGTCACGGTAATAATTTCATCAATAATCTTAGTATTGAGCACCTCGGGTACAAAGCCCGCCCCGATCCCCTGTATTTTATGGGGACCGGGTTGCCCCCCGGAAAGCACCGGCGAGTCGTGCGGTTCCACCGCAATCGCCTTAAAGGACGGTTTGCGCGCCTTTATCACCTCGGATACCCCTGTAATGGTCCCGCCTGTCCCGACACCGGCAACCAGGAAGTCCACCGCCCCTTTTGTGTCGCGCCAGATCTCCTCGGCCGTTGTTTTTCGATGGATCTCCGGATTCGCAGGATTTGCGAACTGATTGGGCATATATGCACCAGGGGTACCTGTAAGTATCTCTTGCGCCTTTTCGATGGCGCCCTTCATCCCCTTATTTCCCGGGGTCAGTACCAGTTCTGCGCCCAGGTGTTTCAATAGTTTTCGCCGCTCCAGACTCATGGTCTCCGGCATGGTAAGGAGGAGACGGTATTTCTTTGCAGCGCACACAAACGCCAGCCCAATTCCCGTGTTCCCGCTGGTGGGCTCCACGATCAGGGTATCCTTTCCGATTAGGCCCTGTCGCTCTGCTGCTTCGATCATGGCCAGACCGATCCGGTCCTTTACACTTCCCAAAGGGTTCTTGAACTCCAGCTTTACCAGTATGGTTGCAGAAAGTCCCCTGGCAATCCAGTTGAGTCGAACAAGTGGTGTGAACCCGATCGTCCGGGTTATATCAGAATAGATTTCATTCATCCCGTCACCCTTTCATTTATCCGAATCTTTTTCAGACGTATTTTCCCTTAAATATCAGTTCCGGGTTCTTGGCAAATACCGTGGTATCGGGCGGAACCGATTCGGTGATCCATACATTTCCCCCAATCACCGAACGATCACCGATGACCGTATCGCCCCCCAAAATGGTAGAGCCGGCATATATAATCACATCGTTTCCTATGGTCGGATGTCGCTTTTTGTTCCTCAGGCCTTCAGCCTCCTCTTTTCGAATCGACAGTGCCCCTAATGTAACCCCCTGGTAAAGACGCACCCGATCGCCGATCACAGCGGTTTCACCGACAACCACACCGGTACCGTGATCGATAAAAAAGCTTTCCCCGATATGCGCTCCCGGATGGATGTCGATCCCGGTCCGGCTGTGAGAGTGTTCGGTCATGATGCGGGGTACCAGGGGGATCTCCTGCTCATAGAGATGATGCGCAATACGGTAAACCGTTATGGCATAGAGTCCGGGATAGCTGAAAATGATCTCATCGTAGCTCATGGCAGCGGGGTCGCCCTCGTAGGCAGCGCGGACATCCTTGGCCAGAATGGACCGCAGATGAGGCAGCTCCCTTCCAAAATTTATGGCAGACTCCTCTCCGCGCTCCCTGCACAGGCTACAGGGTCTGTCATATCGAAGGCATTCGTGTCGGATGGCTAAGGTGATCTGCTCAGCCAATATCTCGAAAAACGCGGTGACCTCCTGTCCGAAATAATAGCCAAGGTTCACTTCGTCCACCTGCCTGCGAATAAAATACCCCGGATAGAGGATACGAAATGCCCGATTAATGATGTCTATGATCGACTCCCGCGATGAGATCGGCTCCGGACCCACATGGTCAAAGCAATCATCGCTGCTGCAGGAGAAGACAAGCTGGTCTACAATTTTTGGGATCTCTTTGCGGAACCGATGGGTGGTTTCCACTTCGCTTGTGCATTGGTCTGCTTTCTGCCGGGCATTCATGACACTATTCGCTCCTCAGGCCGCTTGACCCGTCTTCCAGTAGGGAGACAAAGTCCGCAGGTTTTCGATGATGGGCGGGACCTTGTCGATAACAAAATCGATCTCTTCCTCTGTGGTGTATACGCTGAGGCTGAACCGGATCGTTCCGTGGGCCATGGTAAACGGGACCCCCATGGCCCGAAGGACGTGGGAAGGCTGCAGCGATCCCGACGTACAGGCAGATCCGGAAGAGGCGCAGATCCCGAACTCGTCCATATGCAGGAGGATCGCTTCTCCCTCCACAAACTCAAAACAGATGCTTGAGGTATTGGGGAGACGCTCAGACCGGGCGCCGTTGACACGGGTGCTGGGAACGCGATCGAGGATTTGGGCTTCTAACTTATCTCGGAGCGCTCTTACCCGGGTGCTTTCCAGTTTTAGATGCTGGACAGCCAGTTCACACGCCTTTCCCAGTCCGATAATACTGGCCGTGTTCTCTGTTCCGCCACGCCTTCCCGACTCCTGATGGCCCCCGATGATAAACGGGAAAAACTTGACCCCCTTCCTCAGATAAAGGACCCCGATGCCCTTGGGCGCGTGCAGCTTGTGGCCGGAAAGCGACAGCATGTCAATTGCGCTCTTTCTCATATCGATGGGGATCTTACCCGCCACCTGAACAGCATCCGAATGAAAGAGAATCCCCTTTTCCTTGGCAAGTTGTGCGGCCTCTTCCACCGGGAAGATCACACCCGTCTCGTTATTCCCCCACATGAGGCTGGCAATGGCCGTATCCGGCGTAAGGCTCTCTTCATACTGTGCCATGTCAAGCTGCCCGTCTTTGTCCACGGGGAGTTGGGTGATCCGGTATCCCTGACCGGAGAGGTGCTCAACTAACGACTTGATGGCCGGATGCTCCACACGGCTGGTTACAATGTGACGTCTATCTGGATACGTCGCCAAAGCGGATCGGATGACCGCGTTGTCGCTCTCTGAGCCGCAGCTCGTAAATATGATCTCTTCGGGGGCGGCGCCCAGCAGTTGAGCAACCTTCTCCCTCGCCTCCCTCAGTTTCCGCGATACCTGTCCTGCAAATGAATAGGCGCTGGACGGATTCCCGTAAAGTTCATGGAAATAGGGGCGCATGGCCTCCATAACCTCTGGAGCAACCTGTGTTGTGGCATTATTGTCCAGATAGACTCTTTTCATTTTGACACCTCCTCAACCGTCAGTTCAGGCCATACCATCTCTCTCAATTTTGTCTCAACAAAATTTTTCAGGGTCTGCTGGGAGGCCTTGCAGACAGCGCAACTTCCTCTGAGAACTACCAATACCCGGTTGCCGATGACATCCACCAGTTCGATATCTCCGCCATCCTGCTTGAGCGAGGGCCTGATTTCCTTCTCTATGGTCTCATCAATCATTTTGATCTTCTGGATGTTCGAGAGCCTGGGGCGAGTCACGGGTTTTTCATCGGCCCTCACTCTGGAGATAATCTCCCGGATGGTATCGTGACAGCTCTCACAGCCGCCACCCGCCTTGGTGTAGTTGGTGACCTCCTCGACCGTTGCGAGGTTGTTTTCCCGGATCGCCTTTTCGATCTGCCTGTCGGTGACACCAAAGCATTCGCACACGATCTCTCCCTCTTCCGTCTTCGGGGCTTCACCTCTGTAATAGGCGATCGCCTGCTCCAGGGCCTGACGACCCAGCACGGAGCAGTGCATTTTTTCCTTGGGCAATCCGCCTAAAGCGTCCGCGATATCCTGATTGGTTATTTTCTCTGCCTCCTCCACGGTCTTTCCCTTCAGCATTTCTGTAAGCGCTGAGGCAGAGGCAATGGCGCTCGCACAGCCGAAGGTCTTGAATTTGGCATCCGTAATCCTGCCGCTCTCATCTGTCTTGAAAGTCAGCTTGAGGGCGTCGCCGCACGCCATGGAGCCCACCTCTGCGATGCCGGTTGCATTTTCCACCTCACCCACATTCTTCGGCTTTAGAAAATGCTCCTTCACCTTTTCTGTGTATTCCCACATAAGACCCCTCCCTATAACAACCTGGTTTATAGCATGAGAATCGGTCGTGATATCCGGTTGGACAACGAAAATGCCGATTATTCTGGAATGATTTTTCTTAACTTAACACAAAAAGAGCTTGAGCTCAACAGCGTGCTCAGCTTCCGTTCAATGCCTAACGCTGTTTCCCAACCATTTCATTCCTGATCGTCTCCAATTTTCCGAAACATATGAGCCTGTCACCGACCGTAATTTTTGTCTGAGCGGGGGGATTGGCGGTAACCTTGCCGCTTCTTTCCAAAGCGAGGGTGACGATGTCGTGAGCTTCCAGGTTTGCATCATGCAACGTTCTGTCTGCAAGCGGGCTGTCCTGAAAGACGTTGATGCTGGAAACACCATACCCCCCGGTTGCAATTAGAAGTTCCTTGAACGATACTGGTTTGATAAATTCACTGTTAACGATTTTTCTCTTCAATGTTTCGTTAAGATGGGATGAAAGCCTTGCGTGGGTGATAATTTTGTAAAGTGCATACACAACAATCACAACAAACGCAACCTTGACTAACGTCTCAACACTCTGTGGAACAAGGCCGTGCAAAAAAGGGATGGAAAAATCCGATGCGGTCAAAGAATTTGCGAAGGTGGCGAGTAACGTGACAAGACCGGCTTTCCCGACCACCATGAGCACGGACGCGATCCGGCGTCTCTGGGGATCGGAGACTACCAGTTCCGCCTCTTTGGTAGTAAAACCGGTTCCTGTAAAGCATGAGATAGCCTGAAATACCGCTTGTGGGCCTTTAAGTCCCGTCAATTCGAAGGCGATGGCCCCAATCTTAACCACCGCAATGGAGACGATCAGAATAATCAGAAAGAGCAACAGGTTCATATTTTTCCTCCAAAGGTTGATGGTCTCGCAAAAAGTCAAGGTTTAGCGTTTCAAAAAAACATTATCCTACCATATCAACTGAGCCTTCGGCACTAAAATAAGTCGTCAGGTAACACGTTGGATTTGAAACAATCATTCGTAGATTGCGGGAACATGAACGTTTGCAGGATCATCCCTGGATTTTGTTGCCAGATTTGTGTATAAGAGCGAGCAACCGGCTATCCGGTGCCAAAAAAAGGGTGAGGTGACTGGAGATGGAGAATGAATTGAAAGCCGCATTCCTCGGTATGAAGAGACAGGATGCTATCAACATTGTGAAAGAAGCGCTTCAATCAAATGGTGATCCTATCGCTATTCTCAAGGTTTGCCGGAAGGCCATGGAGGCGGTCGGTGAACGGTTCGAGACCGGGGAGTTTTTCCTGAGTGAGCTTATTTACGCTGCTGAGGTGTTCAAGGCGGTAACGGCCATTCTCGAACCGCATCTCCTGACAGCGCCGGGTGAACGGGAAGCCGGGGGGGAAGTGGTTTTTGGTACCCCCCTCGGGGATATCCACGACCTTGGGAAGAACATCGTCATCACCCTGATGCGCTCCCACGGGTTTACGGTTCACGATCTTGGCGTTGATGTCCAGCCTGAAAAGTTCATCGATCAGCTCAAGAAGACAGGCTCCCCGATCCTCGGTATGTCCGCCTTGATTACACCGGCCTTTGTCTCCATGAGAGAGACCATCTCCCTTCTGGAGAAGAACGGCTTGAGGGAGAACACGTTTGTGATTATCGGCGGGGGAGTTACCACGGAGTTCGCCCGAAAAGAAGTGGGAGCCGATGCCCAGACACTGGATCCGACAGCGGCCATCAGGTTGTGCCGGGAATATCTCAGAGGGATGCCCGCATATTCAGATCAAAAGCCAAATGACCGGTAGAAATCCTGTTCAGGCCTCTTTGGCCCATGAGAATACACTGCGTAACTCATTGCTGAAGGGTTATCCCTCATTTTTCTCATGTACAAGATCGATGACGGTTATTTCCGGGGGGTTGAGAAATCGAATGGGCGGTCCCCAGGTGCCGGAACCCCGGCTTACATAGAGGAAAGCCCCATCCTGAAGTTTTAAGAGCCCTGCATCAACCGGATAGAGCATCTTTATAAGAAGAGTGAATGGAAAGATCTGCCCGCCATGCGTATGGCCCGAGAGTTGAAGATCAAAATGGCGATCGCTCATCCGGTCCAGCAGGGGTCGGTGCTTCAAGAGGAGAACAAATCGATCCGCAGAAAGATGTGACAGTAGCTGGGCCTCGGACTTCGTTCTTGGGAGGCCGAATCGATTTGCCGCCTCGTCATCCACCCCGGCAACGAGAATCACCCCCCTGATATCTTTAATATCTCCTCGAAGGACGTTAAAACCGGCGTCCTCCATAAACGCCAGGGACCTCTCAAGGCCGGCGTAGAACTCATGGTTTCCCGTAACAGCGAACTTCCCGTAGGGGGTGCTGACAGCACGTATCATATCTGCCACCTTTGATATATTGTCGGTCTGTGCGTCCAGCAGGTCTCCGGTTGAAACCAAGATGTCCGGCCTTGCCTCACGTACTTTTGTGAGGATCTTTTCCAGCCTTTCTTCTCCTACAATCTGGCCCAGGTGGAGATCGGAAATCTGAACGATCCTGAACCTCCCCAGCTCTTTGGGGATCTTGGGCGATCTTATCGTGATCTGTTCCGTTCGAATGTTCGCGGCCTCAAAGCCCCCGTAAATCGCCGCCAGAGTAGAGGCCGCAGCAGCAATGAGAAATGCAGATCTGGAGGTTAAGAACCATCTGTCAAGATTCCTGCCGAGAAGCCATGCCCCTGCAGTGCAGGAGAGATGATAGAGGTCAATGAGAAATGAGGTGCAGACAAACAGAAACAGGACGCCCATCCATATATAGCCCATGTGGGCCAGGACCCAGGCTGACGTCTCCAACCCGAACCGTTCAAGGACCCGGACAATGACCGGGGAGAACACCATGAAAAGCAGGAGGCAGGCAAGGGGTATTCTGACTCCCCTGGACAGATCAAAGGCCCCTCGTATCTTGATGAAGGCGTAAAAGTGAAGAAGCCCGTAAAGTGTGACGAAAACAGCCAGGAAAGCAAAAAGTCTCAAGATAAACCCTCCCCCTGAGTCCTCAGTAGATGCGAGACGCACAAGATTCCTTGTGATGTTGATAATGTCCGGGACAGATATGAACATCCCGGACAATAAGAACAGTTTTCAAGACCAGGGTCAACAACCAATTTGGGGTTCTCGGAGCGACTTTCCGAGACCTTTGCAAAACGCGCCCTTTTGCTCTCCGAGGCGTAGGCTCGCCTCTACGAGCCGGAGGCCCGATTTCTGCGCCTGCCCCGTAGCTCCGGGAGATGGTACTGGGGTAATCTGCGGACCTAAATTTTTCTTTGCCTTAACAACCAGACAGTCCCCGTGTCTTACAAGATATTTCGCCTCTATGATAGCTTAATTTCTTTAGATATTTCCTTGACAAACATATATATGGTAGGTATAAATAGTAATACTGTTAATATGCTTTTGGAGGTGGTATTAATGAGTGTCCAGAAAATTGCCATCACTGTTCCCCCGCCTTTCCTCAAAAGGGTGGATGAATGGGCCGAGAAAATGGGTAAATCAAGGAGCCGTTTTATTGTTGAAGAACTGGATAACAGACTGAGAATCCTGGAGGATGAGGAAATCACCAGTAAATATAACGAAGTTTGCAGCGACCCGGACGCTTCAGCCTACGACCATGAGCTTGCCGAGGAAATGTTTGGCATGAGTGCTGTGCGGGAAGAGGAGGAAAAATGGTAATATGTCAAGGTGATGTTTTTTGGGCAAGACTCTCCCCGTCCCCAGGATCTGAGCCGGCATATAAAAGACCTGTTGTAATCGTTCAAAGGGATTCCATTAATCGAAGCAGGTTTCGCAGTGTAGTGGTGGTGCCTCTTACAAAACAGACAAAACATTCCGTTCTTCCTGGAAACATCCTTCTCAAAAAGGGGGAGGCAAATCTCCCAAGGGCAAGTCTGGCAAGGGGCACCCACGTGATGGTGATTGATAAAAGCCGTTTGGTCGAAAAGATTGGGAGCCTATCCCCAGAAAGAATAGACGAAATCATCGACAATATAATATGGGTCCTGGGAGTTAAGTAGCCCATTATACATTGAGGTCAAAATAGCAACATGAGTCAAGCAAAGACTTGACCCCTTTCTTTCACTGGGGCTAATCATCCCCAGGTATTTCAGTCCTCTGATCTCCGACCCCTGTCCACTGATCTCCGTCCTCTGCCCTTTGCTCCCACCGGTTTATGCTTGACAAAGATGTGGTTGAAGCTAATAATGAGTCAATATGAGTCAGGAGGTGAGTCATGGCACAAATCACATTACGCGGAATGGACCCCGAAATGGAACAGGATATTCGGAAGATGGCCCGCAAGAGCGGAAAATCACTTAACCGTGTCATTCTGGATATGATTTACGAAAACACTGGTTACAGAAAAAGCAGGAAAATCTCGCCAGCAGATTCATTGAGAAACCTCGCTGGGGGTTGGAGCGAGAAAGATGCATCGGAGTTTTTGGAGTCCATAAAGTCATCTGAACAGATTGATGAGGAGATGTGGAGATGAAGCTCCTGCTGGATACAAGCGCCTATGTGGGATTTAAGCGGAGTATTGCCAATCTGGTCGAGATTATTGTGGGCGCCGAATGGATACTGTTTTCTCCCGTGGTTTTGGGAGAACTGATGTTCGGATTTCGTAACGGCACCAAATTTAAGGAAAACATGAAGGGTCTCGATGAATTCCTACAGCATGACGTGGTGGAAGTCGCTCAGATTGGCAAAATAACTTCCGACCGTTATTCCAGAATCGCGGCCCAGTTGAAACGCAAGGGAACCCCCGTTCCCAGCAACGATATATGGATTGCAGCGCAAACCATGGAGCACGGGGCCGAACTCATAACATCGGACCGACATTTCAACAAAATTGACGGGCTGGTCCATACAATCTTCTAACGCCCTCTTTACCCAGTTGATCGGGGCGCCCTCTGTCTTCCGACCCCTGTCTTTTCTCACCTTCTCACTTTCTATCTCATCCAATCATCCTAATCATCCAACCATCCCTTTTGTTCTTCCCATCCAATCCCGAAGGGATCATCCTATTCATCCATTCATCTTTACCCCGTGAAATTCCAAAGGACAGCGTAGCGTATTTCACTGGGGCTATTCATCCCAATAATCACGTCAAGATCACTTCTTAGAAAAAAGGTTCCCCTCCGGTTATGTTTATGAGTTTGAGCCCGGAAGGGATTTTATTCACCAGATCAGGGTCAAACTCCTCGCTCTTCTTGCTGGGATGCTGCCAGGTATGGCACATATAACACTTGGCATTACACCTGTATGTGACTATCAAGCAGGCTTCCATCAAATGCCATTCCTTGTATTAGCGAACATTTCTTATTGACCTCCCGAGTTTGCTGTATTAGTATACAGATATTAGAAACGCTAATGGAGAAAGGAGGGGCATATGGAACAGATCAGGGTAAATTTAACCCTTGAGCGGGAAATATGGGAGAGGTTTGGCGAACTTGTGCCGAATCGCAAGAAAAGCAGGGTTGTCAATGAGTTATTAAAAAACGAAGTCACGAAAAAAATCCGGCAAAATGAGGAAAAGGCATTGAGTCTGGCATTTGCGGAGGCTTCAGAAGACAAAGACCGTCAGGCCACGATTAGAGGATGGGAAATATTAGACGCAGAGGGGTGGGAATAAATGGATCAGGGAGACATATACATTGTCAATTTGGACCCAACAGTACGTACCGAAATCGGTAAAACCAGGCCGGGACTGGTCATTTCGGCAAATGCCATGAATCACAACTCTCCCAGGCTGATTGTTGCCCCCATAACCTCAACAACCCGTAAAGTATACCCTTTCGAGGTATTCATCCCCCGCGGTACAACCGGCCTTGACAAGGATTCAAAGATAATGGTGGATCAATTGAGAAGTCTGGACAAAAATCGATTGGTAAAAAAAATCGGTGGCGTTGACAAAAAGACCTTATCAAAAGCCTGCTCCATAGCCCAGCGGCTAATTTCTGCAGATTGAACTCCTATGCCTTGGATAAAAGCCCTGTATAAACTCCAAGCAATTTCCTACAATGCTCGTCCAATGAATATTCTTCTTCAAGCTTCTTCCTGGCTGATTTTCCCATCTTCCTTCTCGATTCCGCATTTCCTGCTAAAAGACTCATCTTTTCTGCCAATTCCTCAACATTTCCCATCTCAAAAAGAAAACCTGTTTTGCCATCCTCAATCTGCTCAGGGATGCCCCCGGTCCTTGACCCTTCCCTCTTCCCCCTTCGAGCTTCTATCTTTGAGCTTTGAGCTTTCAGCTTCTATACGTCCCCTATTACGCACGTCCCTTATGTTGCGCCGCGCCCCTGCCACCTTTTTCTTGACAAAGCGTCCCATAATAGGTACACATACAATGTATGGGTGCAAAAAGAAAAATTGTCGATGTTCAGTTTTATAAGTCAGACACAGGGAGTATCCCGGTCAAGGAATGGTTGAAAAAATTGACCGCCGCAGACAGAAAGAATATCGGTGATGATATCCGGACTGTTGAATTCGGATGGCCTATTGGCATGCCACTTGTGGGAAAAATAGATACGGGCTTATGGGAAGTCCGTTCCAATTTATCAAATAACCGGATTTCCAGAGTTCTTTTAACGGTATACAGCGATATGATGATCCTTTTACATGCTTTTATCAAAAAGACCTCAAAAACGCCCAAGAACGATCTGAAGACAGCAAAACGACGTATGTCACATATTGAAAGGAGAAAATAAATGACCGGGACTCATAAAAATTTAGGCGGGAGTTTCAATGATTTTCTTGAAGAAGAAGGTATCCTTGAAGAATGCACGGAAACGGCCATCAAAAGAGTCTTAGCATGGCAAATAGAACAGGAAATGAAAAAGAATAACCTGTCGAAATCAGCTATGGCAAGAAAAATGAAAACAAGCCGATCATCCCTTGACAGAATCCTTGACCCTGTCAATGAATCAGTGACATTACATACCTTACGAAAAGCAGCTCATGCCGTCGGTCGAACAGTAAAGCTCGAATTGGCCTAAGAACCAGCACCCATCCAATCCCAAAGGGATTCATCCAACCATCCCGCTGTTCGGACCTCCGATATGCTCCTATGCACTTTCCGTTCTGCGCCATGCGCTTCCCGATCACTACCCCCTTGCCTCCCAATTTTCAATTTTCAGACCGGGGACCCGTTCAAATTCTCTCGTGTTGTTCGTCACCAGGACGGCGTCGAGGAAAATAGCGTGAGCGGCGATGAGGAGATCCATGGCGCCGATGGGCGTTCCCTGTTTCTGAAGCCCTTCCCGGATTTTCCCATAGAGTTGAGAAGCCTCGCACGGCCAATCCAGAAGGGTCGCATAGTCCAAAAAATCCTTAAGGGCGGCTTCATTTTGCTTTTTCTTCTGCGAATGAGCGACGCCGAACCAGAGTTCCGCCGCAACGATTGCGGATACCCCCACTTCTTCGGGAGAAAGACGGGACAGCCGTATGCGCATCCCTTCCGGACGATTCTTGATCAAGGCGATGCAGGCGTCGGTATCCAGCATGTAACGGATCACCATGGGATCTTCTCCTCCAACTCCAGATCTTCGATGGTCTCCGGGAAGTCGCCGCTGAACCGCCTCCCACGCTCAAAATAATCCTGCCAGGTCCTTCGCAAAGGCCGCAGCACCAAGTCCCCGTCTTTCCTGAAGACGTGAACTTCCGCAACATCGAGCTGAAATTCCTTGGGCAGCCTGACCGCTTGCGAATTTCCCGATTTAAATACCCTTGCCGTTTTCATGTTCACCTCACCTCTCTTTCACTTTCGTATACACCTTATGTATATACTTCGCAGCTGAGGTTGTCAAGTATCCCTCTGTTTCACTGAACGGTTATTTTCTGAGTCACGGTTGTATGGGTGAAAAGTTCGGTGACGGAAATCTCATAATCCCCCGGCGGATCGTTGAAAGCGATCGGCAAATCGACGGTGACCGGCTCCTTGCCCAGTGAAATTTTTATCCCGTTAAACCTTATTCCCTGTTTATCTGGGACACTTCAGTGACAGCGTAGCCTGCCCGCCATCGCTCTCGCTCAGGTGAGTCGGGCGGGCGCATTTCACCGGGGTGTCCTCCGCCCTCTGCCCTCCGTCCTCCCTCCTCCCTCCTCCCGCACTTCTCACCCTCCCCCCGTCTTATCTTCTTTTGTCAGTGCCCCCCCTACGCCAATACACTTCCCCCCATTCCCACATGAGTCAAGGGTAGAGTTGCACCTTACTCCTCAGGGAGCTCCAAGTGGCCGATGATAGAACCAACCCAAAAAAAGATTGAACTTTCTATTAGTACATATTAAAATGTACACAATCATATAGGGAGGTGATCAATAAATGGAAATCAATGCCGCAGAATTCCGAGCAAATTGCTTTAAGATCCTTGATCAGGTCAAGGTAACGCATAAGGAGGTGGTTATTACCAAACGAGGCAAGCCGATTGCAAAGCTGGTACACGTTGCGCGGCAGAACGAAAAAGATCCTCTCCTCGGAAGCATGGAAGGTCTTGTTGAAACTATTGGCGATTTAACCAGACCGGTTATTGATCCTGACGCATGGGAACTTGATTAAGTTATGATTCTACTGGATACTCACACCTGGATATGGTCGCATAGCGCAACGAAGCTGCTGTCCGATAATGTCAAAAAACTCATTAAAAAGACGCAAACCGATCAACGCGCCATTGCCTCGATTTCCATATGGGAATTTGCAATGATGGTGACCAAGGGGCGCATAAATGTAAAAATTGATCCGAAGCGCTGGCTAAACAATGCTATTGGGAATAGCGGTTTACGGGTAATCGAGTTAACGCCTGAAATAGCGATGGAATCATGCAACCTTCCTGGCGGTTTCCATAAAGACCCGGCCGATCGAATCATTGTGGCCACTGCAAGAACTCATAATTTAACGCTTTTGACAAAGGATAGAAAAATTATAGAATATCCGCATGTAAAAGCTGTCTGGTAAGAATGAACCATAAGGATGCCCTCCATCCCTTTTGTTTTTTCCATCCAATCCCGCAGGGATCATCCTATTCATCCTAATCATCCCTTCGTTTTGTCCTCCGACCCCTGTCCTCTGTCTTCTAAGCTTCTTCTTTCTGCCTTCCGTCTTCAGTCCTCTGACCTCCGTCCTCCGACCCCTGTCCTCTGTCTTCTGCCTTCATCCCCCAACCCCCCATCATAATAATTTTTCTTTTTTCTTTTCTCTTTTCCTCTGATTCTCGGATGACACAAATAATCAGGATGCGTAATCATCAACACCATCCCTCTTTGCTCAACCAACCACTCCGCCTTCATCTTCCAAATATCAACCTCTCTTAAATAATCTGCGAACATCTGCGTAACCTGCCCGCTTGTGCCCCAGGCCGCCTCGCCTTGCTTGGCTGGCGGGCGAGCTCGCAGTGGCAGGCGGGTCTGCGGATCTGACCACTGACCACTGTCCTTTCCCTTCCGACCTCCATCACTTTCCCCACATTGCACTTGACAAGGAATTCCGCAGCCTGTAAATTCAAAACATAAGCTTCATAAAAACCGAAAAATAAAAGGATAATTTTGCTAAATTCTCTTATGATACAGCCAAGATCATCCTCGCAATTACAGTAATTAGCCCCATAGCGAAACCAGAAACTTTCCATTTCGCCTTATTTGTTGGGGGATTTATTGTAACCATACTATTTTTTGCTTTAGGTTGCTTGCTGGATACCAAGGAGGTGAAATAATGACATACTTTGGCGTTGCACTGATCGTTCTGGGCATTTTTGCTTTAGCAGGAATCATCTATGTCCAGCTCGATAAGAAGCATCTGAAAACTAAGGAAAACTGACTTCCGACCTCTGACCTCTTTACCCAGTTTAACCGGGTTCCCTTCCAGTGTGTTCAACCGGGGTGACCTCCGACCCCTGACTCCTTCCCGCCTTCTTGCGGCTTAGCGTTTCACCGCCTTTAAACCCCCTTGTGATTTCTGCGCCTTTTAGCGGCCAATAATCCGTGTAATCTGCGCCTGCCCTATGAAACCTCATTTTCTTTTGTTTCATCGGGGTAATCTGCGGATCGTTTTCGTAAGTTTACAAGTTGACTACGTCCCCCATTCCCCATTCTACGAACCTCGTCCATCAGGTCGGGATGTCGTTCCATCAGTTTAAGAAGTTTGACC
>JACNIU010000145.1 GCA_014382905.1 Desulfobacterales bacterium
TGGGATATTTGCTAGTGTCAAGCCTGTAGGTATCCAGGGCAGTTTCAAAAAGGGCTATCTGGACCTTGGCAGCATTCTGTCTTGACTTACCCACCTTACCGAACATCCGGGGGCCCACCAATGCGGCCAAAAGACCTAAAATAACCATCACGATCAGCATTTCAATCAGGGTAAAACCCCGCTCCCTCCGCTTGTACCCGCTCATAAAAACTCCTTTCAAAAAGGCATTTCGTTCATGCTGAATATCGCCATAAGCATCGATATGACAACAAACCCCACAACGAGCCCCATGGCAAGAATCATGGCCGGCTCTAAGAGACTGACAAACCTCTTGACCATGTCTTTTACCATTTTTTCGTAATTCTCTGCTACCCTCAGGAGCATACTGTCCAATTTACCTGTCTCCTCACCCACTGTAATCATCTGAATCGCCAACGAGGGAAAAATCCCGCTATCGCTCAGCGTTTTTGACAGTCTGTCCCCTTCTTTCACTCTGTCGTAGACTTCTTCCATCGACCCGGCGATAACACGGTTGCCCATAATATCCTTGACTAAAACAAGCGCCTGCAAAATCGGGACCCCGCTTTTTGTCAAGGTCCCCAAGGTCCTTGCAAACCGGGCCACTTCAATTTTCCTGACCAGATCCCCCGTTACCGGAAGATTCATCTTGTTTCGATCCAATCTCAATCGGCCGGCCGGTGTATTAAAATACCGACGAACAAAAAAGTAGATGGCGCATATCCCCCCAAGAATGATCCACCAATAGGCTCTCAAGACCTCACTAAACCCCAACAAAAACCGTGTGTTCAAAGGTATGGTCTGGCCCATATCAGAAAACATCACAGAGAATTTGGGAATGACAAACGTCAGGAGAATGATAATTGAAATTCCACCCACACAGACTAAGAAAATCGGGTAAACCATGGCTGACTTGATGTAATCTCTCAGGTCCTGGGAACTCTCCAAAAAATCACCCAACCGCCCCAAAACAGACTCCAGTACCCCGCCGGCCTCACCGGCCCTCGCCATGTTTACATAAAACCTGGAAAAAATCTTGGGGTGTTTTGCCAATGCGTCTGAAAGATAACCGCCCCCCTGTACGGTCTTGAGGATATCCCCCACCACCTCCCTCATCTTTTCCTTTTCCGCAGCGTCGATCAATATGGAAAGGGCCCGGTCCACGGGCAGTCCAGATTCTAAGAGCGTGGCAAGGTCCTGTGTAAAGGCCATGACATCCCGGGAGGAAACGCCTGTGAAAACCGATAAGATCTGTTTGGAAATGTCAAGATCAAAACGTCCGCCATTGCCTTTGGAAAGGGTGATCCTTATGGGAATAAAACCCATATCATGGAGTTCAGCCACCACGCCTTTCTCCCCCTCTGCGTCGAGAGAGCCGTTAACAACTTTTCCTGAACTGTCTGTCGCCTTGTATAGATATGTGGGCATCCTATTTCTCCAAGGTTACCTTCAAAACCTCTGAGATAGTGGTCACCCCTTTTCTGACTTTCCGCCACCCATCCTGCCGCAAGGTCATCAGTCCCTTTCGCATGGCGACCTCTTTGATTCTCTCTGCGCTCGATTTGTTTGTAATCTCCCTTCTGATCTCATCGTCCACCGGCAGGTATTCAAAGATGGCGGTTCTACCTTTGAATCCTGTGTATCTGCATTCTTCACACCCCTTGCCCGCAAAAAACTCGATTCCCGACGCCTCATCAGAGCGTATCCCCATTGAATTCAATAGCTTTTCCTCAGGTCTCGTTGGCTCCTTGCAGTGAGGGCAGATGACCCTGACAAGCCGCTGTGCCAACACACCTAACAGGGTTGAGCTGAGAAGAAAGCTCTCCACCCCCATATCAAGAAGCCGGGTAATCGCCCCTGCCGCATCGTTGGTATGAAGGGTGCTGAAAAGCAAATGGCCAGTGAGCGCAGATTGAATGGCAATCTCGGCCGTCTCTCTGTCCCTTATCTCTCCAACCAAGATAATGTCAGGATCCTGACGAACAATGGACCGGAGCCCTTTGGCAAAGGTCATCCCTATTTTTGGGTTTACCTGGATCTGATTGACGCCATTCAACTGATATTCAACCGGTTCCTCTAAGGTAATAATTTTATTTTCCGAGGAATTTATCTTTGCAAGCGTGGTATAAAGTGTGGAAGTCTTGCCGCTCCCTGTGGGTCCTGTCACCAGGATCATGCCGTAGGGCTGAGACACTAATTCTTTGTATTGCGCTAAAATGTCCTCCGGAAAGCCTATTTTCTCTAAGTCGAGAACCAGGGTATCCCGGTCCAATATCCGCATCACAAGGCTTTCACCAAAAAGCGTCGGAATAGTTGAAATCCGAAAGTCAATCTCCTTATCCGCGATCCGGAGTTTGATCCTCCCATCCTGAGGAAGACGTCTTTCTGCTATATCCAGCTTCGCCATAATCTTGACCCTGGATATGATAGCAGCCTGAAGGCGGGAGGGGGGGGATTCAACATCGTGCAGAACACCGTCTATGCGATAGCGCGCCTTGAATTCATCTTCAAAAGGTTCGAAATGGATATCACTCGCCCTTTGTTCCACCGCATTAAATATGAGCCGGTTGACCAATCTGATAATGGGCGCTTCTGACGCAAGATCTCTCAGACGATCCGCATCCTCAATCCCTCCAGGAGATATATCATAGATGTCTTTGCCGGCCTCTTCTATAATTGTCTCAAGCGACTGACTCCCAGCGCCATACAATTTTTCGATGGCATCCAGTATGTCTCCCTCTTTGCCCTGACACACATCCATTTTCAATCCTGAGGCGAGCCTCAGGGCGTCTATGGTGTAAAAATCCTCAGGGTCTGCCATGGCGATTCG
>JACNIU010000023.1 GCA_014382905.1 Desulfobacterales bacterium
CGCCGAAATGGGTCTTGATACCCGAAGTTACAAAAGCATTCTCTTCTCGCAAATATCGGATGCCGACACTTTCCGAAGGGTTTTCTTTATTTTCAATGGTAGCAATGATATCATTTGACTCGGCCACCTCCGTATAAGCGGTCATCCACAATCTCCTTAACCTTATAAATGTTCCTAAATATACTTCAATATACTTCAGCAGCTTATCTCACAGGAAGATGTTTGGGTCAAGCGGGAAAAATCCTTGAAATACGCTTCTTCTCCCGTTACATTGATAGAACCGCTTAAGTGCATACTTGATGGAGTGAAAATGAGATCAGAAGATAGCCAAAGGGATAACTTCGCTTCTTCCAGAGAGGATTTTTGCAGATTCTGTCACTTGCTCTACGAGAGACGCTTGGCGACCGGCGTGGGCGGAAATATCTCAGCACGTTCCGGTAACCGCATATTCCTTACCCCCTCCGGTTATTCTCTCCGAGATCTGCAGCCGGACATCGTAGCGGTTGTCAATGAAGAAGGCCTCCTCATGGCAGGGGACAAACCTACAAAAGAAGCCGATATGCACATAGAAGTTCTCCGCGTAAGGCCTGACATAAACGTTGTTTTTCATCTGCACGGCCCATATATCATCGCGGCCTCAACCATGTTCGAGCCGGGACCCAGCACCCTGCCGGCCCTTACACCCGGATTTGTTTATTACGCCTACCCTCTCCCGATGATCCCTTTTATGATCCCAGGGAGCCGGGAGTTGGCGAAATGCGCTACTGAAGCATTATCAGCGAAGGGGTCTTACGCTGTCCTCTTGAAAAACCACGGCCTGATAACCTTGGGGAAGGACTTCAGTGAAACCCTGAATATCGCCGAGGAGATAGATGAGGCAGCCCGTGTCTACATTCTTACGGGCGGGAAGGCTTCTCCGATCCCTTCAGAAAACATAGACAAAATCAAGTCACTCCGGGATGGCTAAATCGCTGAAACACCTTCCCGATAATCAGACCAAATATACAACCTTCCGAGGGGGGCTCAATGGAAACGGCAGCTTCTTTTTGGGGACAACTTGATCCATTCCGAGAAATCTTGGATTCAGCCCGAAACGGGATAGTTATCATAGACATCACCGGCGCTATCCGTCTGTTTAATCAGGTAGCCCGGGAGGTGCTATCGATCCAGAAACCGGACTTGATCGGGCAGCACATCAGTTCTATCTCCGAGGAAGCCTGGCAGGATATGTGTACGATCCTGAAAACAGGTTTTCCTCAGCTTAATAAGAAGATCACGATTGGCGAATCTACAATCATTGCCAACAGAACTGCAATTGCTTTCCAAGGACAACTGATAGGTGTCTTAAGTATCTTCCAGGATATCTCCGAACACGAAAAGATCATCTCCGAGTTGGCATCTTTCAGGCAATTGACCATGCAGTTAGACGCAATCATAGAGTCCTCCTACGACGGGCTGTATATTACGGATGGCGAGGCAAATACCCTACGTGTAAATCAGGCCTATGAAAGAATTTCCGGATTGAAACGAGACGACCTAATCGGTCGTAACATGAGAGACCTTGTTCAAGAAGGAGTTCTGGACAGATCCGTCACCCTGGAAGTCCTTCGTCTGCGCGAACCTGTCACAATCATGCAGGATATTGCGGGGGACAAACATGTTATTGTGACCGGAAATCCTATCTTTGACAAAAATGGGGATATTTCATTAGTAGTGACCAATGTAAGAGATATTACCGAGCTGAATCAGCTTCATCTGGAGCTGGAGGAGACCCGTAAGATCTCTTCCCGGTATCAGGAGGAATTAGAAGAACTTCAGAAGTTAAAAGCTGCCTCACATGAACTTATTGCAAAGAGTGAGGCCTTTCGCGCAACGCTGAAACAGGCTGTTAAGGTCTCCCAAGTGGATGCGACCGTATTGATTACGGGTGAATCAGGTGTGGGGAAAAGCCTCTTGGCCCGGCTTATTCACAAAATGAGCCAAAGAAAAGATGGGCCATTTATAAAGATATCCTGCGGCGCCATTCCGGAAAATCTCATGGAGAGCGAACTTTTTGGATACGAAAAGGGGGCCTTTACCGGAGCTCGAACCGGAGGAAAAGCAGGGCTTTTGGAAGTAGGAAATGGTGGAACAGTATTCTTAGATGAGATCGGGGAGCTTCCGTTAAATCTGCAGGTTAAACTCCTGGATGTCCTGGAGGATAAAGAGGTCACCCGGTTGGGTGGGACCACTCCCCGTTCAATGGACCTTCGTCTTATTACTGCTACAAACCGGGATCTTAAGCAGATGGTCAGGGAGAAAAATTTCAGGGAAGATCTCTTTTTTAGATTAAATGTGATCCCTTTACACATTCCGCCATTGCGTGAAAGAAAGGAGGCCATCATTCCCCTGATTGACCATTTCCTGCAGGAGAGCATTGAGGCCACAGGAAATCGAAAATCGATCTCGCCGGAGGTTTACGAAACCTTAGTGAAATACCCTTTTTACGGTAATGTGAGGGAACTCATGAACATGGTTGAGCGGATGGCCGTCCTGAGCGACGAAGAGGTTATCAACCTGAAGGACCTCCCGCCAGGCGTTAAAGAGATAAGTCGCAGCTCACTGTATGGAGAATTAGGCGAATCCCTTCCGCTGAGAGAGGCTGTGGCCAAATTTGAAGAGGAAATCATCCGTGAAGCCATATCCACACACGGTACCATTTCAAAAGCAGCTCAAATTTTACGAGTCAATCAATCCACCGTATCAAGAAAAGCCAAGAAGTACAAAATTCTGCGCCACTAACTATGCATTACAGCATATTTATATGCCAAATGGCAAATCAGCTAACTTATTGTACTTAA
>JACNIU010000022.1 GCA_014382905.1 Desulfobacterales bacterium
CGGTAGTGTGTTCACCCTTTTTCAAGATCTCGACGATGGGTTTAGATAACCTAGCCTGAGTTTACTACTTATTCAATCACATCGCCGATAATTTCCCGTAAATCGTTTAACTTCAACCAGTTACCCGATCAGTTGGCGTATTACCCTACCAACAGTGTACCCCTGAATAGTATAGAAGCCTGAAAAGATGGGCAATTGGACGATTTTGTCTTGACTTTGCATTGGAGGTGTATTACCCTACCTGAAAAACCTGTTCAGGAGGGAAACATGGCTTCAATCACTAAGAAAATCAAGAAAGGTCGTCCATATTACTACGCTGTCGAGTCCAAGCGCATCAACGGAAAACCTCGGATTGTCTGGCAAAAATATCTGGGCACTCTTGAGGCAATAGTCAATCGCACCGAGGACGCTAAGCCTCCGAAACCTAAACATACTGTCATATTTGAGGCTGGCGGTATAGCAGCGCTACTCCGTATTACCCAACGCCTCAAACTTCTCGATCTCATAAATAAAGTCTCCCCCAAGCGTGAACAGGGACCTACGGTCGGACACTACATTATCTTGGCTGCATTGAACCGTGCCCTTGAACCCTTGAGCAAATTGGCCATCGGCAACTGGTATGAACAGACCGTCTTACGCCGGCTGTGGGGATTTGACAAATCAGCCTTCACCAGTCAGAGATTCTGGGATCACATGGACCGGATATCTGAGCAGGACATCGAACATATCCAGGAAGAACTCGTTCCCCGCATCGAGAGAGAATTTGGCATAGACGCGCGGATCCTGCTTTACGACACCACGAATTTTTTCACCTTTTTGGCTACGACCAATGGCCGCTCAGGTCTAGCCCAGCGTGGCCATTCGAAGCAGAAACGTGATGATCTTCGACAGATCGGCCTGGCTCTTCTCGTGACCCGTGATTTTCAAATCCCGCTGTTCCACAAGGTCTATCCAGGAAACATTCCTGACATCAGTCTCTTCCCCCAGCTAACTGGTGAACTTGTAGACCGATATAAAAAAGTAACTGGTAAGACACCAGAAGCTACCCTGGTTTTCGACAAAGGCAACGTTACTGATGACGGCATGGAAGACCTGGTAGTCGGAGATGCCCATTTTGTCGCAGCACTTTCGGCCAATCAATGTGCCGACTTGTTAGCCACCCCCCACGAGGAGTTTCAGCCTATCGATGGAATGCCGGGGGCTCAGGCCTTTGATACCACCACAACCATGTGGGGGAAATCGTGTCGGATTGTTGTCCTCTACACCGAAAGCTTCTTTACTCAACAACTCCAAGGCGTGACACAGAACCTCGTCAAGTGCCAGAAGAAACTCCTGGATCTTGCAAAAAGTCTTGGCCGTTGGCGCCAGGGCAAAAGCCGTGGTAAGAAACCCACTGTTCGCAGCGTGCGCATGCGGGTGAACGACATCCTGTCTGCGCAGTTCATGAAAAAATTGATCCATACCGATGTCAAAGAAGACACAACATCAAGCATTCCCCGCCTTAACTACAGCGTCGATCATGCAGCACTCCAGCACCTGAGCCAGGAGCGCCTGGGACGTACCGTACTTGTTTCCGATCATATGCAATGGAGCGCTCGCCAGATCATTGAAGCATATCGGAGTCTCTCAGTTGTGGAAGATGCCTTCAAAAACATGAAGAACACTGATTTTCTTCGTTGGCAACCAGCTCATCACTGGACGGATCAGAAACTACGTGTCCATGCCCTGTATTGTGTCCTTGCACTCCTGATAGCTTCACTTGCCCGTAAGGTAGCTCTCGAAGCCGGCATCAATTTAACTTTGCCTGCGCTTCTGAAGGAATTGTCGGCAATCCGCGAGGTCGCCGTAATTTATCCACCTGGAACCCTCGCCCGTCCCAAAGACCACATAACCCTCAGCCGCATGTCCGCGCGGCAAAAAAAACTTGCTCAAGCCCTCGAAATAGGCGAAACTCTCGGACAAATAGGGTAATACACTCCCAAATGCCTTAACCCCCCGAAGTCATTAAGGTTCAGCCTTCGTCTGGAAATATAAACCGGAAACTCAGGCTAGGATACCTCATCATGTCAGCCAACTTATTGTAAATCCAGAATCTCATTAGCTTTTCAAACTCAACTGTTACATTTTCACCCTTTGTTTTTCTAAAAGCAGAATGAAGGCTTTCCAATAGATAAAATAGTGTTGTGTTCTTGTATGTTTCACCAGACAGTGTTATATTATCAGCGCCCGGACTTAACTTTTCATATTTTTCAAATAGATATAATTTGGGATTTTCGACAATGCCATCATTACCCTCGATATGCTTAATTAACACAAGATGATCAGGTCCAAATAAAAATGCATCATACTCATTGTAGTAACGGCCAAACAGCCATTTTCTTGTAATTACTACTACAAAGTAATCATCTATATCTCTTGAACATGACCTAAGACACTTTTCGATTAATCTGTAAGCTTTGTTCTTATCCTTCTTGTGAAGATTTTCGAGAGCTGAGATATCGAAAAATGGGTATCCGGTAGACCGATAATCTCGGTTTCCTTCCGCATCAATATTGGAGAACAAGCCTCTACCCAAAAACTCGTCCTTTTTTTCACCCTTTCCGTATTTCTCATGAAAAGAGCTGACTTTATTGCCAACCCAGTTTTCAAACAAATCTCTGAGGCCATCTCTGTCTAAACTCTCGAAGACTTGTCTTGAAAGCTCCCAATTTTCTATAAGGTATGTGCGCGCTTCAGATTTTTCTTCCTTGGCAATACCAAGTCTCTCGGAATTGGCATAAACATATTTGTAGTAAGAGGCCGATTGAGACTTTATCCATTTTTTTTGGTCGTCTTG
>JACNIU010000291.1 GCA_014382905.1 Desulfobacterales bacterium
GAGGGTGGAAGGACCGTTGGCGCAGGCGTTATTAGCGAGATTATCGAGTAGGAGAACTTGAGAGAATGCGTGATATTGTCACATTAGCCTGTGAGCGGTGTAAGAACAGGAACTATACGACCACAAAGAACAAACGGAAGACACCGGATAAGCTGGGATTCAAGAAATACTGTCATTTTTGCATGACCCACACACTCCACAAGGAAACAAAATAGTTTGCGTGAATGAATGCAGGCCAGTAGCTCTAACGGCTAGAGCACCGGACTCCAAATCCGGGTGATGGGGGTTCGAATCCCTCCTGGCCTGCCATTTTTGTTGTGGGGGCTCTGGGGTTTTTACTAAATTTACGATGTGGGTTGGGGTAGTTAATTTTTGGCCGATAAGCCCAAAACACTTTAAATGCCGGAATTTGATTTTCAGATGAAAAAACAGAACCAGAAAACCAAAAGCAAAAAAGGAACCAAAAGCAAAAAAAGTGCCCCCACGAGAAAAAGGGAGTCTGTGAGCGCAAAATCAAAACTGCCCCAGGAAAAGGAAAAACAGCCGGTGACGGAAAAGGCTCCACGGGCAATACAGAAAACGCCAAGGAAAACAGGAGAGGCTGAGATTGGCTCCATATCAAGGATTGGGAGTAAGGTAGGACAGTTCTTGAGAGAGGCAAAGATGGAGTTAAAAAAAGTCAAATGGCCTACTCGAAAAGAACTGCTGGCATCTACGGCAGTTGTAATCGTCCTTACACTCTTGGTTGCATTTTTTCTTGGTTTGGTTGACTTTGGCCTAATAAAAATCATTAAAAACGTTGTTGGATAAGGTGTTCGTGTGGAACTGAAATGGTACATCGTTCATGCCTATTCCGGTTTTGAGGATAAGGTGAAAAAGAACTTAGAGGAGCGGATCGAAGCACTTGGACAGAAGGAATACTTCGGTAAGGTCCTTGTTCCCACTGAACAGGTAATTGAGCTTAGAAAGGGGCAAAAAAAGACCTCTTCCAGAAAATTCTATCCGGGGTACATATTGGTTCAGATGGTGCTGAATAAGGAGACCTGGCATACCGTAAAAGACACCGCAAAGGTTACCGGATTTGTGGGAGGGGAGGTCAATCCTACGCCAATTTCTGACCAGGAGGCCGAACAGATTGTCCGTCAAATGGAAGAGGGGGTGAGCAGACCTAAACCACGGTACAGTTTTGAGGAGGGAGACGAAGTTAGGGTAATAGACGGTCCTTTCACCAATTTCCAGGGGGTTGTTGAGGAAATGAAGCCCGATAAAGAGAAGTTGAGACTCCTTATCAACATATTCGGACGTCCAACACCTGTGGAGTTAGATTTTATTCAGGTCAGCAAGATTTAAATGCGATTCATCGAGACACTGTTTTAGAAGGATTAAAAGAGGTTTGACATGGCGAAAAAGATAATAGGATCCGTAAAACTTCAGGTAAAGGGAGGGCAAGCCAATCCTTCCCCCCCCATAGGGCCTGCACTGGGGCAGCATGGAGTGAATATCGCAGAGTTTTGCAAGGCATTCAATGCAAGGACACAGGATCAGATGGGTACGGTTATACCTGTAATTATAACGATATATGCCGACAGGTCTTTCTCGTTTATAACCAAGACCCCCCCGGCCGCGGTGCTCTTAAAGCAGACCGCCAAGATTGCAAAGGGTTCAGCCGAGCCGAATCGGGAAAAGGTAGGGACTGTCACGCGAAAACAAATCGAGGAGATTGCCAAGATCAAGCTAGAAGACTTGAATGCAATCGATTTAAATGGTGCGGTTAGGATTATTGAGGGTACAGCAAGAAGTATGGGTATTACAGTGACCTAATTTCGACGAAGAAGGAAAAATAGACATGGCCAGCAAAGGCAAAAAATATAGAGAGAATGCCCAGAAAGTTAACAGCCTGAACAGATATACCTTTGAAGAGGCGATCCGGTTAGCGCTTGATTGTGCTTTTGCGAAATTTGATGAAAGCATGGAACTGGCGGTAAGATTGGGGGTGGACCCCAGACATGCCGACCAAATGGTCAGAGGTACTGTCGTCCTGCCAAACGGCTTGGGGAAGAAGGTCAGTGTTGCCGTTTTTGCAAAAGGTGAGAAGGAAAAAGAGGCACTTGACGCTGGGGCGGACTATGCAGGTTCAGATGAACTTGTGGAGAGAGTAAAGAAAGGATGGATAGAGTTTGATAAAACCATCGCAACACCGGACATGATGGGTTCCGTGGGAACACTGGGACGGATTTTGGGCCCGAGAGGTATGATGCCGAATGCCAAGTTAGGAACCGTTACATTTGATGTGGCAAAGGCCGTGAGAGAGATTAAGGCCGGAAAGATCGATTTCAAGGTTGAAAAAGCAGGCATTGTACATGCTTCTGTCGGGAAGGTTTCTTTCGGTGTTGAAAAACTTATGGAGAATATTGGTGCTTTCATCGAAACCCTTCAGAGATTGAAACCACCTGCGAGCAAGGGGACTTATTTCAGAGCGATAGCTCTCTCCTCAACAATGGGGCCAGGGATAAAGATAGACCCCATCTATATAAAGGATCTCTTAACCCGGTAAACGCAGTTATTGCCAATCCAAACACATAACACCTGACAATTTAGCTGAAATCACGCCGTGATATTGCGAGACGGCGTTATTGAAAGCCACGAAATTGCCGCGCTGCACAAAGTAATTTTCGTCAACAAATAACTACTTCAGGCAACCGCTTTGGGGCACTGGTTGAATAAGTAGATGGGTAGAGACCTTTGAAAAATGCTCAATTTTGGTCAAGATCAAGGAAGGCGAGAATTTCAACCACAGGAATATATTGAATATTTCGAGGATTGAAATTTGAGCCTGACCCCAGTACCATCTTCCGGAGCTACGGGGCAGGCGCCGAGATTGGCCAAAAGGGGGCGTTTTGCAAAGGTCTCGGGTAGAGAAAGATTCAGGGTTTTTTATATCTGGATCCTTTTCGGTCAAAGACAGTAGGCGCCCTGAGGACCAGAGAGATGCTTTCCTCTTAATGGTCAACGGGCTTAATCATGCAGGCCTGCCGAGACTAATTTTATGGAAGAATTGCGCCTACTCCTTTGTCTTTGACGATTTATTGGTCGTTCAGAGAGGAGGTGAATATGGATAAAGACGAAAAAGTCAAGTTTATTGACAATCTTCACGGCCGGCTTGAAAAGGCACAGGGGGTGTTCCTTGTGGATTATCAAGGCCTCAACGTTGGAGAGCTAAATCAGCTTAGGGGTGAGCTCAGGAAGACGCATGCTGAATTTGAGGTCGTAAAAAACAGGCTTCTAAAACTGGCAAGCCACGAGACTCAAACCGAAGCGATCATAGATCAAATGCAAGGCCCTTCGGCTATAGCACTGAGCTATGACGATGTGATCGGCCCTGCAAAGGCCTTGGTTGACTTTGCAAAAAAGTTTAAAAAACTGAAGATCAAAATCGGCCAGGTATCCGGGAAGAAAATCGACGCGGAAAGCATTAAACAGTTAGCCAGCTTACCGGGCAGAGATGTGCTGCTGGCGCAGGCCCTATCTGTTATGCAGGCTGTGCCGACATCTTTCGTAAGGGTGTTGAGCGGGGTATTGGCCAAACTAATGAATATTTTAAAGGCTATTGAAGATCAAAAAGAAAAGTCGCAGTAATTACAAATATGCGGAGGTGAAAAGATAAGTATGGCAGCGAATATCAGCAAAGAAGATGTTATTGATTTTATATCAAATATGACGGTCCTTGAGCTTTCAGAGTTCGTCAAGGAACTGGAAAACAAATTTGGCGTGAGCGCAGCGGCACCAGTTGCTGTTGCTGCTGCGCCGGCCGGAGAGGCCCAGGAAGAGGCCGCTGAGCAAACCGAGTTTGATGTGATACTGACTGCTGTCGGTGACAAGAAGATTCAGGTCATCAAGGTTGTTCGCGCAATCACTGGTTTGGGTCTCAAAGAGGCAAAGGGGGTCGTCGATGGTGTGCCCGGAGCGGTGAAGGAAGGCATCCCCAAGGATGAAGCTGAAGGCATAAAACTACAACTTGAAGAGGCTGGCGCTACTGTAGAGATCAAATAGGACCACCAGCGGCGGGAGCCCCGTGTTACGGGGAAGGGACCGCCGTTACTCTGTTTGACTATTTTCGATTGCGGTACCTGTTTTCCTTGGTCTTCAATCGTTAATGGTCACTCATCAACATTCAATCAGAAGGAGATACCATGTTAGGAACTGATGGTGTCAAAAGACGCATACGAAGAAGTTTCGGGAAGATAGATAAAATCATGGAAACCCCGAACCTGATTGACATGCAGAAGAGCTCTTACGAACGATTTTTGCAAAAGGATGTGCCGCCAGAGAATCGTGAGGAGGTTGGACTTCAGGGGGCCTACAGAGGTGTTTTCCCCATCCATGATTTTGCCGGCACCTCTTCTCTTGAGTTTGTCAAATATAAATTTCAAGACGTCAAACATAGTGAAGAAGATTGCCTGAACAAAGGGATGACCTATGAAGCTCCCCTCAGGCTAACTGTGCGATTGGTCGTGTTTGATACGGATACTGCCAGTGATAGAAAAAGTATCAGGGATATCAAAGAGCAGGAAATCTATTTCGGCACCCTCCCTATGATGACTGACCGGGGAACCTTCATCATAAATGGGACCGAACGGGCTGTTGTAAGCCAGCTCCACCGATCTCCAGGGGCGTTTTTTGACCATGACAAGGGGAAAACCCATTCCAGTGGAAAGCTCCTTTATTCCGCCCGGATCATCCCCCTGAGAGGATCATGGCTTGACTTTGAGTTTGATCCCAAGGATTTCTTATATGTTCGTATTGACAGGAGGAGAAAGTTCCCGGTCACCATACTGCTCAAGGCACTCGGGTATTCAGCCAGGGAGATCTTGGGGTATTTCTATGAAACTGAGATGGTTTGTTTTGACGAGGAAGGCGCCTGGCGGGAGTCTGATCCGGAGAATTTAATCCAGGAAAAGGCCTCAAAAGATATTGTTGACCCTCGGACCGGTGAAGTTTTGGCCAAGCAGGGGGTGAAATTCAACAGACGCCTGCTTAAAACCCTTCAATCTGAAGACATGGCCCGCCCGCGTCTTCCACTGCGCAGGCATGTGCCCATTGAGTTGAAAGAGGGGGAAGAACTGGTTATTGAAAGTGACGTCCTGGACCCTGAAACAGGAGAGGTCCTCATTGCCCAGGGTACACTTCTCACCAGTGAAGTATGTGAGCTTATTAATAAAAAAGGGATCCCTGAGATAAGATGCATTGACTCAAAACGGGTCCGTATCCCCGTTGATGTCAAGGATATTGAAGGTCGTGTGGTTATAGATGACGTGGTTGACCCGGAGACAGGTGAGGTAATAGTTGAGGGAAATCAGTCTCTAACTCCCGAGAAGCTTAGTGTCATAAGGAAAAAGGGGATCTCCCAGTTGGAATGCCTCGTTTTAGTCGGCCAGGGAGTGAGTCCCAGCATCAGCAAGACCTTGGATTTAGACAGGATAATTGCCCCGGATGAAGCGGTGCTGGATATCTACCGAAAAATGCGACCCAGCAGCCCTCCCACCCCGCAAGTGGCAGAGGGTTTTTTTGACAAGCTTTTTTTCAACTTAGACACTTATGACCTTTCCACGGTCGGGCGGCTGAAATTGAATTATCGACTCAACCTTAATGTTCCCCTGGAGCATCGTGCGCTGAGGAAAGAGGATATACTGGCAGTCGTTGAGGAGTTGATCCGGTTGAAAAGCGTCGAGTCAGTAGCGGATGATATTGATAACCTTGGCAACAGACGAGTGAGGGCAGTGGGGGAACTCCTCGGAAATCAGTACCGGATTGGGCTTGTAAGGATGGAAAGGGCTATTAAGGAGAGGATGAGCCTTCAAGAGGTGGAGACGTTGATGCCCCACGACTTGATCAATTCGAAGCCGGTTTCCGCTGTAGTGAAGGAGTTTTTTGGAACAAGTCAGCTTTCTCAATTTATGGACCAGACAAATCCATTGTCTGAGGTCACCCATAAACGGAGGCTGAGCGCCTTAGGCCCCGGGGGCCTGACCCGGGAAAGGGCAGGATTCGAGGTCCGGGACGTTCATCCAACCCATTATGGCAGAATCTGTCCAATCGAGACACCGGAGGGCCCGAATATCGGACTGATTGTTTCCTTGAGCACCTATGCGAGGGTCAATGACTTCGGATTTATTGAAACCCCGTATAGGCATGTACGAGATAACAGAGCGACCAATGAAATTGAATACCTGTCCGCCTTGGATGAAAAGAATTATCCGATTGCCCAGGCCAATGCCCCGTTGGATAGTGAGGGCCGTTTTATACGGGAGGAGGCTGCGGTTCGGATAGCCGGGGAAGCGGACAAAAAGCCGATCCAGGATGTTAAATATATGGATGTGTCTCCGGATCAGCTTGTCAGTATTTCAGCTTCTCTGATCCCTTTTTTGGAACATGATGACGCCAACAGGGCCTTGATGGGATCAAACATGCAGAGGCAGGCGGTACCCCTCCTGAGAGCCAAGGCCCCATTGGTTGGGACCGGTGTGGAAGGAGTCGTTGCACGGGATTCCGGTGTTTCTGTTATCGCCAAAAGGGATGGCGTAGTAGAGGATGTGGACGCCTGCCGGATTGTCATCATGTCGAGCGGGACGGCGGATTCTGATGAACCGGAAGTAGAGATATACAAGCTAATCAAATTCAAGAAATCTAACCAGAACAGTTGCTACACCCAGAAACCGATTGTGAAAAAGGGGGATGTGGTAAAGAAGGGGCAGGTTATCGCTGATGGGCCTGCCACTGAATTAGGGGAATTGGCTTTAGGCCGTAACGTTATGGTCGCGTTTATGTCATGGGGTGGATATAACTTTGAGGATTCCATCCTTATCAGCGAAAGGGTGGTAAAGGAAGATATCTATACCTCGATCCATGTCGAAGCATTTGAAGTAGTCTCCAGAGATACCAAATTAGGGAAGGAAGAGATCACCAGGGACATCCCCAATGTGGGCGAAGATGCATTAAAGAACCTGGATGAGAGCGGAATCATAAAAATTGGAGCTGAAATTGAGCCGGGCGATATTTTAGTTGGGAAGATAACCCCAAAGGGTGAAACCCAGCTGTCTCCAGAAGAAAAGCTCTTGAGGGCCATATTCGGAGATAAAGCGGGAGATGTCAAGGATACATCCATGAAAGTTCCCCCCGGTGTCAACGGCATTGTAATCGATGCCAAGGTGTTTTCGAGAGGTGGCGTTGAAAAAGATGAGCGTAGCCTCGCCATTGAAGCCGAGGAGACGATGCGGCTCAGGAAGGACGTGGAGGACGAGGTAGATCTAATTGTGAGAAGCGCAAAGGAAAATCTAATGGGGATCCTTGCGGGAAAACATCTGAAGACGGATTTGCGTGATAAGAAGAAAGGAGACACTCTCGTTCGCGCAAAGAAGATGATAAAGCCAGAGGATATTGAACGACTTCCGGTAGAGATATGGGCGGGAGCTGATCTCAAGGCATCAATGGACGTTATTGAGAAGGTGGAAGCTACAGTTGAGAATTGCGCTTCTAAAGTGGCACATATTACCGAGCTTTGCGAGGAAAAAATAGAAGACTTTGGCCTTGGCGATGAGTTGGCGCCCGGTGTTATAAAAATGGTCAAGGTCTTCGTGGCGGTAAAACGAAAGCTTTCTGTGGGGGACAAAATGGCCGGTCGGCACGGTAACAAGGGTGTTCTGTCAAGAATTCTTCCGATCGAAGACATGCCCTATTTTGCAGATGGAACCCCCGTAGATATAGTATTGAACCCATTAGGTGTGCCGTCAAGGATGAACGTGGGACAGGTCCTGGAAACTCATTTAGGATGGGCCTCCTACGAGTTGGGCCGGCAGATTGGAAAGCTCATTGACAGCGTGAAAAGAAGTGGGGAGCTGAAGGCTAAGCTGAAAAGATTATTCACCAAGAAAGAGTACGAGGCCTTTGTTCAGAATAAATCTGATGAGGAGTTGTTGAGGGAAGCGAGATTGATGGCAGATGGACTTCCGGTGGCGACCCCTGTCTTTGATGGGGCAGATGAGGAAGAGATAAAGGCTTTTCTTAGAGAGGCCGGATTGCCGATAACGGGTCAAACGACGCTTTATGATGGCCGCACAGGAGAGCCCTTTGATCAGCAAATCACCGTTGGCATGATATATATCTTGAAACTTCATCATCTGGTGGACGATAAACTTCATGCACGTTCTATCGGACCGTATTCTCTTGTAACCCAGCAGCCCTTAGGCGGGAAGGCCCAGTTCGGTGGTCAGAGATTGGGCGAGATGGAGGTTTGGGCCATGGAGGCATACGGGGCTGCATATACCCTTCAGGAGTTCTTAACAGTCAAGTCGGATGATGTGGCGGGCAGAACCCGGATGTATGAAAGGATCGTGAAGGGGAATAATACCCTTGAGTCCGGTCTTCCGGAGTCTTTCAAAGTGCTGATGAAAGAGCTGCAGGCCCTCGGCCTTGAAATCGAACTTTTTGAGGACAGCCAGATATAGGGCTTGAATAACGAATATTGATTATTGATTTTGGACCGGCACCACCCGGTAATGGTCGATTATCAAACCGAAATCCAAAAGGGAGAAGGCGATGGAAGAATTATACAACTTTTTTGAAAAGCCGAAAGATCCGTCCAGCTTTAACGCCGTTAGAATATCTTTAGCGTCGCCAACGAAGATCTTGGAGTGGTCCTTCGGTGAAGTCAAGAAGCCTGAGACCATCAATTACAGGACCTTCAAGCCAGAACGGGACGGTCTCTTCTGCTCAAAAATATTCGGGCCGATCAAGGATTTTGAATGTAACTGTGGCAAATACAAGAGGATGAAGCACAGGGGCATTGTGTGTGAAAAATGCGGTGTGGAGGTAATCCAAAGCAAGGTTCGCCGGGAACGGATGGGTCATATAACCCTTGCTGCTCCTGTCGCCCATATCTGGTTCTTAAAAGCACTTCCCTCTAAAGTGGGCAATCTTTTAGATATGACCTTGAAGGATCTGGAAAGGGTTCTTTACTTTGAAGCCCATGTTGTTATCGATCCAAAGGATACTCCCCTTGCAAAAGGCACAATACTGACGGATGAACAGTTGCAGCAGGCCAAAGAGGACTATGGTGACCGGTTTTTGGCGGGTATCGGGGCCGAAGCGATTCAAACGATGCTGAAGAATTTGAATTTGGACGAGCTTTCCGAAGGCTTGAGACTCGACATGTCCACGACCAAGTCAGAGGCAAAAAGGAAAAAATTGACAAAGCGGCTCAAGATTCTTGACGCATTCAGAGAGTCAAAAAACCGGCCGGAGTGGACAATCCTGAATGTGATTCCCGTCTTGCCTCCAGATCTCAGGCCTCTTGTTCCCCTCGATGGGGGAAGATTTGCCACCTCTGATCTGAATGACCTCTACCGGCGGGTAATAAACCGTAATAACAGGCTCAAGAGACTTCTGGAATTGAATGCACCTGATATTATCGTAAGAAACGAGAAAAGGATGCTCCAGGAGGCGGTTGACGTCCTGTTCGACAACGGGAGAAGAGGGAAAGTCGTTACAGGCGCAAATAAGAGGCCTTTCAAATCTTTGAGCGATATGTTGAAAGGGAAACAGGGGAGATTCAGGCAGAATTTGCTTGGCAAACGGGTCGACTACTCGGGCCGCTCGGTTATTGTTGTCGGACCGGATCTTCGTCTGCATCAATGCGGCCTTCCCAAGAAGATGGCCTTAGAGTTATTTAAGCCCTTCATCTATCACAAACTGGATGAAAAGGGATTGGTCACCACCATTAAAAGCGCAAAAAAGATGGTAGAGAGAGAGACACCTGAGGTCTGGGATGCGCTGGATGAGGTGGTGAGGGAATATTGTGTTTTGCTAAACAGGGCCCCTACGCTTCACCGGTTGGGTATGCAGGCCTTTGAGCCGATCCTGATTGAGGGAAAGGCGATTCAACTCCACCCTCTTGTATGTACCGCCTTTAACGCTGATTTTGACGGCGACCAGATGGCCGTCCATATCCCGCTTTCTCTTGAGGCCCAAATAGAGGCCAGGGTCCTGATGATGTCCACAAATAATATTTTGTCCCCGGCCAACGGTGAGCCTATCATTGTGCCGAGTCAGGATATTGTATTGGGCATATATTACATGACACGGGAAAAACCGTTTTCAAAAGGTGAGGGGAAGGTTTTTTCAAGCCCCCAGGAAGTAAGGGTCGCTTACGATGCAGGAGAATTGGATTTGCACGCCTCCATCAGGGTGAGGATTGACGGAAAACTTTACACAACCACTACCGGTCGTGTCATTCTCTATGAGATCATCCCCGAAAAGACGCTTCCCTTCGACTTGGTGAACAAAGTGATGACCAAAAAGGAGCTCAGGCTCTTGATTAATGAGTCTCACCGGAATGTGGGGATCAAATCCACGGTTATCTTGGGGGACAGGCTGAAGGATATCGGATACAAATATGCCACCCTGTCGGGCATATCCATATCGATGAAGGATATGGTGATTCCCTCGGAAAAGGGAAGGATTATCCAAGAGGCTGAAGAAGAGGTGAAAAGAATCGAAGCTCAATATATAGACGGTTTGATTACCAATGGGGAGAAATACAATAAGGTCGTTGATATCTGGGCGAAATCAACAGAGACTGTTGCGTCCGAGATGATGAAGGAGATGGCCGTAGAAGTGGTTGAAGGCCCCAAAAAGGAAAAGACAAAGGTTGGCGGGTTTAACCCGGTCTATATGATGTCTGACTCGGGCGCAAGGGGAAGCAAAGACCAGATGAGGCAGTTGGCAGGGATGAGAGGGTTGATGGCGAAACCTTCCGGGGAGATCATCGAAACACCCATTACCTCGAATTTTAGGGAAGGTCTGACTGTGTTGCAGTATTTTATATCCACCCATGGGGCGCGAAAGGGTTTGGCTGATACCGCCCTAAAGACAGCCAATTCCGGTTACCTGACCCGCAGACTTGTGGATGTGTCGCAGGAGGCAATTATTTCCGAGGAAGATTGCGGCACCATGGATGGCATCTGGGTGGAGGCCCTGGTTGAAGGGGGCGAAATTCTCCAGAGGGTGGGAGAACGGATACTTGGCCGGGTGGCCCTTGAAGATATCTATGATCCGGTGACAGGAGAGATCTTGATCATGGCCAACGAGGAGATAGATGAGAATGAGGTTAAGAAGATAGAAGATGCCGGGATAGAGAGGGTAAGAATAAGGTCAGTCCTGAGCTGTGAGGCAAAATTAGGTGTCTGTCGGGCCTGTTATGGTAGAGATCTGGCTCACGGTCACCAAGTCAATTTGGGCGAGGCCGTTGGGGTCATCGCCGCGCAGTCGATTGGCGAGCCAGGAACACAGCTAACCATGAGGACGTTTCACATTGGTGGTACAGCGAGTAAACGTGTGGAGCAGTCCACTATCCAACCCAGAAACGAGGGCGAAGTGAAGTTCGTTGGCCTCAAAACAGTTGAGAATAAAGATGGCAACCTTGTGGCCATGAACCGAAACGGTGAAGTTGCCATCCTGGGGAAGGGTAAGAGAGAGGTGGAGCGATATCCGATCATATACGGGGCCACTCTGAAGGTGCGAAACGGTCAAAAGATCAAGCCGTCCCAGGTATTGGCAGAATGGGATCCTTTTACCATACCGATAATGACGGAAGTCCCGGGCGTTGTCAAATTTGGTGATGTTATAGAAGGCCGTACAATGCAGGAAAAACGGGACATGGTAACTGGCAAAATCAGCCGTGTAATCGTTGAGTCCCGTGATCGTGATATGGATGTCAGGCCCCGGCTTTCCATCAAAGACAGCAGCGGAAAGACGGCCGGACTGCCGGGAAGCAAAAAGGCCAAGGCTCGCTACTATTTCCCTGTGGGCGCTATCATTATGGTGAACGAGGGGGATCAGGTAGGCCCCGGCGCGGTTTTGGGAAAAATCCCCAGAGAAACCACCAAGACAAAGGATATTACAGGCGGGTTGCCACGGGTCGCCGAGCTATTTGAAGTAAGAAAGCCGAAGGAGACCGCCATAATTACCGAGATAGATGGTGTCGTTTCATTTGGAAAATATACCAAGGGTAAACGAAAAATGACGATTACTCCCGATGTAGGCGACCCCGTTAATTATCTTGTTCCGAGAGGAAAGCACGTAAGTGTTCTGGACGGAGATTATGTGAGAGCTGGGGAAGCGCTGATGGATGGTTCTGCTGATCCCCATGACATCTTGAAAATCAGGGGACTGAAGGAGTTGGCAAAATATTTGGTTGATGAGGTACAGGAGGTCTACCGGCTCCAGGGCGTAAGGATAAATGACAAGCATATCGAAGTCATTGTACGGCAGATGGTGCGACAGGTGAGCGTGACGGATATTGGTGATTCCGACTTCCTCTTGGGGGACAATCTTGAAAAGTGGCGGTTTGAGGAAGAGAACAAGAAAATTATTGAGAAGGGCGGGAAACCAGCCCTTGCACGGCCCCTTCTTTTAGGCATCACCAAAGCGTCTCTCAATACAGAGAGCTTTATATCTGCGGCATCTTTCCAGGAAACGACGAAGGTCCTGTCCGAGGCGAGCATAGCGGGGAAGGTAGATTTTTTGCGGGGACTTAAGGAAAACGTGATTATGGGGCGCCTGATTCCGGCAGGAACCGGCCTGAAGTCCTACAGGAATGTTGAAATTGGCGTCAGCAGTTAAATTTTCGGTATTAGCAAAAATTGCCTTGACAAGGTGGAGTAAAAGGGATATATAAATAAGTTTTATGCTTTCAGGGGTAAACGCAGCATGTGCAGTACTGATTTAGAGACCTTTGCAAAACGCCCCCTTTTGCCCGATTTCTTCGTCAGGCTCAAATTTTAATCCTCGAAATACTCAATGTATTACTGTGGTTAAAATATTCGCCTTCCTTGAACTCGAACAAAATTGAGCATTTTGCAAAGGTCTCATTTAGTCAGAACTAAGGAGATTGTATGACAACCATCAACCAGCTTATCAGGAAAGGTCGCCGCAGACCAAAAAAGAAGGTCAGTACACGTGCCCTTCAAGGTGCGCCTCAGAAGAGGGGGGTGTGTGTTCGGGTTTATACCTCGACACCCAAGAAACCGAACTCTGCACTGCGAAAGGTGGCAAGGGTAAGACTGACGAACGGGATTGAGGTCACTTCATATATCCCGGGGATGGGTCACAACCTTCAAGAGCATTCGGTTGTCTTAATCAGAGGAGGGCGTGTGAAGGATTTGCCCGGGGTCAGATATCACATCGTCAGGGGCACCATGGATACGACGGGCGTAGATGATCGCCGACAAGGTCGTTCCAAGTATGGTGCCAAAAGGCCAAAGGGCCTTCGGTCACACGGTTCGTAACGTAAGAACGGTGGAAACGAAGCCAGGCCCTATCGGCCTGGATTTTTTACTTCCTGCTTTGGAGAAATTTTATGCCCAGAAAGAGAGTGGTCGTTAAACGAAAGACAACACCGGATCCAGAATATAAGAGCGTGCTTGTCGCTAAATTCATTAACAGCTTGATGAACAAAGGGAAGAAAAGCACAGCCCAATCGATCATATACGGCGCGTTTGACATTATAAAAGAGAAAACGAAGAAGGACCCTTTAGCAGTTTTTCAGTCTGCACTTGAAAATGTAAGGCCCGTTGTCGAGGTAAAATCGAGGCGAGTCGGCGGCTCTACTTACCAGGTGCCGACGGAAGTGAGACCGTCGAGAAGGCAGGCCCTTAGCATACGGTGGATTATCAACTTCTCCAACGGGAGGGGTGAAAAGTCGATGGCAGCCAAATTGGCGGGAGAGCTCATCGATGCCGCCAGTGAGAGAGGCGCCGCTATTAAAAAGAAAGAGGATACTCACAGGATGGCCGAGGCCAATAAGGCATTCGCTCACTATCGTTGGTAAGAGACCTTCGAAAAACATTCAATTTCGCTCAGCCTTTGGGTAGTGTTCATCTCGCTGACAGTGCGAAACGTTTTTCAAAGGCCTCGGTAAACGGCAGTAAGGGGTAGGCAGGGGGTTTTGAAGTTTTTGATGGACCTTGGCGTTTAGCTGTTGTGTAGAATTATCTTAGGAGGGCAAGAGATGGCCAAGAAGAAATTTGAGAGGACGAAGCCGCATTTAAATGTGGGAACGATAGGGCATATAGATCATGGTAAGACGACCTTGACTGCGG
>JACNIU010000021.1 GCA_014382905.1 Desulfobacterales bacterium
TTCCATCTCCTCTGCTGCCTGAGTTCTTTGATCCCGCTGTTATGGTCGGAACCTTCCTTAGACAATTCAGCCCTGGGCATTGTTAGATTTTTGGCTGGGAAGCCAAAAGTCGCTTGACAATAAGGACTTGGGAGAAATAACCTGCACCTATTCATTGCTAAGGCCTTATACTCATCGGGCCCTCTTGAAGCCTTGCGACTGCGGGTTAACTTTAAAGGGTCATACGGGTTGAGACGTTAAGCGGCAGTTCTTGAGTGGAGGTTGTGAATTGAAAACATGTAACCGGCAAGCGATCTCGTTTATGGCAGGGGGGTTTTTTATCCTTGGTCTGGTTTGTACTCTTCCGGCCAAGGCTCGACCAGCCAGCAAAGAGAAGTCGGTCCCATCATCAAAGGCCGGACAGGTTGCTGCCCAAAGGCCTTCAGCCGGGATTGACGTCTCTAGGATGACCAATAGCGAGTCCATCGGTTTTTTGTCCAAAAAAGAGGTAGGGCCTTGGGGACACATCTTTTCGGATAAGACTGAGAGGGTGATCTTGGTAAAAGGCGATACGGTTTATGTGGCTATGAAAAGGGCCGCCCCCAACATAAAACCGGGGGATCTATTCACCGTTTACCGTCAGACCCCGGATGTGGTGGGATATCTGATCTCATTCCTTGGAAGGGTTCTCCTAAAGGAGCAGCTAAAGGATAGTGGCGGGAAGCAGACTAAGAAAAACCTTTATAAGGCAAAGATTATAGAGAATTATAAGGGGATGCGTGTGGGGGACCCCATCTTGCCCTTTTATCCTATTTCTTCCTGCGTCCGGCCTACCCAACCGGACCGGGGAAAATTGAAAAAGTTGAAAGGATGTCGGGATTTGGAAGAATGCCGGGTGCCGATTGTCTCTTCAAAGGGAAAACGTGAGATCATTGGCCAGTTCTCCGTAGTCTATCTGGCCGCCGGTTACAATTACGGCATCCGGAGGGGAAACCTCTTTGAGATCGCAAAAAAGGGGGGAGATGATGCCCCGGGGACACCGGCCCTTCCTGATGTGATCTTTGGTCGCATGTTGATTCTGGAAGCCAGACCTGATACGGCAACCGGTGTGGTTCTCTCAACCACGGCAGAATTCTCCAAGGTGGCTTTTGCAAAAATCATTCCCTGGTCGGAAACCGAGGGTGCCCTCTCAGTATTGCCTAGATGTGCCGCCAAATAAATATTTTGAGAGGTTGCCTCCCCTCAAGGAAAAATACTTGACTATTCGACGTTACCCTGTTTTATATTGCCGCCATTCTGTCCGAGTGAGATCCAGACCAAATTAATCCTTTATTTGATTACGTTTTTCCCCTTCTATGAAAATATCTTCAGACGAAAGATGTGCCTGGTTGTCCCTCTGTTTGGTCCCCGGCTTAGGCAACACTACAATCAAGAGGCTCTTGGAGGCGTTTGGGAACCCGGAAGATATCTTTAGGGCGGACCTTTCAGAACTGGGGTCCATAGAGGGTGTTCGCAGGGATATGGCCCATGAGATCCTAAAGAGGAGATTCGCCTCAGATGCCGAGCAGGAACTGAGAAAGGTGGAAAGATGCGACGCCCGGATCATCACCTTCACGGATTCCCTTTACCCGAAGCCGCTGCGGGAGATTGGATCTCCTCCCATGCTCCTCTATGTAAAGGGGAAGGACATCCCCCTGGATAAGACCTTTGTTGCCATGGTGGGATCCAGAAACCCGACACACTATGGAATTAAGGCCGCAAAGAAGATCGGGATGGGGCTTGCCAGGCGGGGTGCAGGCGTCGTCAGTGGTCTGGCAAGGGGAATCGATTCTGCCTCCCACATCGGTTGCTTAAGGGGAGGGGGGGTCACCATAGCGGTCCTGGGTACGGGCATCGATCGAATCTATCCTGCCACGAACAAGGAGCTTTCAGAGGAGATTGCGGAAAACGGGGTGGTCCTCTCCGAGTTCCCCATGGGGACCCCGCCGGAGCCGAGGAATTTTCCCATACGGAATCGGATCATAAGCGGCCTCAGCAAGGGAGTAGCCGTTGTCGAAGCCACGAAGAAAAGCGGCTCCCTGATTACGGCCTCGTGTGCATTGGATCAGGGCCGTGAGGTCTTTGCCGTCCCAGGGAGTATCGACTCCTTTAAAAGCACCGGGACGCATTTTCTGATCAAACAAGGGGCCAAACTGGTGGAAAACGCGGAGGATATACTTGAAGAATTTGGATTTAGGGGTAGGGGTGTATATGAGGGTGGTGATGTGAGGGCACCCGCTGCCAGGCCTATGGGTATGAACGAATCTGAAAAGAAAATATATGATATCATAGGAGATTATCCGATACACATCGACCAAATCGTCAGGAGGGGAGAGTTGGATCCAGGTCAAACCTCAAGCATCTTGATGAAAATGGAGTTGATGGGAGTGGTTCAACAACTTCCAGGAAAGATGTTTATCCGGTAGTCTGGATAGGGATATGTCAAAAAATCTGCTGATTATTGAATCACCGGCTAAGGCCAGGACCATCAGAAAGTACTTGGGGCCCGACTTTAAGATCATGGCCTCCATAGGGCATGTGAAAGATCTTCCCGTAAGCAAATTTGGGGTTGATATAGAAGGCGGTTTTAGGCCCGAATATGTCACGATTAAAGGCAAGGATAAGATCTTGAAGGAGTTGAAGGCTGCGGGAAGCGTTGCTGAGGCGGTCTATCTAGCCCCGGATCCTGACAGGGAAGGAGAGGCAATCGCATGGCATATTGCCCAAGAACTAGAAAAAGGCGGCAAACAAAAGGAAATATTCAGGGTCCTCTTTAACGAATTGACGGCAAAGGCCATCCGGAACGCCGTA
>JACNIU010000020.1 GCA_014382905.1 Desulfobacterales bacterium
GCGTGTATATTCACTTGAGAACCCTCGAGTTCTTCTATTGTCAGGCAAAAAGCCATATCAATTCATAGCATAACTGGCGCAATTCTAATAAACTGTTTCAATTTGTCAACAAAAAAGATGGGCATAGCTTTATTCTCATTGGTACGATATCACTTCCCGGCATTCAGATGCGCATATTTTTTCAGATATCGAACCGGCATTTGCAGGGCATCCCGCCTGAAAGGTTCGGCCAACACCTCTTCACCGCCCCGGATCATGGCATTGATTACACAGGGTCTGTTTGAGGCCACGGCCTCACGGACCACGTCCTTTATGTCCCGGTAGTCTTCTACCCGAAATCCTTTGGCCCCCATATCTTCGGCCAACTGCGCGTAATCAGGATTTTCCCTGAGATTGGAACCTACAAAGCGGTTGCCATAATAGTCGATCTGATTTTTCTTTTCCGCCCCCCATTCAAGGTTATTGGCGACCACGGCGATAACAGGGATATTCTCCCTCACCGCCGTCATAACTTCGGCAATACCGCTTATCCCATAGGCACCGTCCCCCTGGAATGCGAACACGGCGGCATCCGGTCTCCCGAGCTTGGCGCCCATGGCCGCGCCATAGGCAAATCCGCAGTTGCCCCAGCTAAGGGCCGAGATATGCTGGCGAATGTCTGAAAACCGGAAGTAGGCATTACAGATAGACGAGTTATTGCCGATATCCGTGGACACGATGCTTCCCTTTGGCATGGCAAGGGCCAGTTCCCTGATGAAACGCCGTGGATGGATCGGTTTGGCCTCAGATATGGACCATGATTCCAGCTCATCGGCCCAGGTACGCTTCTCGCCTTCAATGTCTGTTCGTCGCTTCTTATTAACAGCCAGATCCGGCCTGAGCGCCTTTATGGCCGCTAACACCTCCCCGGCAAATTCCTTGACATCTGCGCAGCTTGCCACATCTACCCGTTTACTTAGCCCCAACACCTTCGCGTCTGCATCTACCTGGATGAGCCTGGCGTTTTTAGGCCAGTAATCGATGTCATATTGAGGGAGGGTTCCGAACGGACCGAGCCGGGACCCTAATGCAATCACCACGTCGGCCTTGGCAATGGTCCGCATGGCAGCCTTTGAACCACAGTAACCGATGGGGCCAACCGACAGGGGATGATCCGCCGGGAAGGAATCATTATGCAGATAGCTGTTCACCACCGGTGCGGTCAGGTATTCTGCCAGGGCAACGATTTCCGCCAGGGCATTTCCCTGACTTACCCCGCCGCCCGCCACAATGACCGGATAGCGGGCATCGGTCAGCAGCCGGGCTGCGTCTATCAGGGACTCTTTCGGTCCGCAACCCCGTGAAAGGGTCAGCGTGGGATAGATCTCATCCTCGCAGATCCCGTAAAAATAGTCCCTGGGGATATTGATCTGAACAGGCCCACTCTCTGTCTTTGCCATATAAAAGGCTCTGCGGGCCAGCTCTGCCATCCGTTCAGGCCGGTTTACCCTTACCTGAAAAACCGTGGACCTTTGAAACATCGCCATCTGATCCAGTTCCTGAAATCCCCCGGTCCCTATCCCCATGGTGCCGGTTTCAGGGGTGATGGCCACCACAGGGCTGTGGGCCCAATATGCGGCTGTGATTGCGCTTACAAAGTTGGCAGCGCCCGGCCCGTTCTGGGCAATGCATGCCTGGGGGCGGCCGGTTACCCTGGCCAGGCCGTCCGCCGCATGGGCCGCTGCCTGTTCATGGGCCACTGAAACAAACCGGATCCCTGCAGCGGGAAACAGGTCCAGGGCATCCATATAGGCCGATCCTACAATCCCGAATACCGTATCAATCCCTTCGGCGGCCAATGTCTCTACCAAAGCCTCGCTGGGGGTCATCTTGATTTTGCTCATGTGATTTCTCCTTTTCTGTCGTTCAAGGATCTCTCCTGGGCGTAACTTACACCCTTTGGTCCAAGTACAACATCCTCTTTGGTGATTCCGTGGGCAGGGAAGAAAAGAACATGCCGGGCATGAGTTTTTGAGTGAGCCCTTAGGGCTCATTTTTGTTTTTCAATATCTTGCAGTTTTCTCAAGAACCTCCTGATGTTCTCTTGCTTCCCTTTTTCCCTAATCTTTTTTTGAGACTCCGTATAATACCGGTGCTTTTTCAAGAATTCGAGGATGCCTCCATACCATGTTACATCATCACTGACATCTATTCCTCTTAACCGGCGGGTTTTATGCGATTTTGGAAAATGTGGCCCACGCATAAACCCTCCGCATGATTCCCGGATTTGGAAGGCGCTAACCGCCCATGTCCAACAGCGGCCGGACTTCGGTTACGTCGAAAGCCACCGCCGCCTGCATCATATTGGCTGCAGCCTCGTTGACATGTTTGGCGATCATCTCCTTAATAAGGTCTAATAATGGCCCTTCTGTCTGAATCTCGCGGACCTTCAAATAAAGCCTGCAGCCACGTGTGGTGAAGGAAACGGGGCCTTCTTCCACGCAAAAAAAGACTGCATTGGGATTGGCTTTCAGGTTTTGAAGGGTCCTCCCTCCGGCTAATCCCATAGCGAAAGTGCCATCGTCATGGAGCCTGGGACTGCCAAAATAGGCCACGTTGGGCTTTCCCTCGGCATCTGCAGTGCTCAACGTACCGATCCTGCCGGGTTTGTTGATAATCCCTCTGTATTCCTCTGAAATTTCAACCATGGATCTTACCTCCTTTTTAGAAATAGTGAAAATAGCCATTCTCGGACAGCCTCCTCGGCTCAGCCGTGGAATTTCTCTCGTTTTTACTTGAATCGGTCATCCGATCTCCTCTCGGAGACGGTCCTTTTCGTTTGCTCCAGC
>JACNIU010000341.1 GCA_014382905.1 Desulfobacterales bacterium
ACGGGCGAGCGGCTCCAGTCAATAACACGGACCACAATACCCACAAAAAAGGTGACCATGGCCGCATACGGGATAATAATCCCGAAAAGAATCCGCAGGTCCAGTAATCCGACGCCTATCAGGGGGATCAGTACAACTACAACGACCGCCACGGAAGAAAACAGAATGCTCAATACGAAATTCATAGGCTGTTACCTCATTTCAAATAACTGTCCCGGTATTGTCCTGTCTAAAGACCCGACGTCTGCTCCGGTATCTCACTGATGAGATTCGCTCTCTCCAACAATCTGCCAACCTGGCCTCTAACCTCTTTGACCCTGATATCGAAGAGTCTCTGTCGGCAACGCGAATATACATCAAAGGCCAGAAGAGCGACATCATCTATCCTGCTTTCCAGCTCATGCATTTCACCAAGATGCCCGTTTCCCAACTCTTCTCTTATGATCTGTTTCAACTGAAGGACAAAGCCAACGGCCTGGGAAGGTTTAAAATCCTGAACTGCCCTGATCCTTATGATATTATCCAGGGAGGATGAAATCTTTTCTATATCGTCGCCCTTAATGACTTCATCGTACAATGTTTCAATTTCTTCTTCGAGGGTAAGTCCTACGGGATTTGCGAACTGGCTCTTTTCTCTCTTGAAAAAGCTCTGCGTGTCTTTGGGATATGTCTTGATGATGACCCCGCGCCATTTCTTGATGATTTTAGATCTCTTGTCTGACAGGAGGTTGTCTATGTTCATATCAGGGCTCCAAATCCTTGGGCCTTAGAGGAAATTTTTCTTTTGAAGGAAACCTATAGAAAAATTGTATTTTTCTGTCAAGGAAAAAAGTGGGTAAAAGAGAAGGTATTTTTCTTTTTTTGCTTTATAACCGGAGACCTCGACCCTCTAACAATGCCCCGAAAGATGGGGAAAGAGAGTTGCTTTTTGAACCGGTTTCGCCTTGACAACATCGAGCATCCGGTATTAGTATCCCTTTTAAAATTGAAGTGCCCGCAGCAAGCTGCGGGGTTGGCGAGCGCTGTGTTTTTTCAATATCAAACCGCAATCCAATCGGGGGCTTAAGAAATGGCAGTTGATACCACGCTATATGTCCGTTCCCCAGGTGTTACTTCGGCATTCCTTGACTGGCTTCAGATGTTGACGGGCGTCGGCCTCATCCTCTTCATGTGGAGCCATATGGTACTTGTGGCCAGCGTCAACTTGGGGGCCGACGCCATGAATACCCTTGCCCGGTTTTTTGAAGACACGTACATGGCCCAGGTGGGGGGGCCGATCATCGGGATGACCTTTCTGATTCACTTCGTATTGGCCGCCCGGAAGGTGCCATTCAGAACCCAGCAGCAGTCCGCCATCTGGAAACACAGCCGGATGCTTCACCATACGGATACCTGGCTCTGGCTGATCCAGGTATTCACGGCCATGGTCGTTCTCATCATGGGGTCCATCCACATGTGGACCATACTCACCGACCTTCCCATCACAGCCGCCAAGAGCGCAGCCAGAATTCAAGGCGGATTCTGGTTGGTCTTTTATCTGATTCTCCTCCCCATGGTGGAACTCCACGTGGGGATTGGATTTTATCGGATTGGCGTGAAATGGGGCGTTATCAAACGAAACACGCGGAAGGGGTTCAAGAAGTTTGAAAACATCCTCACAGGGATATTCATACTGATCGGCCTTATCACGATTATCCGGTTTATGACACTCTCTATCTGATTCTGGGCATGGGGATACATGAACATCGTCAATCGTCAATCGTCAGTCTTGAAGGGGGAGTTATATCATTGGAAACAGAACTTACCGATCTGCTATGCATCGGCGCGGGATTAGCGGGTGAACGGGTTGCTATAGAGGCCGCAACCCACGGCTTCCAGGCCATCTGCCTGAGCATCGTGCCCCCCCGGCGCTCCCACTCGTCTGCTGCCCAGGGGGGCATGCAGGCCTCCTTAGGGAACTGCATCATGGGAGACGGCGACAACCCGGACGTACATTTTGAAGACACGGTCAAGGGTTCGGACTGGGGCTGCGACCAGGAAGTGGCAAGACTTTTCGTGGAAACTGCTCCCAGGGCTGTTCGCGAAATGGCCTTCTGGGGGATACCCTGGAATCGGGTGGTGCCAGGGAAGTCCACCTACTTTAAAGGCGGAAAGCAATTTGAAAAGGTGGAATCAGCAGCCAAGGAAGGATTGATCACGGCTCGAGACTTTGGGGGAACGGCAAAATGGCGGACCTGCTACACATCTGACGGAACCGGTCACACGCTCCTTTACACCATGGATAACAAAGTAGTTGAATTGGGGGTAAAGGTTCACGATCGAATGGAGGCCATCTCCCTCATCCACGACGGTGAAACCTGTGTGGGGGCAGTGGCAAGATGCCTGAAGACCGGGAAGCTGAAGGCCTATTTAGCCAAGGCCACCCTGATCGCCACTGGGGGCTATGGCAAAATCTACAGGGAAAGCACCAATGCGGTGATCAATGACGGGGGAGGCGCGATTATCGCCCTCGACACCGGGGTTGTTCCCTTGGGGAACCCCGAGGCGATCCAGTTTCATCCCACCGGGATCGTGCCCACCAATATCCTGGTTACCGAAGGGTGCCGGGGTGATGGCGGTACCCTTTTGGACGTCAACGAAAAACGGTTTATGCCCGAATATGAACCGACTAAGGCTGAACTGGCGTCCCGGGACGTGGTATCGCGCTGGATGACCCACCACATTCGGGAGGGGTATGGCGTAAAGAGCCCGTATGGAGATCATCTCTGGCTGGATATCCGGCACTTAGGGGCTCAACATATAAAGACCAAGCTCCGAGAGGTCGAAGAGATCTGCAATAATTTCTTAGGTGTTGACCCGGTTACCCAGCTAATCCCGGTCCGTCCTGCGCAGCACTACAGCATGGGGGGCGTCAGAACCAACAAAGATGGCGCTGCTTACGGGCTTAAGGGACTCTTCGCCGCCGGAGAAGCATCCTGCTGGGATATGCACGGGTTTAACCGTTTGGGCGGGAATTCTTTGGCAGAGACCATTGTCGCAGGCAAAATTGTAGGTGAAAAGATTGTCGAATTCCTGAAGGGCTATGACGTCAGCTATAACACCGCCCTCGTAAGGGATGCCATCGCCAGGGATCAGGGACGTATAGACCGGCTGCTCTCAGGCAAAAATGGGAATGAAAATGTCTACGAAGTCCGCAATGACATGCAGAACGAACTGATGGATCGGGTGAGTATCTTCAGAAATGGTAACGATCTCCAAAAGGCGGTAGAGAACCTGCAGGAGATCTATGAACGCGCCCGAAAGGTGGGGCTCCGTTCAAACGGAACCGGCGCCAACCCGGAACTAGGGATCGCACTCAAGATTGACGGGATGGTGCGTTTGGCCCTCTGTGTGGCCTATGCGGCCCTCCAGCGTATTGAGAGCCGTGGCTGCCACGCCCGTGAGGATTATGACGCCCGGAACGACAGGGACTGGCTCAACCGGACCCTTGCAACCTGGAAAGAGGGAGATACCCTTCCCACCCTCAACTACGAGCCTGTTTCCGAGGTGATAGAGATTCCGCCGGGGAGTCGCGGATATGGGGCATCCAAGATCATCCGTTAGGACGGGGAGGTGACAGGAGCATAAGATGGGTAGAAAACTCAAGTTTAATATATTCCGTTATAATCCGCTGGATTCCAACTCTGTCCCGCATACGGATACGTTCATTCTCGAAGAGACGGACAGCATGACCCTCTTTATTGCCCTGACCCAGATCAGGGAAGAGCACGATTCGTCACTTCAGTTTGACTTCTGCTGTCGCGCCGGGATTTGCGGGTCATGCGCAATGATTATCAATGGCAGACCCGGTCTCGCATGTAAAACCCTGACCAAAGAGCTCCCCACAGAAATTACCCTTATGCCACTCCCAGTCTTCAAATTGATAGGCGACCTCTCCGTAGACACAGGCACCTGGTTCAGGGCTATGAATGAAAAGGTCGGGTCATGGATCCACACCGACAAGACGCTTGACCCGGACCAACAGGAAGAGCGAATGGACAACTCCTTGGCTGAGGAGATCTATGAATTAGAGCGCTGCGTGGAGTGTGGCTGTTGCGTCGCATCATGCGGCACAGCCAACATGCGGGAGGACTTCATGGGGGCTGTAGCCTTGAATCGCATTGCCCGCTTCATATTGGACCCGCGGGATCAGCGGAAGGAGAGGGAATATTTCGAGGTCATCGGGACGGATGAGGGGATCTTCGGCTGCATGGGACTCCTGGCCTGCGAAGATGTATGCCCCAAGAACCTGCCGTTGCAAGATCAGTTGGGGATACTCCGCCGCAAGATGGGGTGGAGCGCCATAAAGCATCTGTTCCGGTTCGGCTAACAGCCGTTGATGACTATTGTTGACGCCGGTGGCTGGTCCCCCCTTTTTTCCAATTTTCCATAGCAAACCTCGAACACGCACGCAGCCTAATCCAGATTAAAACTCCTGGTCCTTCTCGCCCTGCGGGAGTCAGAAACAAATGGCTCTCCATTACTCCTTGAGCCATTCAAATTGCAGTAGACGAAATCCCCTCCGGGGATACCCAAAGCCGGGTCTTCTGGGCTCGGATCTTTATTAAACTCTTTTCCCGATAGCCGGCAACCTATGCAAACCAACGACAAAAAGGCGATTTTTGGCTGGGCCATGTACGACTGGGCCAATTCGGCCTTTGCCACCACGGTAATGGCTGGATTCTTCCCGATCTTCTTTAAACAGTTCTGGAGCGTCGGCGCAGACACCACACTGAGTACCGCCAGATTAGGGCTGGCAAATTCAATTGCAGGGATCGCCGTAGCCCTTTGCGCGCCCATATTGGGAGCCATTGCCGACAAGGGGACCTCGAAGAAGAAATTCCTCCTTTTTTTCGCGTTTATGGGCATCGTGATGACATTCGCCCTATACATGGTTTCCAAAGGTAACTGGCCCATGGCCGTCCTGTTGTATGTCTTCGCAACTGTTGGTTTTTCAGGAGGAAATATCTTCTATGATTCACTGATCACAGGTGTTGCCCCCGAGAAGAAGATGGACGTTGTTTCCGCCCTCGGGTTTTCTCTCGGATATCTGGGCGGGGGCATCCTTTTCGCCCTGAATGTATGGATGACGCTGAGCCCCGCGACCTTCGGGTTTAGAGGCCCGGGTGAAGCCGTGCAATTCTCCTTCCTCACAGTGGGGATCTGGTGGGCGGTCTTTTCAATTCCGCTCTTTCTGTTTGTGAGGGAACCTGTCGGCACGAAACCGGCAACCGGCATGAACATGGTGAAGGCTGGGTTCGGCCAGCTCAAAGAGACCTTTCAGGAAATCCGCCACCTCAAAACCATATTTCTGTTTCTCTTGGCTTACTGGCTTTATATCGACGGTGTGGATACCATCATCCGCATGGCGGTTGATTATGGCATTTCCATCGGCCTGAAATCCAATGACCTCATCGTCGCCCTGCTCATTACCCAGTTCGTTGGATTTCCGTCGGCCATTGGTTTCGGCTTTCTTGGGGGCAAAATCGGCGCCAAGCGGGCCATCTTTGCGGCCATCGCGGTTTATCTTTTTGTCACCATCTGGGCCCCCTTCATAGAGAGCAATACCGAATTTTACTTCTTGGCCATTATCGTGGGGCTTGTCCAGGGCGGTATCCAGGCCTTGAGTCGCTCATTCTATGCTAAAATAATTCCTATTGAGAAATCGGCCGAGTACTTCGGATTTTACAACATGATAGGAAAGTTCTCCGCGGTCATCGGGCCAGTCTTCATGGGCGGAGTCGGCCTTTTGATGAGGCAGGCGGGGTACAGCAGCAACATGGCGTCACGGATAAGTATCGTATCCGTTTCCCTTTTTTTTCTGGCAGGCGGCATCCTCCTCTTTTTCGTCAATCAGGAGAGAGGTAAACAGGAACTCAAATACCTGTCGAAAGGGAAAATGGGGTCAGCCCGTTGACATGGGACAGATTCCCCATGATCTCCCGAACATCTCTCCTAATTTTCCTGTCCTTTTCCAACTTTTCCGAAAATCTTGTGTTGACCTTAGAGACCGCAGAATAACTCAACCCTCCAAAAAGATAATCATTCTGGAGCCCAGGATGGCGCTGTCTGTTCCCCTTTCTCGGAGGTGACCTTCCTCTGGTTCTGTCCATTGGCATTCATTATATATATGTGATAACGGCCTTCCCTGCTCGAGCTAAACGCTATATACCTTCCATCCGGTGACCAGCAAGGATCTTCATTGTTTCCCGCATTGTCCGTGAGTTTTCTCAATCGGCCCCCGCTCGCGTCCATGGTGCAGATATTAAACTTCCCTCCTTCCATCGAGACAAAAGCTATCCGGTCAAGAGACGACCAGGAAGGAGAGGTATTATATGGACCTTCGTATGTCAACCTCTCTTCTCTTCCGCTTTTTATGTCCAGGACATAAATCTGAGGAGACCCTGATCTGTTGGACACAAACGCTATCTTATCCCCGTCCGGAGAAAAGGCAGGTGAAACATCGATCCCCCAGTGTTTAATAAGCTGTTGTAAGATTTTGCCTTCAAGATTGATGGTAAAAATATCGGGATTCCCCTCATGACTCATGGTCAACGCTATTTCCTTGCCATCAGGGGCCCAGGATGCCCCGATATTGAGTCCGGATCTCCCGGACAATCGCCTGACAGCCCCGGAGGCCATGTTTTTGAGATAAAGCATTGGCCCTCCGTGCTTATACGAATTGTACGCGATATCCTTCCCGTCCGGAGACCACCGGGGGAGCAGCGCAATCGTCTTGTCCCGGGTAATAGGCCTCACATTATATCCATCATAGTCGCACACGTAGATCTCCCTGTTTCCCGTAGCATTTCCCACAAAAGCGAGCCTGGTAAGAGAGATGCCGTTATGCCCTGTCAATTTCAGTATGATTTCATTTGAAAGCCGATGCATCAGGTGACGATACCGGCTGATGTCTCCTAAGGCCCTCTTCCCTAAAATCTGACGTCCCCAAAATACATCGAACAGCCTGATTTCCACCTCCAAACGACTCCCTATACAGGTATACCCTCCTTTCAAGAGAAGCTCTGCGCCGATAACGGACCAGTCCTTAAAATTGATGCTTCCTGAGGTCAGCGCCACTCCCTTCTCTTCAAAAAACGCTCCCTTGTCCATGGGGTTGAAATAGCCGCTCAGGTCAAGGTCATTGGATATGACGGCGGGCATTTCTGTCGACAATTCAGCGTGCCCCTTATCGCTTCCCAAATCCTTGAAGTCAGGGATGGCAATATTGAATTTCGGAATGGACGGGGCATTGACATCGATATATATCCGGCCCGAGGCAACCCCGGGGAAGAGAAAGAAGATCAGGAATAACATCCATACCCTTATAAATGAAAAATGTGCCGCCTTTATGCCCGTTAGACCCACCCATCTTGACGCCATAGCCTAAATGCCTCCGGTGACCTAAAAATCTTCTAATTCACTGAGATTAAATCTGATTTCAATCTCGTCATAACTCTTTCTGTAGCCTTCAGGAAAAGGGGGGAGAGGGTTCGACCGTTCAATCGCCTTGAGGACCGACCCGTCAAAAATGGAATTGGATGATTGTTTGCTGAACCACGATTTCAAAATAGTCCCATCTTCCCTTACCTTAACCAGTACGATGGCCTCAAGATCCCTCAGCTTCTTGGAGTCGATAACGGCTACGGGGTATGACCAATTGCTCTTGATCTGTTCCTCAACCGCCAACTGATACATCCGTATCGTGACCCCGTTCTCTGCACCGCCTCTAACAGATCCCTTTTCGGCTCCCTCTTCCTCCCGGGTCTGGATCTTGGAAATCGCCTGAGCAAGGTGGTCCTTTTTCTCCGCCTTGACTCTTTTTTCGATCTTTGACACGGCCTGGTCTATCAGCTTTGATGGGGTTATTTTGGGTTTATCGGTCTTTCTGACCTCCCGCCTCTCCTCCTTTTTCCGCTCTATAACCCTTTTTCCGATCACAACCGGCTTTTCTTCGGTCTTGGGTCTGCTTATTCGCTTGGCAGGGGCAGACGGCTGTGAGCTGGCTATCTCTTTGCTCTTTTTTGAATCAGATGCCTCCAGTGGTGTGGACCGGCTCTTTTTTGGCATCTCCACGAGATTGACTTCGTATATTGTGGCGCCACTGATTCTCCTGGTAGGGATAGAATCCGGCACAAAGAGGATAAGGGAGAAAATCACGAAATGAAAAAGGAGAGATAAAATGATCACCCTGGCCCATCTCTGCTCCATTATTTCATTGGATCTTGTTTTGACCTGTAGACGTTCCATCAATAACATCTCGGAGGCTGTCCGAAAATAGCCATCCTCGGACAGCCTCCTCGGATCAATTCAAAGGTTCGGTTACCATTCCCAGTTTGTCGATCCCTGCTTTTTTTACCCTTGCAACCACATCAATCACGAAGCCATAGGAGACATCTTTGTCTGCCTTCAACAACACCTCCTTGTCCCTCCGGTTTTCAAAGATCTTTCTGACCTTTGACTCCAGATCGTCTAATTTGATCTGATGGCTCTCTAAGAAAATCTCCTTGTTCTTGTTCACCGTCAACATAAGAGGTTCATCCTGGGTTTTAATATTCTTGGTGGTGGTCTTGGGCAGGTTTACCTCCACTCCCTGTATCATCATCGGTGCGGCAACCATGAAAATGATGAGAAGCACTAACATTACGTCCACAAGGGGGGTTACGTTGATATCTGACATCAACCGCTTGTTGTTTCCACCCGAAGTCATCGCCATCTTTGCACCTGTTCTCAAACAGACTCTTGTGATATCCTGGAAGACGAAGGTTTCCTGATGAACTGTCTTCCCACCATACTCAAAAAATCAGTTGTGAAAATATCCATCTCCGCCTGGAGAGATAAAACCCTCTGGCTGAAATAGTTGAACGCGACAACCGCGGGAATTGCGGCTGCCAGGCCGGCTGCAGTGGCAATAAGGGCTTCTGAGATACCAGGGGCAACTACAGCCAGATTGGCTGAACCTTTCATGCCGATCCCTCTGAAAGACTCCATAATTCCCCATACCGTGCCAAAAAGGCCGATAAAAGGGGTTGTGTTTCCGGTAGTGGCCAAAAAACTCAATGACCGCTCTAATCGCTTGTTTTGATCGATGGATGCCTTTTTCAGCGACCGCTCCAGATTGTCCATCAGGGCCTGCCGGGTCCGCGAAGGCTCATCCTTGACAGCATGGTCTCCATCCCCCGCACGTCCCTCCTGGCGACCGGATTGACTTTGTCCCTCGTCCGAATAGGTTGACTGAAGTTTTCTGAATCTACTGAATTCTGCATACCCCGCTCTGAAAAGACGGGCAACAGGGCTAAAGTCCAGCGCTTCGCTTTCCATATATACTTTTTTGAGGTCCCTGCTTTCCCAAAAAAGCTCCATGAAATTAGCGGTTTCACGTTTGGCCCGGCTTAACAACCTGTATTTCGTGAAAATAATAGCCCAGGAGATAACCGAAAACAGGAATAGAACCAGCAATACAAATTTTACCATGGGTCCGGCATGGACAACCATTTGGACGATATCCTGTGCAAAGGCACTTTCAAGCGAAACGCCCGCAGGCATCATACTGATAATAGGAATGTGTATCATAGAACTTCCTCATGGAAACAAAGGGTTCAGACAAAAACATCCGGCAAGAACTCACCCGGTCATCTGACACGGCTCAAAATTTAGCGGGACACCGGCGTGACCCCTCTCACGATGCCCGACCCCCGGAACAAGGTTAAAATTGCTTATCAAAAAATCCGCTATTCCTTTAATATCATTCAACAAAAAATGAGGTACGCCCAATTCAACATGCGTATCGCTAATCAGGGCGATTAAGCGGTCATCATTCCTGCACAGGGGTTCTTCATGGACACCGTGCCTGAAGACCTCCAGTTTTGGCTTGTCGCCCTGTTTATACCCTTCTGTGAGAATAATGTCCACGTTTCGAAAGAACTTCTTCAACTCGTCCGGGTCGTGATCGTGATCCACATCCATCACCATTCCTATTTGATGAGGGGATGAGAGGACGGTTGTAGACGCGCCTGCGTGTTTATGCCGCCAGCTGTCTTTGCCCGGTTTGTCCATTTCAAACCCGTGAACATCGTGTTTGATACTTCCAACTCTGTAGCCCCGGTCTGCAAGTTCGTGTATGAGTTTTTCCAAGAGGGTCGTCTTCCCCGCTCCGGAGAAACCTACAACCGAGACGATGGGTGGGTCTGTGACTCCCTTCACTCCTTTTCTCCTCCATTCTTTGGCCAGTTGCCGAATATGGTTTTGAAGCACCGGTTATCATCCTTCAGACACCTCTCCTTTAGGAGGCGGTACTTCTCCAAAAGCTCTTTTCCTTCTTTCGTGAGCCGGGTCCCCATTTTCCTGTCCGCATGAACGATATTCGCGTTCAGATATCCTTCGGTGACTTTGATCTTGCTCCAGACACCCTTGTACGACATCTTCATGATCTTAGCCGTCTGATTGATGGACCCGGTCTTTTGGATGGTTTCCAGGATCTCCTTCCTCCCTTCGCCCATGATAATACGATCATGTTCATCGACAATCCATTGCCTCGACCTGAGCCTGAGCCGTACCATGTTAATCCCCCCCCACCTCCATGAACAGTTCGCCGCTTTTTGAGGGATCATATCCGCCCAGGGAGATGATCCGTTCTCTGAAATGCCCCGATCCGATGGTATCTAAAACCGTTTGGATGTTTGACTGCCCTAACATATGGCTCGGGATGATCAGATCATACTGCTCCCTTACAATTGGAACGAAGTCCAGGTCCAGTGCCTTGGCTGCAGCATAAATCCCCATGCCGCAATCAGCTGCGCCGCTTAAGACATCCACGGCCACCGCCATATGCGTAAATTCCTCATGGTCATAACCCTTGATAACGTCAGAACGGATCCCCGATTGATTCAGCTTGTAATCAAAAAGGACGCGCGTTCCTGAACCCGCCTGGCGATTTATCAAGACAATATCGCCTCCGGCCAGATCTGCTATGCCCTTAATTCCCTTTGGATTGCCCTTGGCAATGATCAGACCCTGATCTCTCAGTGTCAGATGGAAAACAGCGACCTTCAGACCTTTTACATATCTCTTGATATATGAGATATTGTACTCACCGGTTTCCGTGTCTAACAGGTGTGACCCCGCCATATGGCATGCCCCTCTTCTCAGGGCCAACAGGCCCCCGAGGCTCCCCACATTCCCGGATGAAATCCGGATGTTCCGCCCCTCGCGCCGGACTTCGTCCCCCAGTATATCGATGGTAATGTCATGGCTGCCGATCACAACGACAGTATTCTGCAGCTCCTCTTCGGCAACAAGGAGTTCCGCCTCCGTCTCCTGGTTCTGGGTGATACCCTCTGAAAGGGAGGGAATACGGAGAACCCCTTCCGCCCTTGTCAGGGTCGTGATCGACCCCGCCGCCCTCGCTAACGGCGTTGCAACGTACCTTGGACCCACCCGCCCGATGTTGACCCGCAGGAACTCCTCTATCCCGATCCTGGAAGGGATGTCCCGGGTGGGCTGAACCTTGACGGTCCGGGTTTTTGGACGGAGATACCCCTGAAGGTTGTAGAGGAGCGGTCCTACAAACTGCTCAAAGGACAGGGTTGCGGAAACCGCATAACCGGGATTCCCCACAACAGGTTTCCCGTTTACCACGCCTAAGATCGTCGGCTTACCCGGCATCATGGCAACGCCATGGACCAGGACTTCTCCCATCTCGCTGACCATATGCACCGTATAGTCCTTGCTCCCTGCCGAGGACCCCGCATTGATGATGACCACATCTGCCTCGGACATAACCGCCCGGGACAACACTGCCCGGATGGCTTCCTCAACATCCGGCACAATATCATAGATCAGCGGGATGCCGCCACATTCCTTGACAAGGCCTGCAAGAATTAGAGAATTATATTCAATGATCTGGCCCTTTTTCAGGACTTCAGCCTCTTTTATCTCTGTGTGCCGGACAAGTTCCGAGCCGGTCGGGACAATGGCTACCTGCGGTTTCTTGTAGACGTTGACCGAAAAAACCCCTCCGCTGATAAGCGCCCCGACATCATAGGGGCGAATCCGGTGATTCTGAGGAAAGAGCAGTTGGGTCGCAACAATATCCTCTCCCACTTTGCGGACATGTTGCCACGGATAGGCGGGGGAGCGGACCTCCACCCTGTTTTCATCGATCTGGTGGACCTTTTCCACCATGATAACGGCGTCAAAAGGTTCCGGGAGGGGCTGACCCGTGTTGACCCAGACCGCATCCCGACCCAGTTCCAGCGTCCTGGGAAGACGTTCTGTCGTTCCATAGGTCTCTGCTGCCTTCACCGCAATACCGTCCATGGCGGAAGCGTGATAGGACGGGGCAGAGCGCCTTGCGAAGACCGGCGCTGCGGTAACGCGGCCCGAACCGTCCTCGGTTTTGACAGTCTCAACACCGGTCCTGAACCCGGGGCCAAACCGGGTAAAAAATATCTTCTTGGCCTCCTCAAGAGATTTCATCGAAAGATAGACCTGCCGCTTCACAGGGGGCCTCCATCAGCAAGATTAAAAAGCATTACATTCACCTTCTCTCCTTGATAACGCCCTTCGGTATTCATACCTATTCTGATCAGCCCATCTGCCTCCACTAAGGTTGAAATCAGCCCGGATTTTCCGAAAACAGGCCTGGCCACCAGACCACCTTTCTCTTCAGTCAGTCTGACACGGACATAGTCCTCCCTGCCGCTGGCAGATTCGATGTTTTGACTCAGCACGGCCTCCACCTCTGCACGAAAACGTCTTGAAAGGCCCGCATCCCCCGAAAGCCGGGAAATCAGTCGCGTCATAAAGACTTCTCCGACGACAAGGGCCGAAGCCACATGTCCGGGCAGGCCGATTAGCGGTTGAGTGCCCGATTGCCCGATGATAGTAGGTTTACCCGGGCTGATCGATATGCCGTGAACAAGAAGCTCGAAATGGGGCAGTATCTCGAAGATCTTCAGGGTGAGATCTCTTGTCCCCACAGAGCTGCCTCCGGATATCCAGAGCGAATCCGCCTGGGCAAGGGCCTTCTCGGCCATCCTTTTGAGGGTCTCAAAGTGGTCGGGAGACAACCCCATGCATAGGGGTTCCGCTCCCGCCCTCCTGCATAAGGCCCCCAGTGTATATCGGTTGATGTCCCTGACCTGCCCGGGCAGGCACGGCTTGTCAGCCGGCACGATTTCATCGCCGGTGGATATGATTGCAATCTTCGGTTTTCGAAAGACCGGGGCATCAGATACCCCGAGCCCTGCCATGACGCCCAAATCCTGGGGGCGCAACCGGTGCCCCTTATTCAGAAATGTGGTACCTTTTCTGAAGTCGTCTCCGGGCTGGATAATGTTCTCTAAAGGGGATATGGCCCGGCTCACCTCCAGCGTTGTCTCGTCCAGGAGGCTGCAGTACTCCTTCATCACCACGCCATCGGCGCCCTCAGGCAGCATCCCCCCTGTCGGGATCTTTACCGCCTCCCCTTCTTCCACAACCACCCTGTTAGACCCGCCCATGAGCACCTCGCCTTTTAAGTGAAACAGCGCAGGCAGGCCTTCATTGGCCCCAAAGGTGCTCCTGACCTTTACCGCGTAGCCGTCCATTGTAGACCTGAAAAACCCCGGCAGGTCCTCCGGTGCCTGCAAGTCCCGGCTCAGGACGCGCCCGGCAGCGTCTTCCAGAGGAATTGTCTCTTCGCCTACAGGATGAAACCGGTCAATGATGTCAAAGACCTCATCCGGCGTTTTCAGCTTGAAAAAGGACTCCATGATGTACTGCTGCCTCTTTCCCCGCTTTGCATTTGTGTTCACAAACCATCCGACAGGTCCTGGCCTTTAATTGTCGCAGAATATGTCATAGATGACATAACACTGCAACAAAAAAAATATGGCCATCTCTTTCTTAAGAAGGCCCGAATCATACTCGAGCGCATGTTGTAGACCTGCCCCACGTCTGAGTCAGCGTGGCCGTTGATAATCATGCCCCTGTCCTTCGGCCGCGGATCGATCAGCGTTAATACAAAATCTCAATACGTTATGGTTTTTTTAAGAATGGGTATTTAACAGGGCGA
>JACNIU010000019.1 GCA_014382905.1 Desulfobacterales bacterium
TACTCCCAGGGATCGCCATGGCCACAGCGCTCACCCCGCCACTGGCTGTCTGCGGGTTGTGTCTTGCCTTTGGGGCCTTTGACGGGGCATGGGGGGCCTTTTTGCTCTTTTTTGCCAATTTTCTGGCAATCTTAGCGGTTTCGGCCCTCATGTTCATTGTGGCCGGCTTTGTCAAGCTTGAAGAAGTGGGCTCAATGTCTCACATCCTCAAGAGACTTTCGGGACCCGCGATCGGATTGATATTTGTAACGGTCTTACTGACCCACGCCCTGGTGGGGATCGTGGGAGAAAGGCGCACCACAAAGGCCATCGAGGACATTATTCAAAAAGAACTTTCCACTGAACCGGCCACCTTTATCGAAAAGGTCATCTATAAACGGGAAGGTGATAAACTTGATATCCTCGCCAGTGTGACAACGCCCCGGGTGCTGTCCCCCGGGAAGATCAAAGAGGTCCAGAACAAGCTCAATGATCGTCTGGATTTGAATACAAACCTTATTATGCGGTGTCATATCACCAAGGATATTTCGTCGACCGGTTCGGCCAGTGGGGTGGTGGGCCGAAATCTGGACGGTCAATTCATCACAACCAAACTGCATCCCAGGGTCAAACGCCTTCAAATCGGGGAGCAGGTTCTGAGGGAAATCCTCGAGGAATATCCCGGCCTTTCCTTTGATACCCTGGAGCTGGTCCAACTTGGAAAAGAACCCATCCTGCTTGCCACGATACACGGTTCACGCGCCCTTATTCCTTTTGAAGTCAGCCAGTTTCAGGAAGCGGTTCGTAAACGGTTGGGGGATACCCAGGTGCGGTTATTGATACGCTCGGACGACATCGTGGACGTGACCAGTAAAGGCCGCATTCTTTACGGTATGGCGCACTTCAATAGCTACTCTCCTGAAGAAAAGGCCCTGCAGGGGCGTTTGGAACGTGAGGTCAGGGATCAGATCATGCGAATCAAGGACATGCACGCGCCAAATGTTGATGCCATCGGAAAAAACGGAAAATGGTCGGTGAGGGCAGAGGTGGTGGGCCCAAGGGTGCTCAGGCCGTCCGAGATAAAGTCTATTGGAAAGAAGGCTTCCCGGGCCACCAATCAGGACGTGACCGTACACGCCTGGTGCCGGGTTGAACTGATCGTGACCGAAAGTCGTTCCACCTCCATGGAAGGCTTCATCAAAGAACTGGTTGAGAAACGACAAAAGAAAAAACAGCAACCAAAAAAGCCCTGATTTTTTGCTTAATTTGTGACCCCCAGCCATGCCTTTTTTCCCGTTTTGGCCTCCTACCGAACCCCACCCTGGAAATCCGATTATCCCTCCCGGTCTTCTTGAGAAGCAACGATTTTGGAAGTCGGGAAAAACCGGGATTTGAATTGACTAACACCGCGTCCCTTGCAACAATAACACGGTATTTCGTGCTAATTTTGAAAGAGGAGTTTATTGTCGATGAAACTTGAATTCATTGAGGCTCGGGATCTGCCTGATGCCTGGTTTCAGTGCCTGTACAGACTGTTGGAGATGGGTCGTGAGTATGTCATAGAGAGAGGCAGCTACGAGGGACAGAAGCGGCTTGAATTTGACCATGTGACGGTCCATATTAAATATCCGGGTGTGCGCCCCCTGCTGCCGGATATTCCCCCCTCTCTTGGAATCCCGAATCCCGTGGCTGAGGGCTACCTGGAAGAGTACCTCCCCTACCTCATGACTGCGGCCAAACAGCCGGGGGAGGACTACACCTACGGGCAGTATCTGGAACCTCAGATCGCTGAGGTCATCCGCATGTATCAAGAAGATGGGTTTGAGACAAACCAGGCATATATGACCGTGGGAGACCCCCAGTCCATCCATCTGGTGGATCCCCCCTGTCTGCGGGGGATTGATACCCGGATCAAGGAAGGAACGCTTCATTTTATTGTTTATTTCCGATCGTGGGATTTATGGAATGGGTTTCCTGCAAACCTGGGGGCCATACAACTCTTGAAGGAGTATATGGCCTCGAGTATAGGAGTGGGAGACGGGGAGATTATCGCCTCCAGCAAAGGATTGCACCTATACGACTATGTATGGGAGTTGGCCCAACTCAGAACCATGCGCAATCGGCCCTCGGATGGCCACAGGGAGAAGACTGCCCATGAAGGCTGATCTCAAAGGGCTGACGACCCATGAAATAGAAGGCTGGGCCGCTGCCCAGGGTCTTGATTCCTACCGTGGCCGCCAGATCCGGCACTGGTTGCTGGGGAGACTCGCAGGTTCCTTTGAAGAAATGACCAGCCTTCCCAAACCTCTCCGTGCCCTTTTAACGGAAAAGGCAAACATCACCCATCTCGAGACCATGAAATCACTGGAATCAGAAGACGGGACCAGGAAATACCTTTTCAGACTGGCCGACGGGAATCTAATAGAATCGGTCCTCATACCCGAAAGGAACCACCTGACCCTGTGCATCTCGTCCCAGGCCGGCTGCGCCATGGGCTGTCGCTTCTGTTTTACGGCCAAACAGGGCTTTAAGAGACACCTTACGCCGTCTGAAATCATTGACCAGGTTATTCAGGTTAAGAGATCTCTGGATGACCCGTCCAGACTGACCAATATCGTAATGATGGGGATGGGTGAACCGCTCCACAACTATAACGCTACACTGATAGCAGTCAGAGGTCTTATCGACCAGGACGGCATGAATTTTTCACATAGGAAGATCACCCTCTCCACCTGCGGGCTGGTTCCTGAGATGGAAAACATGGGCCGGGATATGACCGTCAATCTGGCTGTATCCCTAAATGCTGCGGATGATGAGACCCGAAACTTTC
>JACNIU010000018.1 GCA_014382905.1 Desulfobacterales bacterium
TATTCTTTTTAAGTGACCTCCCCGACTTGCAAAAGACCCTAACCTGGCTACTTAGGGCTCACTCAAAAATAACTTCACATTTTTACATCTCAGCTTCAGGCCGTCTTCGGCTGCTGCTCAATCGTGAAGTCCTCGAAATAGTTCACTATTCCTGTGGCTTCACTCAATCGCAGCAACCAAATCCGACCTAAATCTGAGCGTCAATTCTGTGAACTTACTTTTGAGTGAGCCCTTAGCTGCGGGTTGTTCCATTGATGCATAGGAATCATGAAACATCCTGAGAACGGTTGAGTATAGGCTTCTTGCATTGGTCAATCGTCTCATAGCAGCCAAAACTCGGGACAAACTCGACATAGCTGCAAGACCAAGACTTGAAAAAGCCATGACTCAAATATAAGCCGATTTTGTGACCAATTTACCAGATACCCCGGGTGGACGCAAATAGAACGGGCTGCATTCTCAAGGAGACCGTATAGTCGAGGGCTAAGCGTTTGATTGGAACAAGATTGGTGGTCTTCTTCTGGTTAATATCAGCGCTGAGCCAATTGTGATACCTGCTATTTCTGCCAGCCTTTGGATGCCGCAAAATCCTTTGATATCAACGAGATAGATTAATAACCGGTTGGTAGGGTGAAGGTCTTCTCGACCTCCACCCGTTATTGATTGAGTTAAGCATACAGGTTCTCAATCCACCTCATGGCTTCGGTGTCAGGAACCTTTCCAAGATAAATCTGAGTTGTTGTGAGATTTGCCTGGAGTAAGATGCTCAATTCAATGTGCCAACCTATTATCTTATGACCCCTATGCCACAGTCCCCTATGCGACAGATGTATAAAGCTGCACATTAATCTACACAAAGTACTCTTTACGGCCGTCAGATTTCCGTAGCATATGAGAGGACTTCATAATTTTATCAACATCCCCTATTCCACTATGTCCGGAAACTTAGTTTTTTACCAGGGTCCCCTTGTCTTATAGATGGCGAAGGATTGGCGTGTCAATGCCCCCATTTAACCTTGGCATCAGGGACTCCGCCTTTTCCGGACTTGGCATCTTGCAGTAGTAAACGTAGACCTTGAGAGCAAGATCGAGAACCTTTGCAGCATGACCATATGATGAAGGTTCCTCGGTCTTCGCCAACTTGATAGTTTTAACAAACCATTGGCAGAAGTCTCTGTGCATCTTACTGAAGTCTTGATCTGAACTGATCTGGTCAAGACCTTCAAATAAATCTGCCAGTTTCTCTTTGATGAGATCGGCTGAACGTTCTTAAAACAATGCCATCATGGCGGTAAACCCAACAGCCATATCGATGATGTTTTGCTTCTTTGCTTTTTTTGCCAGTTCCAGAGCATCCATTTGGTCACCTGTGTTCTTGAGCATTTTTATTTTTTGAATACAAAGGGCAATGTTGCCACTCTTTAGTCCCAAATTAATCTGATCCTGATATCCTTTCAGACAAGGTAAAAAAACCTCCCTGGGACATCTATTAGATCAAGCCCCAGCTTTCACATACGACTTGAAGTCTGCATATGCCTTACGGTTCAGCCGGAGATTGTTCCTGTATGAGAAATTGCCCACCAAGCTGATCAGCGGTTTGCGGCGTTGCCACAAGCTGCTCCAAACCCTGCGCAGAATGCGCGGCATGGAATAGAAGTCCCGGTCGCAGGAGATCATTTCTTCGATGATGCCGTCCAGAGACAAATGCTTATACCGGGCCACCGGGAAGGTCAGCGTGTAATATTTCCAGTCCTCCGGGAACGTATCGAGGGCGATGCGGTCCTCCGATTTCATCTGGTCCCACAGGCGAGTGCCGGGCAGGGGAGTCAGAAACAGGGCGTTGAGATTGTCCACGCCGTACCGGCTGGCAGCCTCGGCGATACGTTTGCCGATGCCCGGTTCGTCTATGTCCAGACCGATGATAAAGGAACCCGCAACCAGTATGTTGTGCCGCTGTATGCGCCGCACGGAGGCCCGGAAGTCCCGGCCCTTCAGAAGGTTGAATTTCTTGCCGAGTTCCAGAAGCCCTTCCGGTGTGGGGGATTCAAAGCCGATGAAGACGCCGATGCACCCGGCCTTCGCAGCCAACCCCAGGAGCTCTTCGTCATCGGCAAAGTTAATGGAGGCTTGGGCAACCCATTGCTTTCGCAGGTCCGCCTGTGCCATGGCACGGAACAGGTCCTTGGCGCGGGCGATGTGTTCATGGCGCGTGCCGATGAGGTTGTCGTCCACCACCAGCACATGCTTTTCACGGATCAACTGGAATTCCCGCACGACATCCGGAATGGGTCGCTGCCGGTAGTGGGCCCCGTTGAAGGCCGTCACGCTGCAAAAGCTGCAGTTCAATGGACAGCCGCGTGTGGTCTGAATGGCCCCACAGGCATATCCCGTAGCCAGCAAATCATGACGGGCGATCGGCACATCGCTTATCTCGGCGAGCCCTCCGTCATACCGGCGCTTCAGTCCGCCATTCCGTGCGTCCTCCAGGACCTGAGACCAGATGCCCTCCGCCTCCCCCGTGACGACCGAGTCCACACGCTCCATGACCTCCTCCAGGCACATGGTTGCGTGAATGCCGCCCATGACGACGGGCACGCCCAGACGCCGGAAGTGAGCGGCCACTTCATAGGCGCGGTTCGCCTGCGAGGTGAAAGCGGTAATGCCCACCAGGTCCGGCCGGGGCATGGCCGGATAGTCCGGCGCGCCGAGGTTCTCGTCCACGATCGAGATTTCCCACTCCGGTGGGGTCAGGCCCGCGAGAACCATAAGGCTGAGCGGTTTCCACACGCGGTAGCGGTTCCAGCGGCT
>JACNIU010000125.1 GCA_014382905.1 Desulfobacterales bacterium
CTGGATACTGGATGCTGGATACTGGATGCTGGATGCTGGATGCTGGATACTGGATACTGGATACTGGATTTCCATTGAGTTCCTTATGCCTTGCGCCTTGCGCCCTACGCCTACGACACTGGATACTGGATGCTGGATGCTGGATACTGGATGCTTGATTTCCATTGAGTTCCTTATGCCTTGCGCCTTGCGCCCTACGCCTACGACACTGGATACTGGATGCTGGATGCTGGATACTGGATGCTTGATTTCCATTGAGTTCCTTATGCCTTGCGCCTTGCGCCCTACGCCTACGACACTGGATACTGGATGCTGGATGCTGGATACACAAACTCGTAACAAAAAAAACCTCTTAGCGATCTTCGCGCCTTTGCGGTTCAATATTTTCTTTGTCTTTCAATCAACAATCATCAATCCAGAAGCCCGCAACCCGTAACTCGCAACTCGTAACATGATAGTTCACCGTTAGAACATCTTGCTTGTGTAACATCGACAATAAATTGTAAATGTGGTCCTGTTAAGCGCCTATAGGAGGGCATTTATGGATAGGACAGATTTTTTATCGAAGGTTTCCATCTTTTCCCATATGAAAAGTGAAGATCTGAAGCGAATTGCGGAACAGGCGCAGTACCAGGAATTTAATGAGGGAGAAGTGATCTCATTCTCGGCCAGCCTCCGAGTCGCTGCGCATTTCACGCATGGCGGCCCGCTCGATGGCTAAGCAGGCCAGCTTTCCGAGGCTGTTCAGGAATTGTATTTCGTCGTGAGTAGGGACTTTTTTGGAGGTAAAATAGATCCTCAAGATAGCGTAGGTCGTCTCATTTACGGTAAACGGAATACCAATAACCGATCTCAGGCCCTCTTTCTTGGCCGCCTCCAGGTTCTCAATTCGGGAATCTTTCTCAAAATCATTGATAATAATGATATCCCCCTGCATGATCTCGGTGATGCTCCTACCGGAATCAATGGCCCCTGAGTTAAGGTACCTTTTGCTGAGGCCACACGCCGAGACGACTTTGAGGTTGAAGGTCCCGTGTTCCAGAACACGGATGGTGCTCCCTTTTGCTCCGGTAAGCTCTGTAGCCAGGGATACAATGAAATAAAGGGTATCGCTGACATCCTCCTCGTCACTGTAAATCACGTCTATGACCCTGCTAAGGGCGAAAAAAGAGAGATCTAAAAAGCTTTCTGCCATATAAGCGCCTCCTCGAGGCCGATGGTCTCTTAAAAAATATTATTCGGGACAGATAGGCTTTTTGCCATGAACTATTGTTTCATATTTCCGGGTTGAATGCAACCTTTAAGTTGAAAATGGAAACTCGAGTTTCAAAACCCGTCTTCTTTGTCCCAGGAGAATTGCAACAACAAAAATATGTGATGACGCGAGCCTGATTTTGTGGTACGCGTTCCAAAATGCAGTTTTTAATAAACAGATGCCTGCTTCGGCCAACAGCCGAAATTGTGTCTGAGATGGACAGAACTCCTTAACTTTAGGCACTCCAAACTCCAAACTTGGCTCACTTTAGGCACTTTTATCTTTAGATCCCAATGGCCAATTCATCCTTACATCCTTTCATCCCTTCGCTAAACGCCGCGCCGCAAAAAATCCCCCTAAAGCGGATTATCATTCTAAGTGTCATTTTACTCCTCTCCGCAATTCTCTTGTCTCCCGCCCGGGCCGAGCGTCCTATCCCAAAGCGAACGGGCCTTGTCAACGACTTTGCCAATGTGGTTTCTCCGGCATATAAGCAAAAGATAGCGGCTGTCACAGGAGAGCTCCTTCAAAAGACGGGGATACCTGTAGTAGTTGTCACCATGCCGGATATCGGAGGCGCGGAGTACAACGAGTATGCGAATCGCCTTTACAACGCCTGGGGGATCGGCAAAAAGGGAGATGACAAAGGGGTCCTGATATTCGTAAGCGTAAAAGAGAGAAAGATGCGGATTGAGACCGGGTATGGGGTAGAGGGGATACTTCCTGACGGCAGGGTTGGGGAGATACGCGACCGCTACATGATCCCCTACCTCAAGCACGACAAATTCAGCGAAGGGTTATATGCCGGCGCCTTAGCCGTAGCCCAGGTTATTGGCAAAGCTGCAGGGATCCAGATAGCCGGTCAGTTGCCGAAAAAAGCGGATAAAGAAGAGACCGTTGGTTTTTCCCTGTTCCCAATTCTCATCATACTCATCATACTGATGCTGGTAGGGAAAAGACGCGGCTGGCTCTTTTTTCTGCCCTTCCTTTTTGGCCTCAGTGGCGGAGGAAGCGGCAGTTCAAGATATGGCAGTGGTGGGTTCGGTGGAAGTTTTGGCAGTTTCGGGGGTGGTTTTGGCGGATTTGGGGGTGGCATGAGCGGCGGCGGCGGCGCTGGAGGAGGCTTTTGATAAGGGCATGCCCTGAGGAGTCATTATGGCAAAAAATCCAAAAGATCCAAAAACGATATTTCCGGAAATCACAGATGACTACAAGGCCCTTTTTGGCGATGACCTTGTGAGCATTATCCTCTATGGCAGCGCAACAGGGAAGGATTTCCGGCCTGGGACATCTGACATCAACCTGATGATTGTGCTTACGGAAGACGGCATAGACGATGTTGACCGCTCGTTCGAAGTCGTGGGAAAATGGCGGAAAAGAGGCGTGGCGGTGCCGCTTTTTCTAACCGAAGTGTACATAAAGAGTTCTTTAGATGTTTTTCCTATCGAATATCTCAATTTCCAGCGTAACCATGTGCAGGTTTTTGGAAAGGACATCCTCGAAGACATGAAATTTAACCCGGAATTTCTCCGGCTCCAGTGTGAAAGGGAGATCAAGGGCAAACTGCTCCTGTTGAGAGAGGCGTTCATCGAGACATCAGGAAAGGGGAAGGCCCTGAGAGGAGTGATCGGACAGGCCATCCCTTCGCTGATCGCGATTTTTGAAGCCCTCTTGCATCTCAAGGAGGTCTCACCGCCAGGAGACAGACGTGGGATTATCAGGGCGGCAACCGAGGCATTCAATATAGATGGTGGTGTATTTGAAGGCCTCCTTGATATCAAGGAGGGGACGTCCAAGATAAATGATAAAGAATGTTTTACGCTGTTTAAGGGCTGCCTGCAGGAGATGCGAAGGCTTTCTAAACTGGTAGATTCGTTAGAGGTATAAGGAGGGTAATATGAGCAAAGGACTCAAGATCCTGCTGGTCGTTCTCGGCGTACTGCTACTGATCGTTATAGGGATTTATTCATATCTGAAGGGGACATATAATAGCCTTGTGACGCTGGATGAGGGCGTCAAGGGGGCCTGGGCCCAGGTGGAAAACCAGCTTCAGCGCCGCTATGACCTGATCCCCAACTACGTGGAAACAGTGAAGGGCTATGCCACGCATGAAAAAGAGGTTTTCGTGAAGGTAGCCGAGGCCCGCTCAAGGGTGGGGGGCGCCACTACTGTAAGTGATAAGATCCAGGCCAACAATGAACTTGCATCTGCACTCGGACGTTTGTTGCTGGTGGTTGAACGTTATCCTGAACTTAAAGCCAACACAAATTTTATCCGTTTGCAGGATGAACTGGCAGGAACTGAAAATCGTATTGCGGTTGAACGCAGGCGGTTCAATGAAATGGTCAAGGTCTACAACATAAAGATACGCAGTTTCCCCACGAATATCATCGCCGGCATGTTCGGCTTTGAAAAGGCGACCTTCTTCGAGGTCCCCAAGGAACGTCAGGAAGCGCCAAAGGTGAAATTCTAATCCGCAGACCCGCCTGCCACTGCGAGGCACAAGCGGGCAGGTTACGCAGATTACGCGGATGAAAACCGAATCGCCGGTATTACGCCGGACGCGATGGACGCGTGAGGGGTCGGCGGCAGGGGAGCTTTCTATCAGCGCCTTTGCAGGTAGTAATTTTCAATTCTGGTCAACGTGTTGATATATTCATTCTGGAATTCAAGATCGGGATAGCGGCTCAACTCCTTTCTTAACGGTTTGATGTACGGGAATACGTTTATCCCGTAACGGTTTTTCCCCAATCTGTCGGCCTGGTAAACGATCAGAAGGCAGTAATAACTTCCCAGAAGCCTGAATGTCGCGGATCGCCGGAACAGGTAGGCCCTCCCGCCGGTACTATTTAGAAAAAAGCCCGCATAGCGATACATTTCCTCAAAGGTAGGCCGTACTTTTCCCTGATTCGGACAGCGCTTTCCTAACATAAACCATCTGTAGAACATCTCCAGATTGAATTCCAGGGTGTCTTGCTCGTTTGACGCCACTTCTTTAAACAGACGCAGGTCCTTTCGGTCTAAGGTTCGGGAGAAGTAAAATATATTCTTCACCATCACCATAGGGTTGATCCCCTCGCCGGCCGGAACCGGAGGGCTGGCCGCCAGACGTTTAATGATCTGCTTGAAATATGTGTAGGTGTCTGTTTCGAGACTTAATTGCCTGATATAGTCTTTTTTATCCAGGTAATGAAAGAAGTCCGCCACACGCTGTTCTACCTGGGTACAATAATCTTCGGACACGGTGGTTTTTTGGTCGGAAACTTCTTTACCCGCCTCAAAAAGATGCTCTATCGGGGCTCCGGCATTTTTTTCTAACTGATGTGAACGTTCCGCTTTATCGATCGGAAAGGTTTTTACATCCGAACCCTCTTTTCTCACATCTTTTTCAGTGACCGGTTCCCGTGGTCCGGCCGCAGGAACCGGGGACACCTCTTTTGCCACCAACACTTCTTTCGTTTCGGGTCCGGTTCTTGTATACCAGTAATAGCCGAGTGCCGCCAATATCACTACGGCAAGAACCAGCCACCAGATACGGCCCTTTACATTTTTTTTCATGAGATTGTCCCCCCGTGCCGGATATGGTTTCAGATAAAGGTCTCAATTTATCCGATATTGCTTTTGCCCCTCAATGTAAAGATCGTTTCCAAGGGTATCATTGACGACAATGACAGGCAGATTTTCCACCCGTAGCTCTCTAATCGCCTCCGGGCCTAAATCCTCGTAGGCCACCACTCTCGCCTCCTTGATAGCCCTTGCCATGAGCGCACCGGCGCCTCCTATGGCGGCCATGTAAACACCCTTATACCTGACCATGGCCTCTATGACCTCTCTTGAACGTTTCCCTTTGCCTATCATTCCTTTTAGACCCAATTCAAGCAATTTTGGGGCGAACGGGTCCATCCGATAGCTTGTAGTGGGCCCGGCAGCCCCGATTACCCTCCCAGGTGGGGCAGGAGACGGCCCCACATAGTAGATGACCTGTCCCATGATCGGCATAGGTAAATCCTTTCCCGCTTCGATCAGTTCCAGGAGCCTGCGGTGCGCAGCATCTCTGGCCGTGTAAACGATTCCGCTCACTGTGACTCTATCCCCGGACCGAAGCGGTTCTATGTCTCCGGCAGATAACGGGGTCTTTAAATGATATGCTTCTCCCATTGTCCCCTCCTTCAGGCCGCGTCCTTTGATGAACCCCTTGACTGCTCAACCATTTGACCAACCCCAACTTTTAAAGAACTATCTCCACGTGCCGGCTTGCATGGCACTGGATGTTAACGGCCAAGGGGAGGCTGGCGATGTGGCAATGCATCATCAGGATATGGACCGCAAGTGACGTTACCCTGCCGCCCAATCCCTGGGGACCAATCCCCGTCCGAGTGATCTCTTCCAACAGTTCCCTTTCCATTTCACCTAACTCGGAGTCAGGGTTCGGTGATCCCAACGGCCGAAGGAGTGATTTCTTGGCCAAGAGGGCAGACTGCTCGAAATTGCCCCCGATCCCCACACCCACAATGGTGGGCGGACACGGGTTAGGGCCTGCCTCCACCACTGTTTGAACGACCTTATCTTTTACCCCGCCCCACCCTGCTGAAGGCGAGAGCATGAAAAGACGGCTCATGTTTTCGCTGCCACCCCCCTTCGGCACCACCCAGATCTTGAGCGAATCTCCTGAAACCAGGTCGAGATGCACAATGATCGGCGTATTGTCTCCCGTATTCTTTCTGGTGAATGGGTGGCAGACGGAGTTACGAAGGAACCCTTCTTTGTAGCCCTGCCGGACACCCTCTTCAAGGGCCTGGTGCAGACCGCCCCCCTTTAATGAGACATCCTGGCCAAGCTCCACAAAGAGGACCGCTAATCCGGTGTCCTGGCATATGGGAATCCTTTCATCCCGAGCTATCCTCGCATTCTCCAGGAGTTTTTCTATGATTTCCTTGCCCACCTGGGATTCTTCATATTCCAATGAACCCCTGAGCGCTTGAACAACATCCTCACCCAATTCAAAATTGGCCTGTATTGAGGCATCCTTGACCGCATCGACAATGGCCTGGGTTGAAATCTGTCGCATAAAATCCTCCGGGTTAGGTTTAACGTAACACTTTAGCGGGCTGAAAGAAAGCTTTGGACCATGAGGGTCTCTTTCCCAAAGGACGTAAATACGGGGATCGTTTCATAGGAACGGCAGCGAGGCCTTCAAATTCGTCACTGGACAGCCCCAGAAAAAGGTATTCATTTAAACGGACATCGCCTCTGCCTGCCCGGAATCTGTATTGAACGTCAAGGGGGCGTTCCATACGCTCCGGAGAATTTTTGTTACGGCCTTTGGGAAAGAGACCCTCATGGTCCGGCCTGCCCGCCAATGCCTTTCGCCGCGCATTGCTGGTTCAACCCTTCAGGACGTGTGGCACCTCCCATCAGCAACACGTCCAAGAGAGGCGATGGCAGGCGGGCAATCTCATCATGACCGTTTTCAAAACTGATACGGTTTGACATTCTCTCAGCGGACGATCTAAAATAGGGCATGAGTGAGAAAAAGCCGCCGTGAGGATTATATATACAAAAGATCCCCGTGAGAAGCAATGAAGAAAGTTGAAACCCTGTCCCGGACAGACCCGGTGGATCGGCAGCGGCACTGACCAATTGGCCCCGTGAAAGGTAAAATGAAAATTCTCCTGACCAACGACGATGGTATCCATGCCCCGGGCCTCTTCGCCCTTTACGAAGTGCTGAAATCTGACCATGAGGTCTTTATTGTGGCGCCTGAATCGGAGATGAGCGCTGTGGGACACGCCATCACCCTGACCTCGCCGATCAGGGTTCAGGAGGTTCGCAAAAATGGCATAATTTACGGTTATGCCGTGAAGGGGACGCCAGCCGACTGTGTAAAAATCGCTGTACAGGAGCTGTTTGACAGTCCCCCGGATATTGTACTGTCCGGGATAAATGTGGGCGCCAATGTGGGCGTCAATATCCTCTACTCCGGCACGGTCTCCGCGGCCACTGAAGGGGCGTTCTTAGGTATCCGGTCTGCGGCCATATCCCTCGCTACGTTGAAGGACCCGGACTTCCGGTTTGCCGCCCGTTTCAGCAAAGAGATCATCCGGTTCATGCTGGAGAGCGGTTTGAGTGATGGAACCGCCCTGAATGTGAATATTCCAGCGCTACCACCTGAAGAAATCACGGGTGTATGTCTAACAAGGCAGGGGACCTCTAGATTTGAAGAGCACTTTGAAAGACGCAATGATCCGCGTGGGAATGTGTACTACTGGCTCACGGGTGAGAAATTTATCGAAAACGGGAACCCTGACAACGATTCCGTTGCCCTTAGACAGAACAGGATTACCATTACACCCATTCATTACGATCTCACCTGCGAAAGAGAATTGAAGAGACTGAAATCCTTTCCCCTCCCAGCGAAACCATGATGTCAGCCTCCTTATTTGACTTGACGCATTTTATGTTGACATCCATATATTGTCTGTGCTAAAGAAATTCTATTAAAGATTTAAATAACTAAATTTGGGATGGGTTTTATTAATTCTTCTAAGTTAACAATATGGAAAGGAGGTGTAAAGAACTAAAATATTCAGGGCGGCGTAAGTCGCCAATTACTGCATTTTTGTCAATTTCAGAAGTTTTTTATCATCTATTCCAACCGGCCTGAGCCCGCAACTACGGGGGGCATTTTCCACTCAACTATTTTACGAACCCTTGCAGGACTGAATATCTGACTTGAAAAACATTAATGCAGATCCAAGACGTGCTATTCCGGTCAATGTGTTCCCGATCGGGGTGTGCGCCATGCGAGCCGTTACATTGCTGTCCCATCGGTTTCGGCTAACATGTTAGGAGGAAAACTATGAATTCATTATGGGTTTTATTATGGTGGGTAGTGATTGTCGTTTTGGGGTACTGGGTATATGCTAAGCATGTTGCCAAGACTGTCTTTGACGTCGATGGCGGAAGGGCAACGCCGGCAAAGATGTATATGGACGGCGTTGACTTCATGCCCACGAACAAAAACGTCTTATACGGGTTCCAGCTCAACTCCATAGCCGGGGCCGCACCGATCATCGGCCCGATCGTGGCCCTTCAGTGGGGGTGGCTGCCGGCCCTCCTCTGGTTGGGATTGGGGGTCTTCTTCATCGGGTGGCTGCATGATTTTTCCAGCACCATGATCTCCATTAGAAACGACGGACAGACCTTCGGGGCCATCAGCTACAAGTTGATTTCACCCCGGGCAAGGAAGATACTCCTTACCTTCGTCTATTTTTACCTGCTCCTGATCGCATGCGCCTTCGGCCACGTCATTACAAAAGGTGTCAGCGGGAACCCCGCGCTCCCCCTGCCCCTGTTAGTGGTCATCGGCGTCGCCTTCTTAGTGGGGCATATGATCTACAAGGCAAAGACCAATATCATTGTAACGACGGTTGTCGCCATCGTTCTTATCTTTTTTTCAATCTGGCTGGGTACTGCCTTGAACATGTCATTTTCTTATAACACCATACTGGTCTGCGTCCTGATTTTCGGCTATTTCAGCTCCATTCTCCCGGTATGGCGTTTCATCCAGCCTTATAACTACGCAACGGTATATGTGGTTTATTTCGGGATCATTGCAGGGGTTATCGGCATCATTATCGGTCACAAGCCCATGACGCTCCCTGCCTTTACCAGTTGGGGGACGGCTATGGGACCCTTGTGGCCCCTTCTTTTCGTGACCATTGCGTGCGGCGCCATATCGGGTTGGCACAGCCTGGTATCCAGTACCGCCACGTCGAGACAGATCGAAAACGAGCTGGACGTCCGGCCGGTGGCAGGAGGCGCAATGTTTGCGGAGTTTACCATCTCTATCATCGCGGTGATCGTCTGCGCAACGGCATTCAGCGATTCAGCGGCCTATATGGCCAATGTCAAAAACCCTGTCGGGATCTTTGTGGGGGGGCTTGGGGGCGCCATCACCTCCATCGGATTCTCCGTGAGTTATGCCAAGGCCACGGCAGGCATGATGATCATCATCTTGGCCCTGACCATTGTAAACCTGGTATTCCGTTTCATGAAGGTCGCAACGGCGGAACTTATGGGAGATGTGATCAGCATTGCCAAGAACCCTCACGTGGCCACCATTGTTGCCCTGGTAATAACATTCATCCTCGTCAAGACCGGGACCTGGCTGTATATATGGATTCTTTTTGGCGGCGCGAATCAGCTCATGGCATCCTTTGCGCTGCTCCTGGTAACCCTGTTTCTGGTTCAGAAATCCAAGAACTACAAGGTGGCGATCTACCCCATGTTCTTCATGTACGCCACCACCGTATGTGCCTTGCTCTACATGGCGTTTTTCAAGCTTATCCCGGGTGCGTTAGCCGGGAAGAAGGTATTCGGGAATTCTTTTGCCGCGGCAATCGCCATCCTGCTCGTCGTGTTGGCGCTTATTCTTGCCTATGACGGCTGGAAGGCCTTTAAGAAATACAAATCAGCTGCGGCGGCAGTGCCCGCTGAGGCGGCTGAGGCCAATGCATAACTGAACCCCGACACCTCGGGTTCAGAAACCAAGGGGACATATTTCCCGTTACGATCACCTTTTTTGCGGGAAATGTGTCCCCGCATATTTGTGGGGATATGGAAATCGTTCTTTCCTGGGTAAAGGCGGCAAAGGATTACCTGAAGGGATTTTTCCTTTATGGGATCATCAAAGGAGTATACGACGAAAAACGTTGTTTGCATAACCTGTTCATGCTATACGTATTTGGTAAGACAATTGGATTCCCCCACCTCTTTAATTATTACCACCTGAGGCTCATGCCATTTTATATGAGAGGTTTTGACCGGTGGAAAAAGGATGTTTTGAGGGAGAGGGATTTCTTTGACCGGATCAATGAATGACGTCTTAAGAAAGGCTTAATCATGACAGAAAAGGAAAAAGAAAAAAAGAAGAAGAAAAAATCAGGGGGTGTCATCGGCTTTGTGAGGGACTTCACTTATGGTATGGCCACACATGGTATGGCGCGGCACGCCCTGAAGACACGTTCCAGCATGGAGCATCTCTTCATTCTTATCACCATGGGCGACATGTTGGGTGTTCCCATACTCCCCCCCTATTATTCACTCCGGCTTCTCCCGCATGTGGTGCCTCAAATCACCACCTGGAAGCGAAGAATGCTGAGAGAAAAGGATTTTGTGGAGAGCATGTATTGAGATCTTGACCAAAATTGGGCATTTTTCAAAGGTCTCATATTGAACTTCTCAGGCAGATCTATTTGACACTCTCTTCGCTTAAATTAAGGAGGAACTATGTTGCTTTCTGATATCTTTGAAAAGTACCCTGACAGGCAGTATCTGATGTTTGGGGGAAAGGGAGGTCTTGGCAAGACCACTTTTTCGGCAGCAACAGCCTATTACCTGGCAAAAAAGGGAAAAAGGGTGCTGGTTTTCTCGGTTGATCCCCAGGCCTCGCTCAGTGACATCTTTGAGAAGGATATTTTTGGACAGGGAAATGTCGAGATCATTCCCAACCTGTTTGCCTGTGAGGTGGATGCAGATCAGCGGGTCAAGAACTATCAGGACGAGATCCGTCAGAAAATCATCGACATGTACGGGATGAAAAAGATCCCGGAAGAGATTGAGAGTTATATCCAGGCGTCTTCGGCAGAGCCCGCAATGGAGGAAAGTGCCATTTTTGATGCGGTGGTTGACATCGTCGTGAAGGGGGATTTCGACTATTATATTTATGATCTGGTCCCCCTTGGCCATGCCCTCTACTATTTAAGTATGGCATCCATATATGACGCCTGGTTGGAGAAGATCACCGGTCTCAGAGAACAGATGCGCGAGTACGACAAGGCGATCGCCGCCATGACACGAGAAGACGATACCGCGCAGGATGAGATATACAATGAGCTGATGTACATCAAGAACCGTATCGGGGCCTCATCCAAGATCATGACCGACACCAAGAAGACCGCTTTCTTCTTTGTGCTCACCCCCGAAGAAATGATCATTGCCGATACCGAAAATGCAGCAAAGCTTTTCGCCAAGTATGACGTTCCCCTTGCAGGATATTTGGTCAACCGCGTCATAGACAGGGCGCTCTTAAAGGAAAACATCCCTCCCTATCTCAAAAACAGGATTGCAATGCAGGCGGGCGCACTGGACACCATAAACAAGAGGTTGGGGTCCTCCGTCCTCTCCTGGGTACCGGAGTTCGATTCCGAAATAAAAGGCCTTAAATCGATCAGAGATCTTGCGGAAGTGATGTTTGAGGAGAAGTTGTCATGAAAAATACGATGGCGGATTTTTTTAAGGAATACCCCGATATGCGGTATATATATTTTGGGGGAAAGGGCGGTGTTGGTAAGACGGTTGTGGCGGCCGCAGCAGCGCTCTGGATGGCCAAACAGGGGAAGCGGACGCTCCTTGCGTCCACCAATCCTGTCCACAGTCTCTCGAATCTATTTCAGCTGGATGTCTTCGGAAAACCGGTGTTGATGCCAGGGACAGAAAACTTTTATGTCCAGGAGATAGATACAAAAGAAACCATCGAAAAATCCAAGACCGAGATTCGTGAGAAAATAAGCTGGTTTTTGAAGTTTGCCGATATCCCGACCAAGGCCGAGGATTTTATCGAGTCCGCCACCATGAATCCCGCTTTTGAAGAATCGGCAATGTTTGAAAACATGGTCAATATTATATTTGAAGGCGCCTTTGAGTTTTACGTTTTTGACACCGCGCCCACCGCAAATGCCAGAAGACTTTTGGGCATGTCCAAGGTGTACGGCCTCTGGGTGGACAAAATGATGAAAAGCCGCGAGGATGCAAAAAGCATGCGGTTGAGCCTGTCATTCAGGAAAAAAAAGGTGGAGGAGGAAGCAGATCCCCTGCTGGACTACCTGACGACTTTCCGGGACCGGATCGAGCAGATGCGGGTCATCCTGACCGACAAGGAAAGGAGTGCTTTCTTTTTTGTTACCCTCCTCGAATCTCTGCCTATTGCCGTGATTCGCCGTTTTATAGGCTGGTTCGAAGACTTCGGGATACCGATTGGCGGCGTAATAGTTAACCAGGCCATAGACAAATCCGATGTCGGAGCCGACTCGGCGGAATTCGTCCGAAACCGCGTCAAGATGCAGGACCGCTACAGAGAGGAAGTTTATAAAGGATTCGAAAATGTCCGTGGAGAGATCCCGCTCTTTGAAAAAGAGGTGAGGGGCATGGAGATGGTGGGGAAACTGTCAGAGGCGCTTTTCCCGGTGTGAGGTAGAAGGCGGTGGGCAGTGATCAGGCGTCATTCAATCGTCATTAGGCCTTCGGTCGTCATTCAGTAGTCATTCGGTGGTCCTTCGTCAATCGTCCTTCGTCAATCGTCCTTGCTTACCACTCGTTATGGATGCGGCCGTCAATAATGGCCTCTAAATCCTGGTAATCCCATCCGATGTAGGTCTTTTTCCTGTCAACAATAAATGCCGGAAACCGGAAGACCCGATGCCGTATCTGCTTCCAGAAGCCTAAAGGGGACTGGGCATCGATCACCCTGATCTTTACGCGATGCCGGTACAGATGAGAAATCTGCTTCACCCACCTTGACAGATAGTCCACTGCCTCCTTCCAATCGCCCGGATATTCATTCACGCAAGCGCTGCGGTATTTCCCCCTTAATCCCAAAGAACCAAAGATAAGGCCGCATCCCCGGCAATTCATCTCCGAAGTGGAAAGCATCGGCGCCACGATTTCAACGAGTATGGTTTTCATATATCATCTTTCTTACCGTGCATTTTTGCTGCCGCGTATGCAGACAAGCATCTTACAGAAGCCACCAGGGGGTCATGGTTAATTCTCCCAGCAAGGAACTGCTGAGAGCCAGTCAGCACATAACAGGCTGGAGATTCCTCAATTGGTCTTTTTATCATAGGTCAAATCTCAACTCACATTTGGGATTTGTCAAGTTATATCTTTTGATTTGTCGTTTTGCCTCATCCCGCTCGAACTTCATGGTTGGATTGTTGTTACGATTTGTCTCAGGGGGTGTTGTTCCGTGACAGGCTTAGGGGTGAGGCCAAAATATCTTCCTCTTTTTCCTGTCGCTTCCACTAAGGAAGCTTATACCATGTACCTTTACCCACCCCAACCATTTTTAGCTGGCCTACCCTCACTAATTCTTTAATATGGACTTTAATTGTGTTCCTATTAGCTCCTGTAATACTGCGAACATCACGTACCGTGATTTTACCGTGCTTTCTTACTATTTGGATGATGTTCTGAGAGAGGGGTGGCAATTGGGTAATTAACTTTTCAGCCTCGATCTTCGATTCCAGAACGGAGATCTGTTTCCTTAACGATGACAGAAAGAAGAGTATCCAATCATTAATCCTGCTGTTATCGGTGTAAAGGGTCGATTGCGCTCTCCTAAGGGCTAAGTAGTATTGTTCCTTGTTGTCCTCTATAACTCTCTCTAATGAAGAGTAAGGGACATAGAAATATGCGGATTTCAATAGCAGTAAGTTTGTCAATATACGTGACAACCTTCCATTCCCATCCTGAAACGGGTGGATGGCTAAAAGGTGAATCAGAAATATGGCGATAAGCAGGAGACGATGGAGCTCCTTTTTTTTCCATTCCATATTGAACCATTCTACCAACTCAGCCATTTTGAACGGCGTTTCAAAA
>JACNIU010000068.1 GCA_014382905.1 Desulfobacterales bacterium
AATGCCAAGGATTGAGACAGAGAGCGAAAGGGGATCAAACGGAAATGATGGACAGATGACCCTGGTCACTGGTGCCACCGGGTTTTTGGGATCGGCTATTGTCCGTCAGCTCATCAGATCAGGTCACAAGGTGAAGGTCCTTGTTCGTCCAACCAGCGACCTTCGGAACATTAGGGACATACCCGTTAAAATCGTCATGGGCGATCTCACCAACCGGGCTTCTTTGGAAAATGCACTAAAAGGGTGTGCTGTTTTGTTTCATGTGGCAGCCGATTACCGGTTATGGGTCCCTGACCCCGAAGAGATGTATAGGAACAACGTCCGTGGCACACAAAAAATTATGGAGGAGGCCCAGAAGGCGGGGGTCCGGAGGATTATCTATACAAGTAGTGTGGCAACGTTGAAGCTTAATGCCAACAGAAGGCCAACAAATGAAAATAGCACCGCTTCCCTGGAAGACATGATCGGCCACTACAAGCGCTCGAAGTTCTTGGCCGAGGCCCTTGTCTTGCGGTTAGTTGAGAGACGGGGGCTACCGGCGGTCATCGTAAATCCTTCAACCCCTGTGGGGCCGCGAGACGTGAAACCTACACCTACAGGTCGATTCATTGTGGATGCCGCCTCCGGTCGGATTCCTGCCTACGTCAACACCGGGCTCAACATCGTTCATGTGGATGATGTGGCCTCAGGCCATCTTCTGGCGTTAAGACATGGCCAGATTGGAGAACGCTACGTACTCGGTGGACACAATATGAGTCTGAAAGAGATCTTGTCAGAAGTGACCTCCATCGCAGGATGTATGCCACCGCGCATTCGCCTTCCCCATAACCTCGTCCTGCCCTTAGCCGTTCTTTCAGAGGCCTGGGCAAGGTTTGCTCGCAAAGGGGAGCCGCGCATAACCCTGGATGGTGCAAAAATGGCGAAAAAGCATATGTTTTTTTCATCCGAAAAGGCGAAGCAAGAGCTGGGATATAGTTACCGTCCGGCAAAGGAGGCATTGTGTGACGCGGTGAGTTGGTTTCGACAAAATGGTTACGTCAGGGTTAATATGAACCCTTAAGTGAGAAGTTTGACTTCTTACGAGTCCATCAAGTTTGGCTTTTTGACTTCTATACAGCATACTTTTTTTCCGGTTTATCCGAATTAGGATTTTGTTGTGAGCATACCATTTATTCAAAAGGCGCGCATCGGCGCCTATATTTGCAGGCAGAGGCTCTGGGGGAATGGCCGATTTCCATTTGTACTCATGTTAGAGCCACTGTTTCGCTGCAACCTCCGGTGTAAAGGTTGCGGTAAGATTGACTATCCGGAAGAGATCCTCAAGAAGATGATGAGTACTGAGGAATGCGTTGCCGCTGCTGAGGAATGCGGTGCGCCCGTAGTTTCCATTGCAGGTGGCGAACCGCTGCTCCACCCTCAAATTTCGGTGATCGTCCGGGAAATCACTGCCCGCAAGAAATTCGTTTACCTATGCACCAATTCATTGCTTGTGGAAAAGCGAATCAGGGATTTCGAACCCTCATCTTACCTGACTTTCAATGTGCACGTAGACGGTATGAATGAGCAGCATGACGACCGGGTCTGCCTCAAGGGGGTATTTGACAAGGCGATTGCAGCCATTCGGCTTTTGATTTCGCATGGGTTTCGAGTTACCACGAACACCACCCTTTTTAATGGGGAGACAGCAGAGAGCGCCAGCAATCTCTTTGATCTTCTAACTTCGCTCAGGGTAGAGGCAATGACCATCGCCTCTGCGTTCAGCTATCAAAACGCATCGGACCAGAAAAACTTCTTCAAACGTGACGAAGCGATTAAATTATTCCGTTCTATTTTTGAATTGGGAAAAGGGAGGAACTGGCGGTTCAACCACAGCGGCCTTTATTTGGACTTTTTAGCGGGCAATCAGGACTACGCCTGCCTCCCCTGGGGCAACCCCACGCGCAACATCTTTGGCTGGCAGCGGCCCTGTTACCTCCTGAACGACGGTTATGAGCCCTCATTTCAAAAATTGATGAAAAATACGGATTGGCCCAAGTATGGTGTAGGGAGGGACCCCCGATGCACCCACTGCATGATCCACTGCGGGTTCGAGCCAACCGCAGTCATGGACTCGGCGAAGCACCCGGTCAAGGCAATGAAGGTCAGTTGGCGGGGCGTGAACGGGAGGCAACGAAAGGAAAATTTCAGTATCAGAGGATAACAGCAAATGGAACAAGCGATTGAAAGTGAAGATATGCATTACGAAGGGACCTGCATCAGGCCCCCCAGCGAGGCGTTCAGCATCCTGCTCCAGGTTACCACAGGATGTTCCCACAACAAGTGCACCTTTTGCGGAACCTACAAGGATAAGAGATTCAGGATCAAAGATGATCGCATCATTTTAGGCGATATCCTGTTCGCTTCAAAGTATATGAAAAGACAGGACAGGGTGTTTCTTATGGACGGAGATGCCTTGATTATCCCTCAGAAGAGGTTGATGTGGATACTGGATCGGATCAGGGAGCACCTCCCCTGGGTGAGGCGGGTAGGGGCCTATGCCAATGCAAAGAGCATCAGGATGAAGACCGCTCAGGAGTTGATCGACCTGAAAAAAAACGGGTTGGGGATCCTCTACCTGGGTGTGGAAACCGGGGACGAAGACCTGCTGAAAAAAATCCGGAAGGGGTCAAGCCCGCAACACCTCATCAACATGGGGAGAAAGGCAAGAGAAGCCGGCATCAAGCTCTCGGTGACCGTCTTATTGGGGATCGCCGGCAGGGAGAAATCTATTGAACATGCCAGGGCCACCGGCGAACTTCTGAGCGGGATGGATCCCAATTACGTGGGGGCGCTTACCGTTATGTTGATCCCGGGAACCCAGCTCTATGATGAATTCCGAAACGGCTCGTTCGAGGTCCCTACCGAAAGAGAACTGCTGCTTGAATTAAGGGAAATGATCGAACACACCCACCTGAGCCGGGGCCTCTTTTTTTCCAACCATGCCTCCAACTATCTCCCCATAAAGGCCCGGTTGCCAAAGGGAAAACAGGACGCCCTTGACCAGATAGACAGCGCACTTAGAGGAGATATAGGGCTGAGGCCCGAGTGGATGAGGGCGCTATAGGAATGCGGAATGCGGAGTGCAAAGTGGGGAGTGTGGATGAACAGGTGGGGCATTCTACCCGAAAATGGCCTGCACGAAGTCCGCGGCGTTAAACGGCCTCAGGTCGTCGATCTTTTCTCCGATCCCGATAAACTTGATCGGTATGCCAAGTTCTCTGGAAATGCCCACCACAATACCCCCCTTCGCTGTCCCATCTAACTTGGTCAGGGTAATACTGCTCACCCCCAACGCCTTGTTAAACATCTGGGCCTGTGAAATCGCATTCTGACCCGTAGTCGCGTCCAAAACCAGCCACACTTCATGGGGGGCCCCGGGCAGCTTACGTCCTATCACGCGATGGATCTTCTGGAGTTCCTCCATGAGATTGATCTTTGTATGAAGCCGTCCGGCCGTGTCTACGAGGACCACATCAATTTTCCTGGCGACGGCTGCGGTCAGGGCATCAAAGGCGACGGCCGAGGGATCAGCGCCGGGATCCTGCTTTATAACCGGCGCGCCTACCCTTTCGCCCCAGATCGTCAGTTGTTCTACCGCAGCGGCCCGGAAGGTGTCTGCAGCAACTAATAAGACATTTTTTCCGGCCGATCTGAAACCATGTGCTGCCTTTCCGATGGTGGTGGTCTTCCCGACACCATTCACACCCACAACCACTATGACCAGGGGCTCTCCCGGTTTGGGCAGCGAACGCTCCGGAGCCTCGACACTTAGAAATGACAGCATCTGATCTTTCAGCAGCGCCCTTAGCTTTTCAGGGTCCTTGAGCTCTTTTCTGGCCACTTTTTCCTGAACAGAATTAATTAGCTCCTGGGTTGTGGCCACACCTATATCAGAGGTGAAAAGAATCTCCTCCAGATCATCCAACAGCTCCTGGGTAATCTCCTTTTTCCCCAAAAAGAGCCGGTCTAATCTCCCGGCCAGTGAAGACCTGGTTTTTGAAAGTCCCTTTCGGAGCCCCCCGAAAAAACCTTTCTCCTGCTCCTGATCAGGAGAATCGTCCCTTGTTTCCTTCTCTTTTTTCCAGCTAAAAAACGCCAAATGCTTATTCCCCTGTACCGACTTCCCCGGCTCTCCGGTCATTGCCACCATTTACATTTACAGATACCAATTTGGATACCCCCTGATCCTGCATGGTAATGCCGAAAAGACGATCGGTGATCTCCATGGTCTTCCGGCTGTGGGTTACCATGATAATCTGAGATGCCTGCCTGATCTCCTTCAGCAGGCTGTTGAACCGGTCGATATTGGCCTCATCCAGGGGAGAATCTACCTCGTCGAGGAGGCAGAACGGACTCGGCTTGATCATATAGATAGAAAAGATCAGCGCCATCGCGACTAAGGCCTTTTCTCCACCTGAGAGGAGTCCCATATGGCTCAACCGCTTCCCAGGTGGCTGAACCTCCACCAAGACCCCGCTTTCCAACGGCCTTGTCTCGTCAAGCAATCTGAGACTTGCGGTCCCCCCGTTGAACAGGATGGGGAAGACTTCCTTCAGTTTTGCATCCACATCCTGGAAGGTTCTTCTGAATTTTTCAAGGGATGTCCTGTTTATTTTTTTGATGGCGATCCTCAGCGATTCGATGGATGTGATCAGGTCCTCCCGCTGGCCTACAATGAACTCGTGGCGTTCATTCAACGCCTCAAGCTCTTTTATGGCTGTCAGATTTACTTCTCCTAACCGCTCCCTCAACCCCTTCTGGTGTTCAATCCTCGCTTCCGCCTCTTTCCGGGAAAAGTCGTCCCGCAGATGCTGCCCCTGAATCTCAGGGAGAGAGGAGTTGAACTTTTCTTTAACAACTTCAATTAAACTATTCATCTTAAAATGGATTTCAGAGTGCTCCATCTTAGCATCGTTGATTCGCTCTTTGAGGTCGTCGACCTCCCTTTTCAGCTCTTCTTGCCTTCCTTCTTCCTCCCTGATCTTCGCCTGGAACTCCCGGCGCTCCAGATCTGCAAGGTTCATATCTTTCTCTGCCTTCTGTAATCTCTCATAGAGGCCTTTCAGCTCTTCCTCAAGGACCTCCTTTCTTTTCTGACAACGATCACGTCTCTCCGCTCCCGAAGATATATCCTCTTCAATACGCTTCAAACGTTTGAGGGAATCGTCAACGTAACTGTCCAACATCTCCATCTCGCGGGTCGCGCTCCGTTGCTCTTCCTCTGAAATCCGGTAATCTGCTGTAAGCCTCGCCACCTCCTCACGATATTGTTCAAATTCCTGTTCTGCCTCTTTCAGCTCACGTTCCTTTTTCTGGAAGTATTCCTCCTCTTTCCTGCGCCTTGTCTTACGAACCTGCAACTCCTCTTCAAGCCTCAGGAGCTCCTTTTCATGTTTACTCCGTTCTATCTCTTTTCTCTTAAATTCGTCTGATGTCTTCTGGGAAAGCTTCTCCAATTGATCCAATTCCTGGCCAAGGCGAAACAGAATTTTGTCAAGCTCATTTATCTCATCCTGGCATGCCCACCTGTCCTCAGCCAGGCTCTTGAGAGCGCCCCTTTTTTCTTCGATCCGGGAAATAACCTCCCCGAGCTTGGACTGTAATTCCTCCACCCTTCTTTTGTGAGTTGAAGAATCCTTTTTTAACTCGGCCATTTCCCTTTTCCTGATCAGAAGACCCCGGGAACCGTGCGAGGACTTTCCACCGCTGATGACACCCCTTTGATCAACTATGTCCCCATCGATGGTTACAAAACAGATCCTGCTTCCATTTCCGCCCGAGGGGTCTTGCATCTTTTTCCAATTGCGGATGGCCGTGTTCAGGTCGTCCACAATCAGTGTGTCGCTGAGCAGACCGTTTATGAGCGGCGCATATTTCGCGGGAGTGGACACATAATCGATCAACAGAGGAAATCCCAGATCTCTTGTTCGGTTCCCTTCCCCTCTCTCTAACTCAGTGACCGGGGCAAAACTGCTCCTCCCTTTCGCCCTTTCTTTTAAATATTCTACGGCCTGTTTGCCATCCTCCTGTGATTCCACAAGCACATACTGGAGCTTGTCCGCCAGAACCGCTTCAACAGCCTGTTCATATCTCGGGTCCACCTGTATGACATCTGCCAGAATGCCCAGGATTCGACCCTCCCTACGGGGGCCAAAATCATCCGCCTTCATTATGGTTCTGACCCCCATTTTGTATCCCTCAAAATTCTCTGTGAGGGCCTCTAAACTTGTCAGTCGAGACTGACACATATTCAGATCCGATTCTGCCGACTTAAGCTCTGATTCGATACGATCTTTTGCCGCATCCAGTTCTTGTGACTGTGTGTTTTCGTTTTTGATGGCAGTCTCAATCTCGCTCAGCCTCGCAGCGGTGGCTTCACGGACCATGTTCTTTCTTTCGGAGGCATTGATGAGGGTTTCGGTCCTGGCGTTGATCTCTTTCAGCTCATTTTCAAGCCTGGATCGGCTGTCCGAAATCTGATCCAGCAACTTGTTAAGATACCCTGATTCATGAGTGAGCCCGACTTCCCTGTTTTCCCCGGCGCTCAGCTCTGCTCGTGCCTGTTCATAGCCCTCCCGAATCCCCATCAGGACCCCTTTTCTGGCCCTCACCATTTCGTCCTTGACGGAAATCTCCCTTTCAAGTTCAATTGCCTTTTCCTTTATCCGTTCCCTCGCTTCCGCCAAACGCTCCTTCTTTCTGTCAAGATCTGTCAGCCGGGCACTGATCTCTTCCTGCTCCGTCCTGAGCCGGACCTTCAACTCCTCTATCATCCTCATTTCCCCTGCTAAGGACTCAATCTCCCCCTCTTTCTTGTGGACCCTGTCACTGAGATGAAGGTGGTTTTTCCTGTAATCTGAAAGGCTTGCATCCTTTTCATCCAATTCGAGATTCATTGTCTCTATGCGGGCATGGATTTGCGACATCCGTGTTGATTGGCTGATCTCTTCCCGCACCAGACCTTCTGTGGAACTTTCCTTTTTTCCCGATTCCTCCTCTAATTGATGGTAGGTATTACAATAAAGTATAAGCTCCTGCTTCCTGATCTCCTCGCTCACGGCCTTATAGCGCCTCGCCTTGGCGGCCTGCCTCTTAAGGGACCTCATCTGACCCTGAATCTCACCAACGATGTCTTCTACCCTCTCGAGATTGGCCTCGGCAAGCTCGATCTTTCTCTGTGATATTTCTACCTTTTTCCTGTACTTGGTAATCCCCGCGGCTTCTTCTAACATAACGCGGGTCTCTTCGGGCTTCTGGTCTATGATGGTCCCGATCTCACCCTGTCCGATAATGGAATAGGCCCTGTTACCCAAGCCCGTATCCATGAATATCTCCTGAATATCCTTTAGCCTGCAGGCAACATTGTTGATCAGGTATTCGCTCTCGCCGGACCGGTACAGCCGCCGGGTCACCGATAGCTCGGGGTCCTGTGCAAATGCAGCAGGGAACGATCCATCTCCATTTTCAAACACGAGGGAAACTTCTGCCATCCCCAACGGTTTATAGTCTCCTGCCCCGTTGAATATCACATCTTCCATCTTGCGGCCCCTCAGTTGTTTGGGACTCTGCTCTCCCATACACCATCTTATGGCGTCAACCACATTGCTCTTGCCGCAACCATTCGGCCCTACAACACCACTGATTCCCCCCGGGAATGTGATATCGAGTTTTTCCATAAAGGATTTAAAGCCGAGAATGGAAACTTTTTTGATTTTCATGATGACCTCCCCTGTGCCGACCCCTTTACAAGACCCTTGAGACCTCCCTGAAAGCGGAAAGCTTTTCTCAATGGTCTTTCTACGCTCAAAAACCTGTTAAAAGGCAAAAGCTGACCAATAAAAGATCTTTTAGCATATTGCCAAGGGTTTGTAAAGAAAAAATACAACATAGTGTGCAAGAAAATCATGAGGCAACAATATCTTGTACGAAATATGCGTTAGCTGGAATGATATTGACGTAACTCTTCAATATTCAGTGGCAGTATAAAAGGCTTACGCCTAAATTCCTGACAGGAGTTTACCTGTTAAGGTTTTATCCGCGAGATATTGAGAAGATGCATATTGACAATGTTATCATTAAGTTCTTATTATCCGGTCAGTCTGAACGAAGACCTGCGGCATGATGCCGTGGTCGTTCAGTAAAGATCCGGGCACATAGACGGTTTTGGGTTTAGTTTAACCGGGACACAATTGATCCTGCAGATCCTGTCAAAAAAATGTACACAGTTCCATTTGGAAAAGATCATCTGAGCTTTGATTTACCTGCCGGGATGAACGGCGCCGTAGTTGCATCCCGGAATACAAAACCTCTCAAAGACCTAAAAAGGGCCATTTTTCAGGCCCTTGCAGAACCCGTGGACTCGCCGCGCATCCATGAGCTTGCAAACCCCAGGGACAGGGTATGCATTGTCTTTACGGATATCACCCGCGCAAGCATGGACCACATGCTGGTCCCTGCCATGCTAAGAGAGCTGGAAACTGCCGGAGTTCCGGATGACCGGATCACTCTCCTTTGTGGCGTCGGCCTTCATCGACCCAGCACGCCCCAAGAAAAGCGGATCAAGTTAGGTGAGGAAGTTGTGGCCCGCTACAGAGTTGTGGATCATGATGCCCAGGACCCAGCCGGTTTAGTAGATCTTGGCAAGACAGAAAGCGGGATCCCTCTGACAATCAACAGGTTGGCCTACGAGGCCGATCTCCTGATGGCAACCGGTATTGTGGAACCTCACCAGTTTGCAGGATATTCGGGCGGGCGGAAAACCGTGGCAGTAGGGGCCGCCGGTGAGGCCATGATTGCATACACCCACGGCCCCAAGATGATGGATCATCCGGGCACGCGGCTGGGAAAGATCGAGGGAAACCTTTTCCATGAAGGCGTAACCGAAGCGGCGCGTAGAGCCGGTCTCAAATTCATTTTCAACGTGGTCCAGGATGAACAAAAAAGGCCCGTGGCCATGTTTGCGGGCGAACCGGAGGCCACCTTCCATAAGTTGGTGAGTGAGGCCCGGAAGCTTTATGAAGTCCCGATTCACCGGCAGTATGACGTGGCCGTGGCCGGGGTAGGGTATCCCAAGGACGCAAACATCTACCAGGCATGCCGGGCCGCCAGTTATCTCTTTTTCGCCCCTCTCCCGGTGGTAAAAGAAGGCGGCGTCATCATCGTGCCCGCGCCGACACCCGAAGGGGCCGGTAAGGGAGTGGGGGAGGAGAGGTTTTTCAAGAAGATGCGGAACGCCGCGGATATGCCGTCTTTACTGAAAGAACTGCGGGCGTCCGGCTACCCGCCGGGGGCCCAGCGTGCCTTTATCATGGCCAAGGTACTGGAAAAAATCGATGTCATTGTTGTGGGCTCTGAAACCCCGGATATCATCCGCCAGGTCCACATGATCCCTGCGGCTGATATGGAAGAGGCCTTCCGTATTTCCGCCCAGAAGATCGGCAGGGGAGATCTGGAGGTCCTCATCGTCCCGCATGCCCTTCTCACACTCCCAATTGTCACTTAGGCACGGAACAGTTAACTTTAGATCACTTTAGTCACTTTAGCTCACTTTAGTCACTTCTGTTCACTTTCATCCTGGAGGACTTTTATGGATCTTTTAGGGGCCATCGAAGAGAGAAGAAGTACACGCGCCTTTCTTGAAACACCGGTGGACAGGGAAAAGATGGAAACCCTCATCCGTTACGCCACCCAGGCCCCATCGGCCATTAACCTTCAGCCGTGGGAATTGACCGTTGTATCTGGAGAAGAAAAAAAAAGGCTGAGCAGAATCCTGGTCAAACGTATGAAGGAAAGGAATATATCATGCGGACCTGGAGCGAAAAGCCCCCTTCCGGATTATTTTGTACAGAGACAGCGGCGACTTTTGGATACAATCCAGCCGAACCTTCCGGGGCAAATCCCCTTCCAGGACTTCATCAATGAGGGGAGCTGTAATTTTTACGGCGCTCCTGCGGCAATCCTCATCAGCATCGACAATGTGTTCTTAAGCGCCAGGCTCACCGACATAGGCGTCCTGGTAGCTTACCTTTTGCTCAGTGCCCATGCCCTTGGATTGGGAACCTGCCCTATCGGCCTAATTACGGCGTTTGACGACGACATAAAAGAGATTTTGAGCATCCCGGAGAATAAACAGGTGGTGATCGGCGTGGCAGTGGGCTACAGGGATACACAATCTCCCATAAACCGCTCAAGGTCGGAGAGGGTCCCCTTGGGTGATGTAGTGAGATGGCGGGAGTAATCATACTGGATACTGGATGCTGGATGCTGGTTACTGGATGCTGCTGAGACCTGTGATTTTTGGATTTCAGATTTTGGATTTGGGTCTTACTTATCTCTTTCCGCTTCCTTGTCCAAAATCTCACCCAGGGCATATGCAAAATCTCCTACTAACTGTACGCACAGTTCCCGTCGGCTCTCAGGGTTTTCGTAGAATTCCTGGGTAGCTTCCTTGCTCTTCCAGTCCACCTGGGCAATTTCCCTGCAGTTGATGCCACCGTAAGGCTGGGTGAGGGTCTCAAATATCTTTGTCAACTTATACCCCAGACGCCACATCTTGGGGTCTTCCTTTTCATTTAAGTTGCCACGGCTGTAAATGCTGGAGACAAGAGCCACTCCGCCCACCAGGGCACCGCATACCCGGCCCGTGCTGGCGATTCCTCCGCCAAATGCGCCCATCGCCTTGATGACTTCTTCATTCACCATATTCAGCTTTTCCTGGCCAACGGCCAGGATTACCTGGCTTCAATGGAACCGTTTCATAAATAGCTCTACTGCCCTTTTTCTCATTTCCTCCGGATTCATAACTGCCCTCCCATAGATTGATATAGCCGCAAAAAAGCGCAAAGCGCACAAAAATCATCGTGGTGCGGGACCCACTGGTGCCGCCTATTCAAATAACAGTTCGTACAGATCCTGGACCGATCCAACCCCAGATAATTTCATCTGCCCGGGGGTCTTGGATCCCTCTAAGTTGCTCTTAGGCAGAAGGCAATGTGAGAACCCTAATTTCTTGGCCTCCTTTATCCTCATGGCTGGCTGGTTGACCCCTCTCACCTCCCCGGCAAGGCCCACCTCACCAAACACCACCAGGTCACGGCTCACAGGCCTGTTCAAAAAGCTGGACATCATGGCCGAAACAATGCCGAGGTCCGCTGCGGGCTCATCTACCCTCAGTCCACCTGCCACGTTAACAAAGATATCCTGGTCTCCCAGTTCCATCCCCAATCTTTTTCCCAGTACCGCCACAAGGAGTGAAATCCGGTTGTGGTCCACACCAATTGCAGTTCTCCTGGGCATGCCCAACGGGCTTGGACCCACCAGTGCCTGGATTTCAACAAGGAGAGGCCTTGTCCCCTCAATACACGAAATTACCACAGACCCCGGCACCCCTTCGGGTCTTTCCTGGAGAAAAATTCTTGAAGGGTTCCCCACCTCGTCAAGCCCGGAGTCTTTCATCTCAAAGACGCCTATTTCATTGGTAGAACCGTAGCGGTTCTTGACCGCCCTCAGGATCCTGAAGGCATGTCCCCTGTCTCCCTCGAAATAGAGGACCGTATCCACCAAGTGCTCCAAGACCTTCGGACCGGCAATGGCCCCCTCTTTGGTAACATGACCCACCAAAAAGACGGAGGTCCCCGATCCCTTTGCATAAGCCATTAAACGGGAGGCCACTTCCCTGACCTGCCCCACGCTGCCGGGGGCCGAGGTAACATCATCGGTATAGAATGTCTGGATCGAGTCAACGGCCACGATGTCGGGGTTTAACGGGGCCATCCGATCAAAAAAGTCCTCAATGCAGGTCCCTGTCATTACATAAAGGCTATCCGAGCGGATACCAAGCCTCTCGGCCCTCAGTTTTATCTGCAGTGCAGACTCCTCACCGGAAAGGTATAGAGCGCGAAAATTCTGCCGGGCAAGCCTGTCAAGCACCTGGAGAATAATCGTCGACTTTCCGATCCCGGGGTCCCCGCCGATCAGGATCAGTGAACCCGGCACCACACCACCGCCGAGTGTCCTGTCAAACTCGGAGAGCCCGGTCTTTAATCTTACCTCAGGCGACACAGAGATGGCATTGATACTCTCTGCCCGGCTCATTACAGAAGGTCTTGTTTCCTTTCTGAAAGGCTTCCGGACCTCCTCCACCATACTGCTCCACTGACCACAGTCAGGGCACCTCCCCATCCATTTGAGAGCCTCATGTCCGCAGTCCTGGCAGACGTAAGCCGTTTTTTCTTTCCTGGTCATGATGATAGATGATATCCCTAACCCGGACAGGCTGAAATTGCGAATTCAGTGAACTGGTTTACTCCCACCTGCCACCACCCCTTTTCCTCAGATCCGTGTACGCCACCCTTCCCCGCTCATTGATAAATGAGTTTAAGAGCCAGTTCACCACACTGATTACCAAAGCGCCGAATACCGCCGACCAGAACCCGTGTACCTGAAATCCTGAGATCACACCCGAGACCATCTTTAATAAAAATGCGTTTATGACGAACGTAAAAAGGCCAAGCGTAATGATGTTGATGGGGAGCGTCAGGATAAGGAGAATCGGCCGAAAAAATGTGTTTAAGACCCCCAGGATAGCGGCTGCAAAAAATGCACTGAAAAAACTGCTGACTTCAATCCCGCTTATCAGATAAGAGGCGATCACAACAGCCGCCGTCAGCACGAGCCATCTTACAACAAGTCCCATCATCTCTTTAACTCCCCCTCAGCCCGGGTCTTACCCTCTCGGTGATTCGGGGTTTTGAACAAAACGTCCACGGCCCTGTCCAGTGCTCCGCTATGGAGCCTGCCCGCTATGTGCACCGCACTTTTCCCACAGATGGGATCCCAGGCCGAGGGATCTGCCGTGCAAAAAAACTGCACTTCGAGCCCTATCCGTACCACAGCCTCGTCAGGCGACATCCCGACAACCCCGGCAGCGGCATCCCATGTTGCTCCGCAGGGTGCCCCACGCACCACGTCTATCCTTGTAATGATCCCGTTATCAACTTCTACAGAGAATTCCGGCGCACCGAATCGCTCACCATACCTCCCAAGGCAGGCCTGCCTGGGAAGGGCACATCACGTGGGAGGGGTTAGAGCCCCTTTGACCCGGAATTTCTTTCCAGACGCAACGACCGGTATTCCCCTCCTGTGGCAGATTAAGGCAAGGTCGTAGGAGAGATCCGGATGTCTCAAGAAATCCAGCACCAGGTCTCCCTGGATATCTTCCGGCAGGAAGGGATCTGTATCGTCAATTACAGGCGGAAAGGCCTGGTCAATGGCAAATACTTCAATATTGAACAAACCCCTGCCAAACCGTGTGATCCCCTTGACTTTGTTCTCTCCACTGTTGTTTTGCTGAAAAACCACTATTTTTTGAGGAATCGCAACCATTTCTCCGTCCTGAAACAGCCCCGCTGTTGTAAGAAATTCAGCGACCTTTTGAGTGATCGTGATTCTATTGCACAACATTTTGAAATGTCAACCTTTTCGCTGGTAGATTCCCACGCATCGAATGAGCCAGTTTTTCTCACCCAATTCATAACAGCTCGAAAATGAGTATCAGTTTAGCGTTTTGAAACAATCATTCGTAGGTTGCCGGACCGTGAGGGTCTTCTTTCCCAAAGGACGTAAATAAGTGGATCATTTCATAGGAACGGCAGTGAGGCCTTGAAATTCGTCACAGGACAGCCCCGGAAGAAAGTATCCATTTAAACGGACATCGCCTCTGCCTGCCTGGAACCTGTATTTAACGTCAAGGGGGCGTTCTATAGGCTCTGGAGAATTTTTGTTACGTCCTTTGGGAAAGAGACCCTCACGGTCCCCGGC
>JACNIU010000062.1:0-2617 GCA_014382905.1 Desulfobacterales bacterium
TGTTTCTTTACAGCAGGATGATAAGGGATTCAGGGTGATATGTCAAGAATGTCACGGGAGTTTAATCATTTCTCTTCTATAGATGCATTAAAAAACCAATTTGACATGAAATGTCAGGGTTTCTACGTCCTCATAGGCCCTTTCGAACCGCATCAAATATCATAGGCCCGCTCTACAAGCTCCGGGAGCATGAGGACTTCGATTCCTTTGTCCGGTGGTACGTTTCGCAAGGCCTGGCCATAACAGCCCGTACAGATGTGGACCATGCGCCGGGTCAGGATGCTTTCCGTCATATGCGAAAGCCCCTCAGGGGTAAAGCAGCATTTTGGTGCGCTGATCCTGTGAACATTAAGCCCTTCCATCTTGCTGAAAACCTGGTCGGTGGATTTTAGGTCCATTGGCACAGGTGAAAATTTCCGGTGCAGTTTATAGCACCCTGCATAATAGTCGATATCTTCCCTAAAACGGACCTTCCCCATGACCTCGCTGATGACCACGGGATAGAAGACGATATCCTCTTCGGGAAAGGCGTGTTTATAAATCGGATAGCAGGGGGAGCAGAAGATCGTTAGACGCTTGGCGCCCAGGGTTTTTGCCTTCAGGATATTTTTTTCCACAAACTCCTTTGACAGTTCCCTGCATTGGGCCATGGCGTCCTCATCCCGCGCCTTTATTGCCGGGCGGTAAAGATAATTGCCGCAGCAGTATTCCTCGGAGAGAAAGGTGTATGAAACGTTCTTCCGATTCAGGACGCGGCTTAAGGAACTGAGGACATGGGGGAGCATGGAAAGTATCTGGCAGCCCGTGATGATGGCATTGTCTGCCTCTCTGTCATACGGCAGGCCGTGTTCCCTGAGTATGTCTTCTCTGTCCGGCAGGCTTTTACTTGTCTTACCCGTCGAGCGGATGGTGTCAACCATTTCCCTGTCAATGAGCGGGTGCATTGTTGGACCTCCTGTTCGGGTTTTTCAGATGACGCAGGGTTCCAGTGTCGATAGGGTCATGAGATCGGTATCAAGCCGCGCGGCTATACCAAGGGGGAGGGTCATATTATTCGGGCCGTGTCCGATGGGGAATCCGGTTATCAGGGGGATCTTTAAGTCAGATGCCAGGGTATTCAGCAGATCATCGATAGCAGACATATCGCCGCAATCAATAAACTCACCACCTATCAGGCCAACAATCCCTTTCAGTTGGCCGGCCAATGAAAGATGCGTCAGCATGCGGTCAAGCCGGTACAACGGTTCCCCCCTGTCCTCAATAAACAGGATACAGCCCTCAAGCGATGGCAGGAAATGGGTCCCGAGCAGGTGACAGATGAGGCTCAGGTTGCCCCCTAACAGAGGTCCCTCAACCCTTCCAGGTATCAGAGACCGCCCAGACGACGGGCGAATTGAAATCGGTTGATCTGATGATATGACCTGGAGAAGGCTCTCCCGGCTGCTGTCATGAACGGACGAAAGCCCGCGCACCATTGGTCCGTGGAAAGTGACGACCCCGGTTTTTTTGATGATGGCCAACAAAAGGGCGGTGATATCGCTGTAGCCCACGATGATTTTCGGGTGTTCCCTGATCAGGTCGTAGTCGATCCTGTCAAGCAACCTGAGACTTCCATATCCTCCGCGGGCACAGAATATGACTTTTACCTCTGGGTTACGGAACATGGCATGGAGGTCTGAAAGCCGGGCCTCATCGTCTCCTGCCAGATAATCATGCCTGTCATAGAGGTGAGGTGAAACACGAACCCTTAAACCGGAGGATTCCAGTAGTTCCAGATCCGGTTTCAGCTCAGATTCATCGACAGGCCCGGCAGGAGAGATGATGCCGACCAGATCCCCCGGACGCAGCCTTGGAGGTTTAATGACGGGCGTTTTCAAACAGCCTCTTACTGGTTTCTTTTGAACAGGATAACAAGTCCCTGCAGGGTCAGGAATTCTTCAACCTGGTCTATGGTTTCCGAGACTTCCGCGATGAGAGGCGCCAGGCCGCCGGTGGCAATGACTTTGGGGTCCTCTCGGGACTCTTTCTTGATCCGGTTGACGATGCCGTCCACCAGACCGGCATAACCGTATATAATGCCGGCGTTCATGCTGCTGATCGTATCTTTTGCAATAACCGTGCTCGGCCGCGAAAATATCTCCACCCTGGGGAGCTTGGATGCCTCCTGAAAGAGCGCCTCGCATGATATAAGGACTCCCGGGGCAATAGCCCCGCCCATATAAGCGCCTTCTTTTGAGATGTAATCAAAGGTGGTCGCAGTGCCGAAATCGACCACTATAATGGAGGAGCGATATTTTTCATAGGCGGCTACTGCATTTACAATCCGGTCAGCCCCTACTTCTTTGGGGTTATCATATTTTATCGGCATCCCTGTCTTAATGCCGGGACCAACAATGACGGGTTCGACGTTGAAATAGCGGCGCGAAAACATCTGGAATGTATTGAGCAGCGGCGGGACCACGCACGAGATGATGGTGTCCCGGATATCCTCGAACTTCAGCCCCTTCCACTGGAAAAAAGTCCCCACCAGGATGCCGAGCTCATCGGGTGTGGTCTCCTTTTCGGTCCTGATCCGCCAGTGGTAGAGGATCCGTTCCTTTTCGGTTACTCCCAAAAC
>JACNIU010000062.1:2676-13851 GCA_014382905.1 Desulfobacterales bacterium
TTTGTATTACCGATATCAATACAGAAGAGCATAGGTTTTACCCTTTGGATTGATGATTGTCGATTGTTGATTGTCGATTGAAAAAGAGTAGAAAAACAGGGAAATACAGGCCGAGTCCCTGGTATTTCGTCCAAGCATCCATCCAGGCATTATCCTCCAAATATTCAATCATCAATCGCTACTGCTTCCACGTTTTATAGCGTCGATGATCTTAACCGTTTCCACGGCCTTTTTGACATGGTGCACCCTTACCATGTGAGCACCATTCATGACGCTCGCGGCAACAGCGGCCATGGACCCCGTATCCCTCTCGTGGGGCGCCCGATCCAGGATATGACCGATGAAGGCCTTGTTTGAGGGGCCGATCAAAACGGGTCGTTCAAGGGATTTGAATTGCGAAAGCTCCCTGATAATCTGAAGGTTGTGATCGAACGTCTTCCCAAAACCGATCCCGGGATCAATCACCGTCAAATCTCTGCGGATGCCCGCCGCCGCACACCGATCCACCGCATCTTTTAAGAAATCCAGGATCTCATGGATCAGATCGTCATAGACCGGATTGATCTGCATATCCCCGGGGGTGCCCTTAATGTGCATCAGAATCACGGGAACACCTTCCCGTGCCGCGATCCCGGGCATTTTTGGATCGAACCTGAGGGCGCTGATATCGTTGATGATGGACGCCCCGGCCTTCAATGCCTCATCTGCCACTTCAGCCTTACAGGTGTCTATGCTAATGGGGATGGAAATCTCTTTATGAAGCGCCTCTATGACCGGAATAACCCTGTCCATCTCTTCGGCAGCAGAGATTTCTCCGGAATATGGGCGGGTGGATTCTCCTCCGATGTCGATGATGTCTGCGCCCTCTCGAGCCATATCGAGTCCATGTTCCACGGCCTTGTCTGTGTCAAAATAACGACCCCCGTCTGAAAAGGAATCGGGGGTTACGTTCAGGACGCCCATGACGTAGGTCCTACTTCCCAGGTCAAGAACGTGTTCTCTCCATCTTAGAGTAAATACCATTCTACTTGTTCCCGAGTTCCTCCTCTTCCGGCCCAGTTTCTTCCAGATCTGAAGCCGTACCGGGTTTGGTCTTCTCATGGGGAGCGGCCACTTTCTTGCGCCGGGTTTTTTTTCTTCCCTTTAATTCTTCCTTCCCTGCTATTATCTGGTCGATATCATCGCTGTTGAGTGTCTCCCTCTCAAGGAGGGCAGCGGCCATTCTGTGCATGATATCCAGATTATCTCTTATGACCTGGCAGGTCTTTTCATAAGAGCCGGTAACGATACTCCTTACCTCTTCATCGATCTTCCGTGCGGTTTCTTCACCATAGTCCCTGTGCTGAGAGAGTTCCCTCCCTAAGAATATCTGCTCCTCCTTTTTACCGAAACTGAGCGGTCCCAATTCTTTGCTCATGCCAAAGTCGCAGACCATTTTACGGGCAAGCTCTGATGCCCTTTCGATATCGTTCCCCGCCCCGGTCGTCTGTGTATTGAGGATAATTTCCTCGGCGGCCCTCCCGCCCATCAATATGGCGATGTTATTGAGGAGGTATTCTTTGTGGTAGGTGTGCTTTTCATCGATCGGAAGCTGCTGGGTAAGACCCAGAGAGCGACCCCTCGGGATAATCGTGACCTTGTGAATAGGATCTGTGTTCGGAAGCAGTTTGGCGACCAGAGTGTGTCCCGACTCGTGATAGGCAGTAATTCGCTTCTCTTCTTCGCTGATGATCATGCTCTTTCGTTCCGTGCCCATCAGGACTTTGTCTTTAGCATCTTCAAAGTCAACCATTTCGACCCTGTCTTTGCCTCGCCTTGCCGCCATCAGGGCGGCTTCATTCACCATGTTTTCGAGGTCAGCGCCGGTGAAACCGGGGGTTCCCCTGGCAAGCACAGAGATATCCACATTATCAGCCACTAACTTTTTCTTGAGATGAACCTTAAGGATACCGTTCCGTCCCCCGAGATCCGGAACCGGTACCACGATCTGTCGATCGAAACGACCGGGCCTCAAAAGGGCCGGATCCAGCACATCCGGCCTGTTGGTCGCCGCTATGAGTATGACCCCCTCATTGGATTCGAACCCGTCCATCTCCACGAGGAGTTGATTAAGGGTCTGTTCACGCTCATCGTGTCCGCCGCCCAGGCCGGCTCCACGGTGCCGGCCGACAGCGTCAATCTCATCGATGAATACGATGCAGGGGGCATGTTTCTTGCCCTGATTAAACAGGTCTCTGACCCTGGATGCCCCCACGCCGACAAACATCTCCACAAAATCTGAGCCGCTGATGGTAAAAAACGGGACGCTTGCTTCGCCCGCAATGGCCCTTGCCAAAAGCGTTTTTCCCGTTCCCGGCGATCCTACTAACAAGACGCCTTTGGGGATTCTCCCCCCGAGTCTTGTAAATTTCTTGGGATCGCTGAGAAATTCTACAATCTCTCCCAACTCTTCCTTGGCTTCATCAATCCCTGCCACATCCTCAAAGGTGACCTTTTCCTGTGAATCCGTCATAAGCCTTGCACGGCTCTTTCCGAAGGAGAGGGCCTTCCCCCCTCCAGCCTGCATCTGTCGCATGAAAAATACCCACACGCCTATCAGCAACAGCATGGGGACCCAGGAGAGAAATACCTGGAACCACGAAGAGTCTTCCTGAGGTTTTGCTGTTATTTTTACCCCCTTACTCCTCAGCAGGCTGATGAGTTCAGGATCTTTCGGGGCATAGGTCTTGAAGGGCCCCTGAGTTGACATCCCTGAGATATTTTCTCCCTGTATCGTTACCTGGTTGACACTCCCGCTGTCTACCATGGTTAAGAAATCACTGTAGCTGACACCTACTCTACTACTCCTGTCGGGCTGCTTGAAGATCTGAAAGAGCATCACCATCATAAGACTGATCACAAGCCAGAGGGCAAGATTTTTGTAAAATGGATTCAATTTGATACGACCTCCATGAAAAGGCTTGAATAACTGAATATGGACAATTGAATGCTGCGCATTTGAGGAAATCTTTATTTGAAACCCTGACACCGTTTCAGGCTGACTTTGAAAAAGGGATTTGAACCGGGTTTACCTATCGATATGAAACAGGACAAAATTTCAAGTGAAAACAATATTATTATAGTTACAATTTTTTCAAATGCCATATAAATCTGTAAAAACCGTTACCATCACCCTTGATAATGCCCCGATTTCCTGTCGACCGTTCACTTTTTTGTTGACATCCTTATTCCTTGGTTATCTACATTATCCGGGTAGACCCGATGATTGAAAGGAGGTGCAGATGGACCGGAATATCTTCACCGATCAAGACCTCAAACAGATGAAAGAGCACGGTCTCACTTTGGAGGAGGTGGAAAGGGAACTGGATCTGTTTAAGATGCCCAAACCTTTTCTCAAATTAGCAGAGCCATGCACTGTTGGCAATGGCATTACGGTTTTTGATCGGGAAAAGATGGACTCCCTGTGTGAGACCTATGAGAGGGAGGGGCCTGCGCGTCGGTGTATAAAGTTTGTCCCTGCGTCAGGTGCCGCCTCAAGGATGTTCAAGTTCCTTCTCCGGTACCTGAATCAGGAGAAAGAAATCACGAAGGATGCAGTTATAAGGGACGCATCGGCAGGGGAGGGAGATGCAGAAGCGTTTCTCGTCTTTATGGAGGGACTGAAAGGCTTCGCTTTTTTCAATGAACTCAAGTCAGTATTGTCTGATAAAGGTTTCAGCGTAAATGCCTTATTAGAAGCGGGCCGCTTCAGAGAGATACTCCATTTTCTCCTAACAGATGATGGTCTCGATTATGCGGATCTTCCGAAAGGGCTGCTCAAATTCCACGAATATCCCGAGGGGAGCAGGACAGCATTTGAAGAGCATCTGGTTGAAGCCGCTTCCTATATAGCGGGTGCAGATAGGCGGTGTCTGCTTCATCTTACCGTCTCGCCGGAACATTTGGACGGATTTGATGCCTCTTTTAGAAAAATCAGGCCCATCTATGAAGAGAGATACGGGGTTGCCTATGATATTTCCTTTTCTGTTCAAGAAAAATCCACCGATACCCTTGCAGTGGACCTGGATAACATGCCTTTCCGGCAAAGGGATGGCAGGTTGCTGTTTCGACCGGGGGGGCACGGGTCCTTACTGAAGAACCTGAATCATGTGGACGGCGATATCATATTCATTAAGAATATAGACAATGTAGTTCCCGATCATCTCAAGTTAGAGACGTTTAAATGGAAAAAAATTACGGGTGGTTACCTGATTTCCATTCAGAATCAGATTTTAGATTACATGGAAAGATTAATATCAGGGGATGAAGACCAGCGGCCCTTCGGAGAGGTCTCCACTTTTTTGGAGGAGACATTGCTCCTTCCAGTCCCCGGCATTATAAAGCGTGCATCTACCGACGCCAAAAGGGCCTATTTAATGGATAGGCTTGATCGGCCCGTAAGGGTTTGCGGAATGGTGAGAAATGTGGGGGAACCGGGAGGGGGTCCTTTCTGGGTGGAAGACCCGGCAGGAGAAAGGTCCCTTCAGATAGTGGAAACGGCTCAGATCGATCTCCGGTCAAAAGATCAGCAGGACATTTTCAGGGCTTCGACCCATTTCAACCCGGTCGATCTTGTGTGCGGCATTCGCGACTGGCAGGGGAGACTTTTTGACCTGAGCAGGTTTGTCGATCCGAAGACCGTTTTCATCTCCCAGAAATCAAAGGATGGAAAGGAGCTCAAGGCATTAGAGCATCCAGGTCTCTGGAACGGATCGATGGCCCGATGGATCACGCTTTTCGTGGAAGTTCCGGGCATCACATTTAACCCCGTAAAGACGGTGAACGACCTGCTCCGAAAAGAGCACCAGCCTGGCTGATGGTCCCGTAAAAAGTCTCCAAGGCCGTCACTCCCGCGAAAGCGGGAGTCCAGAACTGGTTGATTTTACTGGATTCCCGCTCCCCGATCAGGTCGAGGACAAGCTTCGCGGGAATGACGACAACGGGTGCTTTCCGACTTTTTACGAGTTTGTCAATGTTTAATGGGAAAAGATAAAGAGATGAAAAGATGAACAGCAATGCCCGCTATTCTTCGTGGTTTGTGGTGGTGGTTGCCATTTTTATAACGAGCCTGATTGTTGCGAATATAACGTCAGTGAAGTTAATCGGCGTGCTGGGACTGGTGTTGCCTGCCGGCGTGATCATATTTCCTGTCAGTTACATTACAGGAGATGTCCTGACCGAAGTATATGGATATGCTCAGGCAAGAAAGGTTATCTGGTTGGGGTTTCTCTGTAACCTCCTGGCAGTCGTGGTTATCTGGCTGGGTCAGGTCATCCCCCCGGTTTCCTTTTGGGACGGGCAAACGGCTTACGAACGAATACTGGGTTATGCCCCAAGGCTTTTAGCGGCGTCCTTTCTGGCATACCTCGTGGGAGAGTTCTTTAACGCCTATGTAATGGCAAAGATGAAAATTGCCACAAAGGGCCGCTGGTTGTGGACCCGGACGATAACATCCACATTGATCGGGCAGGGGGTTGACTCTCTGGTATTTATTACCATTGCATTTGCCGGGACCCTTTCACTCAAGGTGCTGGCCCTTGCTGTCGTAACGCAATGGCTTGTTAAATCTGCCTATGAGGCCGCTGCAACACCTGTGACGTATAAAGTGGTGGGGTTCCTGAAGCAACAGGAAGGGCTGGACGTCTACGATCACGATACACGTTTCAACCCGTTACTGATCAGGGAATAGGCATACTCCTGCCTTGTAATTGGACCGTGTAAATGGTAATAGAAACGAGACGTTTGAAAAACGCCCCCTTTTGGCCAATCTCTGCGTCAGGCTCAAATTTCAATCCTCGAAATATTCAATATATTCCTGTGGTTGAAATTTTCGCCTTCCTTGACCTTGACCAAAATTGAGCATTTTTCAAAGGTCTCGAAACCATCCAGTAACCGAGTGACCGGTCCGTCTATTTTCTTGAGCGATGAATCTGCTTGACATGATCATAACTGCCTGCATGGTTTTCTTAATCGTGCGGGGCATATTCCGAGGGTTTGTCAGAGAAGTGGGATCCCTTGCGGGTGTCATTTTGGGCATATGGTTTGGGAGTGTGTACCAGCCGCAGATGACCCGTTTCTTGGAGCCGCTGCTCCCGGCCGGGAAGCTCCTCCCTTTGATCAGTTTTGCATCTGTTTTTCTGATTGTCCTGGTTTCCTGTAATGTTGCCGGCTGGCTGTTGCAAATGCTTATCAAAAAGGTCTTATTAGGCTGGGCGGACAGGACCTTAGGTGCGGGCTTAGCCGTCTTCAAAGGTGTCATCATTACCTATTTCGCTATTGTCCTGCTTACCTTTTTTGTTCCTTCCAAGGTGAAGTTTATCGCCGATTCAAAACTGGCGCCTATGATTGTCAGTTCTTACCAGTCCATCGTCGGACTCATATCTCCGGAAGCCTATCAGAATTTGAAGAAAAAGTTTGTTATACAGAAGGAAAGGATCGGGAAGACTCTCTCAGGGAGGATCGATACCACCGAGAAAAATGGACGCCAATAGACTCACAGCCGCGATTGGATCTCTTGTGGAATTGGTGGCCCGGCTCAGGGGGCCTGGCGGCTGTCCGTGGGACGCCAAACAGACAGATGCCACCGTTAAGATATATCTTCTTGAAGAAGCATATGAAGTCCTGGATGCCCTCGATAGCACGTTACCCCAGGAGGTTTGCTCAGAATTGGGTGATCTTTTGTTTCAAATCCTTTTCCTGGCCCAATTGGCGTCAGAGAGGGGGGAATTTGATTTTATTGAAGTTATTGAAGGGATCACGAGAAAAATGATTCGCCGGCACCCGCATGTCTTTGGAAGCGCAACAGTGGAAAGCGCGGAAGATGTTGCGGCCAACTGGACTCGAATAAAAAAATCTGAAGAAGGAAAGCCAAAAGAGACTTCGCTGATGCTGAAAAACATTCCCTCAGATTTACCAGCCCTTTTAAGGGCGCACAGGTTGAGTGAAAGGGCGTCCAAGGTGGGTTTCGATTGGGCCAATGCCGACGAGATCTGGATAAAGGTCCAGGAAGAGATTGAGGAAATGAGGTCTGCGATTGCTGTTGGAGATCGAGAAGGGGCTGCCGAGGAGATGGGCGATCTCCTTTTCAGCATCGTGAATCTTGCAAGACACTGGGGAGCAAATGCCGAAAATCTCCTGAGAAGTGCCAATCAAAAGTTCCAGGCGCGCTTTGAGAAGATGGAAAGACTGCTGGCCGAATCCGGAATCCGGTTGGAAGAGGCCACTTTGACTCAAATGGACAGGGCGTGGGACGAGGTAAAGAAACGGCAGCGGTAATGGTGCTTTGCCTAAAAAGAAACTGAAAAAGAGGCCCTTTCTCCGAATTCTGAAATGGATGGGAGTTTCTCTGGTCGTTCTGGTGGTCCTGAGCGTCTTACAGGTCGCTGTGCTGAGTTATGTGAACCCGCCATTCACTGTGATGACGGCCTTGGACTGGATCAGGAGCGGGGGGGTGGTCGAGCCGACAATTCCTCACCATGGCTGGCGCCAGCTCAGAGAGATATCGCCGCATATAAGAAAGGCGGTTCTTGCGGGTGAAGATCAGCGCTTTTTGTCCCACAACGGGTTTGATTTTGAGGAGATCAACGAAGCTGTAAAGGACATTGTCTTACAGAAGGGTTACAGAGGCGCAAGCACGGTTACCATGCAGGCGGCGAGAACGGTGTTTCTCTGGCCCGACAGGAGCCTGGTGAGAAAGATCTTAGAGGCATACTATACGGTTCTTGTTGAAATATTCTGGGATAAGAGAAGGATACTTGAGATATATCTCAACACCGTGGACTGGGGAGAAGGGGTCATGGGGGTCGAAGCCGCTTCAAGAAGGTATTTCCACGTCTCATCTCAACTGGTTACTCAGAGCCAGGCAGCACTCTTGGCAGCCATCCTCCCGAGCCCGCACCGATGGTCCCCGACCCATCCAAACGAACAGGTCTTGAGACGACAGCGGAGAATCCTGAAAGACATGGAAAAAATGCCGCTCGTCTCTTAACCCCAAACCTTTTTTCTGAATGGCCATATGTTATCAGACGTCCTATACCGAATTCAGGGAATCAGCTTGAAGTGGAAGCTCTTGATCCCCTTCCTCCTCTTTTCGTTTCTTGGGACTACGATTCTGGTGTATATGGGACTGAGTTCACAGCAGGACCTGATCAAGAGGGAGGAGCAAAAGGAAATCCGTGATTTCTATCACCTGTTCTTGACAAGAATTGGTCACAAAGGAGATCAGGCCTTATCCATGGCCACCATTGTTGCAGCCGACCCCCGGGCACAGGAATTATTGGCAGGCAGAGACTGGGATTCGCTGATGGAATATACCTTGCCCCTGTATAAACAGCTCAAAAGAGATTTCGGGATAAGACAATTCCACTTTCATGTCCCTCCCAGCAAATCGTTTTTAAGGGTTCATGCGCCTGAGGTGTTTGGAGAAATGATCTCCTACAGGAAGGCGATCATGGATGTTATGAAAAGCGGCAGGGGTGTTGCGAGCCTTGAATGGGGGTTAACAGGCTTGGGAATCCGCGGAATTGCGCCTGTTTACTATAAGGGTGCGTTAGCGGGCAGCTTTGAGATCGGATATCCTTTTGAAAAGCCGTTTCTGGAAGATCTCAAAAAGAGCTGGGGCCCCGACATCACGGTTTATGAAAAAAGGGGTGAAAATGTTTACACGCTCCTTGCTACCACCCTTAATGAAGTAAAGGCCTCCTGTCCGACCAGGCATCTGATTGACCGATCTGCCGATCACCCGGTAATTCAGATTTCCCCTGAAGACCATCCTGGCAGCTCAATTTTGGTGGGACCCATCAGGGACTACTTTGGAGAAGTAGTGGCCTTAGTGGAAGTGGATGCGAATCGTTCAGGAATTGTCAAACGTCTGGCAAAGACAAGAAACCTGATGGTCTTTGTGGGGATAGCAGGGATCCTCGTCTCTTTTGCGCTGATCTGGGTCGTTGCCGTGCTCTTCACCCGGCCTATAGAGGAGATTGTCACTAAGGCTAAGGAGATTGCCGAAGGCAAGAGGGAGACCCGTTTGGCTCTGAGACCTGACGATGAAATCGGAAGGCTGACCCAATCGCTCAATATTATGTTGGATTCCCTGAAGGAGAGAAGGAGGCAGATCCAGGATTATGCAAAAACCTTAGAGAAGAAAGTTCAGGAAAGGACCGCAGACCTGGTTTCTTCGGAAGAAAAATATCGCACATTGGTTGATAATCTGCCCCTGTGTGTCTACCGGATATTGTATGACGGGACCACCGAGTTCATAAACCCCCATTTCACGGAAAAATTGGGATATACGACCGACGATGTCGTGGGGAAGAAGCGGTTCTGGGAGGAAAAAGTCTGGGGATGTGACAGGGCCCCGGGTGAAAAAATCTGGAGCGATTTGAGGAAGGATGAAGGTGGATTCCGGGTCGAACGGGTTGTTCGAGACAAGCAGGGCCACCGACTCGTTTTTATCGATCATTCAATTCCGTTTAGAGATGAGGATGGAAATCTCAAATGGCTCGATGGGTTCATGATGGACATCACTGAACTGAAGAAGCTGGAGGAAAAGGCGCTGCGAACCGAGGAAATCAAGGTCCTGGGTGAGATATCAGCACGGTTTGCCCATGAAATGAGAAACCCCCTGGCCACAGCAGGCGGCTTTGCGCGCCGACTCCGGGATGCCCTCCCAGAGGATGACAAGTATGGGAGGTTTGCGGGTATTATCGTGGAAGAGGTGGCCAGACTTGAACATATCTTGAAAATCATCCTTTCTTCTATTGAACCGTTTACCCTTTCCGTGTCGGAAGTGGATTTGAATCAACTTCTCATATTATCGCTTCAGGGGTTGAAGTATCAGATTGAGACAAAAAAGATCCATGTGGAGGAATCGTTTTCGTCGTCTGTCACAAGCGTTCAGGGTGATAATAGCCTGCTTAACAAGGCCTTTGGCAGTCTTTTGAAGCACACGGTCCTGTCCATGCCCGAAGGAGAAAAGCTGTTCGTCTCCACAATGATGGAAGATGAAAACGTGTTTATCACTATCAGGTACCGGGCCCAGGGGCTGGCGGAAGAAGATCTGGATCAGTTTTTCTTTCCCCGGTTTACAGGAAAGGCCGAATCCGTTGTGCACGATCTGCCCCTTTCCAAAATCATCATTCATCGTCACGGTGGAAAGATCGATGTCTCCCGCGAAGGAGAAGACCTTGTATTGAGGATCGAGCTGCCTGTTGTTTCGCCTGGAGGGTAAGGGAAAGAGAGCATTACCAATTTCTTACGGCCATGCGCTTAATGCCCTTTAGCGGATTACTTTTGGGGTAAGCGTTCACAGGTTCTGGGTCTTAATCTGAAGGGATTATCCTGGGTCGGAAAGCACAGGCCTGAGTTTCAATTGGCCAAGGAAGTGCCATCAATTTAATTAAGGATTGACAAATGGGTAAAGATTTCTTATATAATGGCCGACATTATTAATTATAATATAAGAAATCATTATTGAGAGGGATGTCATGATATCCAAAGGAAAGGAAGAAGAGATCCTGAATGAAAGGATTTTAGCCGCAAGGGAGACCGCAGGCTTTTCTATCACCCAAGCGGCTCAAAAACTGGGGTTTAAAAACTATCAGACTCTTTCCGCTATTGAAAAAGGTGCAAGGAAGATGAATGCCCATGAATTAATTATGATGGCTCGTTTATATGGCAGAACTCTTGATTATTTCCTGGAATCCGACGTTGCTCCTGATCCTGTGCCCTTATGGAGAAAAACAACAAAAACAGACATAAACCAAATACAGCGTCAATTCCTTTCTTTTCTTGAAAACTACAGTAACCTGGAACACCTGCTTGGGCTCAAGCGACGATGGAAAGATATTCTGAGAAATTATGATCGGGATGATTTCTCTTACAATGGCTTTGAGCAGGCCGGCAAACTCGGCGCTGAAATTCATATATTTCTTGACTTGGGTTCCCGTCCTTCCCTTAATCTGCTTAACGTGCTCGAGAATAAGCTTCGCTTCAAAATCCTGCACATGCCTTTGGAGGACGGTGTCTCCGGTGCCAGTGTTGTAGATAACGCTTTAGGAGTTGGCATTCTTATCAACGCCAACGATGCTCCATGGAGAAGAAATTTTGATCTGGCACATGAGTTATTTCATATTATAA